>CANJNJ010000199.1 GCA_947474995.1 Opitutaceae bacterium | reverse complement strand
CAAGAGCCGGCCGTTTTTTCTCTATCTCGCGCTGACGGCGCCGCACGGCAACAACGAGCGGTCGAGCGCGCTCGGGGACGGTAATGAGGTGCCCAACGACGCGCCCTACACCGATCGCCCCTGGAACGACGCGCAGAAAGGTCACGCCGCGATGATTACCCGGATGGACCGCGACGTCGGGGCGCTCCTGGCGCAGCTCCAGCGGCTCGGACTCGACGAGCGCACGCTCGTCATCTTCACCAGCGACAACGGGCCGCATCGGGAAGGTGGGCCAAGCTATGATCCGGCGTTTTTCAATGCCGGCGGCCCCCTTGGCGGGATCAAACGCAGCCTAAAAGACGGTGGCATCCGCGTGCCCTTTATTGCGCGGTGGCCGGGTCGGATTAAGTCAGGCTCGCAATCCGGGCACGTCGGCTATTTCGGCGACATGATGGCAACCTTCGCCGAAGTCACGGTCGCCAGGCCGCCGGCCAATCTCGACAGCATCAGTATCGCGCCGACCTTGTTCGGTCGCGGGGCGCAGCCCAAGCACGCGTTTCTCTACTGGGAATTCTACGAAGGTGGCGTGACCCAGGCGGTGCTGCTCGAGGGCCGCTGGAAAGGCATCCGACCGGCGGTCGCCTCTGCTCCCATGCAGTTGTACGATCTGGCCCATGACCTCGGCGAGAAGGTCGACGTGGCCGCCCAGAACTCCGAGGTGGTGGCCCGCGTGACGGAGCTCATGCGCACGGCGCATGTGGACAACGATTATTGGAAGATTCCGGGGAAATAACTGACCGGGGCGGGCGGTTATTTCCCCAACGGCAGCGTAAACGAAAACGTCGCGCCCTTGCCGGCGACGCTGGTCGCCCAGATTCGGCCGCCGTGGTCCTCGACGATCTTCTTGCAGATGGTGAGGCCGAGCCCGGTGCCGTGCGCCTTGCCGTGGGTGGCGAAGGGTTTGAAGAGCGAATCCGCAATTTCCGGCGCAATGCCCTTGCCGGTGTCCTCCACTTCCACGCGCAGTTCCTCCGGGGTCGCGATGAAGCGCAGGAAGATCTTGCCGCCGTCCGACATCTCGTCGACCGCGTTGTTGAGCAGGTTGTAGAACAGCCGGGAAAGCCGCTGGGGATCGGCCCGGACGGCGAGGTTGGGCGGCGGGGTCGCCAGCTCGAGTTTGACGCCGCGTTCCCCGATTTCCTGCTGAATCTCTTCGGCCAGCGGATTCATGTAGCGGGCAAAATCGATCGGACGCAGCAGCGGCTTTTGGCCGCTCGGCTTGGTGAACTCGATCAACTCCTGCAGCATGTTGGTCATCCGGTCGACCTGCTGGGCAATCTTATTCTGCGCTTTGTGGCGCATCGGGGCGGTCGTCTCATCGCTGCAGGCGAGTTCGGCGGCGAGCCCGATGATGGTGAAGGGGTTCTTGAAATCGTGGACAATCGTGCCGGCGAAGCGGCCGATGACCGCCAGCCGCTCGGCCTGGACGATCTCGTCGACGTATTTGTTATTCAGCGCCCGCATGCGGATGCTGAATTCGCGAATGATGTTGAGGGCGAGCTCGGGTCGCCGTCCGAGCAGTTGCAGGAGCTTGTCCCGCCCGAGGAAGAACGCGCGGGTTTCCAGTTCGGCGACGGCGCTGGCGGAGCGCGGTGCGTCATCGACCACCGCCATCTCGCCAAAAAAATCACCGGGCCCGATCGTCGCCAGTACCCGTTGCCCACCTTGGGCCACGTTGGCGACGATCTGGACCCGCCCCGACTCCACGACATAAAAGCCGTCGCCGGGATCGCCCGCCGAAAAAATCACGTGACCGGCCGGAAACTGCCGGGCCTCTCCGTCCGGCTCCAGCGCATGTAGTTCGTCGCTCAAAATGCCGACAAATCGCTTGGCGGGGGAGGACGACATGTCCGGGGATCATAGCCCGGCCGGGCTGGGCGTAAAGCGGAGAGATGCCTCAGCGGAAGCTGGACCTAATCTTGATTTTTCGAGCACCCCGTCGGGTCGGGTGGCCTCCGTCCTCAGGTGCCAATTTCATGTCACGGCCGTGACATGAAATTGGCACCTGGCGATCGAGGTCCAAACCGGTGGGGGCGATTCTTTCGCCCGCAGGGCAGGCGAAGGCAGGCAGCCACCGGCAGGCCGCCGCCGGTGGCTTGGTCGCGCCGGTCGGTCGCGATGCGCTATTTGTGCGCGCGAATCGGCCCGATCAATGCACTGAGTTCGGCCACTCTCGCGGCCTGCGCGGGATCGGCCGCCAGATTGTGTGCTTCAGCGGGATCGGCCTCCTCGTCGAAGAGCTGCCGTCCGCCTGCGCCGCCGTTCCATTCGATGTAGCGCCAGCGTCCCGCTCGGACGGCGTAGCCCTCGATGTTACCCGGATACCGCGTTTGGCTGAAAGCGGCGGGTTTCACGCTCTGCGTGGCGTCGTCGAGGATGGGGCGGAGGCTTTTGCCGTCAACGTAGGCGGGCGGCTCGAACCCGCAAAGCGCGGTCAAGGTGGGATAGAGATCGACGAGCTCCACGGGCGCGGCGGCACTGTGGCCGTTGGCCCGGGCGCCAGGCGCGGCGATAATCAGTGGCACGCGGGCGCTGCGCTCGAAAAGGCTGCGCTTCTGCCAGAGCCCATGGTCCCCGAGGTGGTAGCCGTGATCGCTCAGGAAAACGATGATGGTGTTCTTCGCCAGTCCCAGCCGATCCACCGCCTCGACCACCCGCCCGACCTGCGCGTCCATGAACGACGTGCCGGCGTGATATCCCTGAATCGCCTGGCGACGGAGATCGTCGCTCATGGTGTCCTGCTCAGGCTTGGAGCTGAGGTAGCCCGCCGCGGGCTGCCGGGCCCGGTCGTCGGCGCTTTGCACCGGCAGCTTGATCTGTGAGGTCGGGTAGAGGTCGAACCACTTTTGCGGCGCGACATAAGGCGTGTGCGGGCGGTAGAAGCCTACGCCGAGGAAAAAGGGCCGGGCCTCCTGCTGGAATTTTTCCATCAGCCGGATGGCTTCGGTGGCGCCAATGCCGTCGGTGTGCTCCGCGTCCTTCCCCTCGTCGGCCAGCCAGCTGAGCGAGGCGCCGAGGTCGGGCGGGTTGATCGTGAAGATTCGGCTGTGCTCCTCGCGATCCCGTCCGCGCGGATTGATCACGAGGTCCCAGGAGGAATAGTCATCCAGGCTCGAGGTGCCGATATCGTTGGGTACGCCGTAATGATACAGCTTACCGATGCGCGCGGCGAACCAGCCCTGCAGTTTGAACTGCTGGGGCAGCGTAATCGTGTCGGGAATTTTTTCGCGAAAATTGGGCGAGAGCGGATTGGCGGCTGGGTTGGTGAGCACGCCGGTCACGTTGGGCCGGCGCCCGGTGAGGAACGACGAACGGCTCGGCGAACAGAGCGGAAACTGGCAGTAGGCGTGTTCAAACCGGACCCCACGGGCGGCGAGCGCGTCGATGTTGGGCGTCTTGACCTCGGTGGCGCCGTAGCAACCGAGGTCGCAGTTGAGGTCGTCGGCGAGGATCAGGAGGACGTTGAGCTTGGGCGTGGCGGAAGCTTGGGCGGCGGAAGCCTTGGACGGATTAACGAGCGCCAGCAGACCGGCCAGGACCGTGGCCGCGGCCAATTTTGGGGTAAGCATGGGCCCACGCTAGGAGAACGGCGCGGCCGGGAGCAATATCGGGTGATTTGCCCCCGCAAAGAAGACTCCCTCCGACTGCCTCGTTCCGGCTCAGTCCTCTACGTGGGTCAGCCAAAGCGTTGTCGCCAAAGCCGCGAACACGAGAGTCGGGGCGACAATCCACAGCGGATGAAACGGCACGCTCCAGTGCTGCATGGCCCACCAAACGACAGTACATTTCAACGCGATGAACAGCCAAGCGGCGGCCATGAACCAAGTCAGGCGCCGGGAGTATTGCGCGAGGTGAAGGTGGAGGGGGAGGTTCATGACCCCATCTTGCGCCCGTCAACGCGCACATTCTGCGCGGACTTTGGTATTTCCTGCGCAGGAATTGACCCGGCGATCTGCTCATGGCGTGGCCTGCCGGGAAATCCTCTTGGAAATATCCCCGCGTTCTGGATTTTAAAGCCCCCCCCCGCATTAATCCCTCGCTCCCCTTCATGCATTATTATCCATGCCCTGCCCTCCATCGGTGGTTCGTGCCCGTGGTGGCAGCCTTGGGCTGGGCGGGGCTGCTCGGACTTCCGGCCGGGGTGGCGATCGCCCAACCTGCCCCGCTCACCGAGTCCACGCGATCCGCACCGGTGACTTTCACCGCGGGGCCGATCACCATCGATGGCCTGCTCGATGAGCCGATCTGGAGCACCGCGCCGAAGATCGGCACGCTGATTCAGCGGCAGCCCCTGCCCGGCCTGGCTCCGACCGAGCGAACCGACGTCACGCTCCTCCATGACGCCGACAATCTTTACATCGGCGTTGTGGCCTACGACTCCGAGCCCCGCCGGGTCATCGGCACGCAGATGTCGCGCGATGCTGCTCTCGGGGCGGACGATCGCATCGAGATTCTGCTCGATACGTTCCGCGACCAGCGCAACGCCTTCTATTTCGCGACCAATCCCTCGGGCGCCTTGGTCGACGGCCTGCTGTCCTCGGGTGAGCAGCTGAATACGAACTGGGACGCCATCTGGCATGTGCGCACACGTCGGACCGACCACGGCTGGGTGGCGGAATTCGCGATTCCGTTCAAGAGCCTGAGCTTTCCCGCCGGACAACCGGTTTGGGGTTTCAACGTTTCGCGCAGCGTCTACCGCAAGCTGGAGGAAATCCGGTGGTCGGGTGCCCGGCTGCAAACGCCTTTTCTCCAGATGTCGGAGGCGGGGCAGATTACCAATCTCGACGGGCTTAAGCAGGGCATCGGTCTGGACGTGCGGCCCTATGCGGCGGGGAGTTGGTTGCACACGGATGCCACCGGGAAGGACACGCTCCGTGGTCGGGGCGGACTGGATGTTTTCTACAACGTCACGCCGAGTCTGAAACTCACCGGCACGATCAACACCGACTTCGGGGAAACCGAGGTCGATGCGCGCCAGATTAATCTCTCCCGTTTTTCGGTGCTCCTGCCCGAGAAGCGCTCGTTCTTCCTGGAAGATGCCGGCGTGTTTAACTTCGCCAGCATCGGGCCCACGCCCGCGGGAGGCATTGCCGCCGTCGGGGCGGATATCTATCCGTTTTTCAGCCGGCAGGTCGGCCTCGCCGGCGGCCAGGAAGTGCCCATCGATGCCGGACTCAAATTGACGGGCAAGGCCGGCCGCACCGATCTCGGTCTGCTCGGCGTCCGCACCGGGGACACCTCGTTCGTCGAGGGCAAGACGTTCCTCGTCGGCCGCGCCAAGCAGAACCTGTTCGAGCAATCTTATGTCGGGATCATTTTCACGGACGGCAATCCCGCGCCCGGAAAATCGGGCCAGACCTTTGGGGCCGACCTCCATCTGGCCACGTCCCACTTCCTCGGCGGGCAGCGCAATTTCTTCATCGACGCGTTTGGCCTGCGCAGCGTCAACCGCGGCGTCAGCGGCGACGACTGGTCCTACGGTTTCGCCGCGAAGTATCCGAACGATCGGTTCGACGCCCAGGTGGCGATCCGCGAAATCCCGAAGGACTTCCGTCCAGGACTCGGCTTTGTGCAACGGAGCAACGTCCGGATGTTTCGCGCGGCGGCCAGCTACAACCCGCGGCCGGATTTCCTGAAGATCCAGCAGATGTTTCATGACATCTACTACACGCGCTTCGAGCGGCTCAGCACCGGCCAGACCGAGAGCTGGGACCTGTATATCACCCCGCTCGACTGGCATTTCAAATCGGGGGACGCCGTCCACACCGTGGCCGACCCCAACTGGATTTACGAGCGGCTGTTCGAGCCCTTCGCGATTGCCCCGGGCGTGGTGCTCCGGCCGGGCGAATACCGCTTCACCCGTTTCAAGACCAGCCTGGCGTCGGCGACGAAGCGTCGCGTGTCGGGCAGCGTCAATATTTCCTGGGGCGACTATTGGTCGGGATCCGCCGAGCAGATCACGACCTCGGTCACCTACAAGCTGCCGCCCTGGTTTACGTTCAGCTTCACCGCCAACCAGACTTTCGCGCGGTTGCCGGAAGGTCATTTCACCGCGCGCATCCACACCGCGACGGTGAACTATTCCGTGTCGCCGTACCTGTCGTTTTCCAACCTGGTTCAATACGACAATCGCTCGCGCAACCTCGGCCTGCAGAGCCGGGTGCGCTGGACCCTGCAGCCTGGCCGGGATCTGTTTCTCGTTTACGGCCAGGGCTGGATTCAGGATCCCAACGGCGGCACCAGCTTTCGTCCCCAGGACAGCAAAATCTCGACGAAATTTCAGTATACGTTCCGGTTTTGAGCCGGTGCGCGCGCCATCGACGGACCAAGTCACCGCCGGCCCTTCCCGTTCGCCTCTTCCGGGTTGGGCGCTCCGGCCCCCCAAAACGAATCGACGATTTCTGCGAAGGCTCAAAGGCGTCGTGTAACCCAATAGGTGACACGACGCCTATGGTGGAAGCCGGTATTATGCCGCGCGGAGGTTCGGATCGAGGTGCCTGGTTCGCCGCCTAATCGCTGGGAGGCGGGCGGGCGGAATTCTGAACCGCGCGCAGCTTCCGTGTCTGGCGGGCGCCGGGGAAGGCGCTAGTCGGTCTTTTTCAAGACCGTGGCCATGTGCGCGGTCGCGCGCACGCACTCGACGAGGCGGGCCGAAATCTTGGCGTCGGTGATCGCGTCGTTTTCGAAGGCGTTGCCCAGGGCGTAGACAAATCGCGGGACGATGACGCAGCGGAAGTCGAGCATCAGGCTGTTGGCGAGGCCCATGATCGACATGAAACTGCCGGGCCCGCCGGCGGAACACAGGAACCCGACGACTTTGTTCTCCCACGCGTCGCCCGTGAGCTCGATCAGGTTTTTCACCGCCGCGTTCACGTCGTAATTGTAGATCGGTGTCGCGATGATGATGCCGGTCGCGTGGCTGACAAACTGATCGGCCTTCAGGACATTCGGATGTTCGTAGGCCTTCTCGCCATCGCACAGGGGCAGGGGCAGATCGCGCAAATCGAGCAGCGTGACGTCGTGACCGTCGGCGCGCAGGATTCGCTCCGCTTCCTTGGCGAGGATGCGGCTGTTGCTGTCCGAGTTAAGGCTCGAGGAGATGATCAGCAGACTCATGAGAATTCGGAGAGACCGGGGTCGGAGGATAAGTTCGAGACCAAATTCCCTTTTGTCATTCTGGGCGTTAGCGAAGAATGACAGCAAGGAGAGGGTTCATCCACCGGAGTTGCCGAACGGGCTTCCGTTCGTGGCTCGTCCCGGAAGGGCACGACCGGTGGACGCAGAACTTCGGGGGACCTTACTTCTTGGCGGCCGGCGTCGTGGGAGCGGGGAGCTTCGCGGACTGCCAGGCCAGGAAACGCCACTTGCCCTGT
>CANJNJ010000198.1 GCA_947474995.1 Opitutaceae bacterium | reverse complement strand
TGCCCGTTCAAGAGGGGGTCGAGACCATCGTGGAACTGCTGCGCGAGCGCCCAAACCTACCGATCATCGCGATTTCCGGCGGACGCAGTAACTCTGATGTCTATCTTGAGATCGCGGCAAAGATTGGCGCCAAACGGGCGCTCGCAAAACCGTTCACGCCGCGGGAACTGCTCGACGCCATCGCCGACGTCCTCGTCGACAAATAAATCAACCGGCGGCGATCGTCTCCGCGCTCACCCCTCTAGGCGCCGGCCTCAGATCTTGGGGGTCGCCGACTGTGGTTGATTCGAAACCGGAGCACTATCCGACACCCCTTTGCGCACAAATTCCACGCCCGGACCATTGTCCCGAACTTTGACGACCTTCTGGTTACTGGAATCCTGCCCGATGTAGTCGATCGTGGCCGACGCCATAATCGGCAGGTATTTTCGCAAATCTTTGCTCTCGTCCTCCGCGCTCGCTTGAATGCTCCAGAGTTCGGCCGGCGGACGCCCCTCGCTCGCGGCCTTGTTTTCACGCGCGGTGATGCGAAGGTATTTTTCGTAAATCGTCACCTGGCGCGGTGCATTGTCGTAGCCTACGAGTTCGTTGCGCGGCGCCTCGTAGACGGCCACCGTGCGGAAAGTCGTGTTCCCTTTGGCGTCGGTGACCGGCACGGTGTCGTAGCGCACACCGCCACCGACCTGCGCGTAAACCGGCACGCTAACCTTTTCCATCTTGGTCCGGGGCGCCTCCATCCCGTAATCGAATTCGACGATCATATCCGCTTTGTCCTCGCTCGCCGCCTCGTACATCCCCTTGCCCGACAAGGCGGTCTTCACAAAATCCGCCGCCTCCTTGTAGCGGAGATTTTCATCCCCCAGCGCCGGATTCTTGCTTTTCAGTTTGTAGGACTGCGCTTCCGACTTCGACACTGGTTTGGTGATGGCATCAACTTTGACCTTGTACGTGGAGGAGTTACAACCCGCCGAGAAAGCGGCAAAACCAACGATCACCAAGTGCGTCCAACTACGAGAGAAGGCATGGAGATTCATGGCTGAAAAAGCCGCGGGCAGGGCTGGAGTTGGGGAAGCGGAAATCGGGCCTAAATCCCTGGCTTGGTCGCCGCCGGAGCACCGGGGGCATCGGTCTTCTTTTGCGCCAGTTCTTCGCCGGGGGATTTCAGCGAAATGTCGTCACCCTTGAGTCGGGCCAGTTCTTCCTCAAGCCGGGCAATCTCCGCCTCGGTGGCGAGGGTCTTTTCATGCGCCTCGTCGAGCGATTTTTTCTTCGCCAGGGCCGCGTTACGCTCGCCTTGGAGCCGCTTGAGATGCTCCTGGGAAAGTTCGAGCTTCTTCTGCGCGTCGCCCAGTTCCATTTCGGAAATCCGGAAACCCTCGGCGATGGCCATTTCCTCGTCCATCGTCGCCTTCAACTTCGCCTCCTGGGCCCGCTTCTTCGCGAGTTCCTGCTGGTACGCGCGCTCCTGCGCCAAGCGATCCTGTTCCTTCCGATCCTTGGCATCCTGCACCATGCCGACGAGGCCGCCAATGATCGCGCCGGCCGCCGCACCCCCGATCAGCCCGGTCCCGGTGCCCATACCGCTGTTGTTCCCCACGACCGCACCGCCGGCGGCGCCAATCGCGGCCCCGGTTCCGGCCCCACTGGCCGTTTTCGAAGGAGCTACCGAGGAACATCCACCCAGGCCAAGGACGGCCAAGGCGGTAACGGAACATACGATTTTTTTCACGGGCTTGCCTGGATAAATGAGGGAATTCTCCATGGGAGGAAGCGAATTCTGGTTACAGGTTAGTTACGTGTTTAGACTCGCCCTGAGAAGGGGTGTTCGTTTTCTGGTCAGCCGAATATGCGATTCCTCCCGAAAAGCGGGCTGTTTTTCTGACGATGGTTGAAATCGCGCATAGTTTGAACATTTATTGGCGGCCGGCCGGGGTTTGAGCCACAGCAATTTTTATTCCTATGATTTCACGAAACAAGGGGATTCTCTCCATCGAGTTCTTGGTTCCAGTGATCGCGTTTCTATTTTCGACGATATCCATGGAGATTTACTACCACATGGTGGTCACTCCCCGGGCCAACGACCTGATGGTCGAGCAACGACTGCGAGCCGCGCAAGGCGGGGCGAACGCCAAACTGGGTGAGCGCTCCATTTACATGGTCATCAAGGATCGCGAACCGCAGTGGGAAATCGTCTTTTGCATGTGGGGCATGATCGTCCTGACCTACAAACTCGGTCACATCACGCGCGAGCGCAGCCTGTTCAAGAACGACTTCATCCGGTTACAACCCGGTGAACGCATTATTCCCGAGGACGCACTTGACCGATACAAAGAGCTCAAGGCGGCCATCGAGCGAAACCCCCACTGGCGCGAACGATTGTTGCCTGAGTGCCTGCTCGCCGCCCTCCATCGGTTCCACGCGACCAACTCCGTGCAGGACGCCGCCAACGCGATCCGCGAGCGCGCGGAGTTGGCCAGCGATACCCTCGATTCCGCGCTCTCGCTCGTGCGGTACATCGCGTGGGCCATTCCGGCCATCGGGTTTATCGGCACGGTGCGGGGCATTGGTGAGGCGCTTTCCTTCGCCGAACAGGCGATCAAGGGCGACATCTCCCCCGTCACCCAAAATCTGGGTCACGCCTTCAACTCGACGTTCGTCGGTCTGACGATGTGTATCGTCCTCATGTTCTTCCTGCACCTCGTGCAATCCCGCCAGGAGTCCTTCATCATCGAAACGCAGACGTTCTGCCGCGACAAATTGATCGATATGATGAAGGTGCCGACGAAGGAAGAAACGAGTGCCCTTTTCTCCTAACCCGCGTCTAACCCTCCATGCCCACCATCGGAATTGAGATGTGCGACGCCGGTTTCCGGGCAGCGACATTCGACAAAGATAAGAGTGAAGCCCAGGTCGCCACGGAAACGGATGCCAGCCGAGGCTCGGACTGGCCTGGCTTTGCCTATTACGACGGACAAACGTACAGTTTTGGCCGGGTCGCGGAAGAGCAGTGGTTCGTGCACCCCCGGCGCGTGAGACATTCTTTTTGGACCCGACTGGCCCATGAACCTTCCACTCTCGGTCCCATCGGCAAGCCCGCTCCCTTCTCCCAACTCGCGTTCCATTTTTTTCGCGAATACACCGAGCAGATCAAACTGACCTCGTCCGACCGCGTCGTGCTCGCCGTGCCGGGATCCTACCTCAAGGACGCCGCCACCGAAGACGAGAAAATCGGACTGCTGCTCGGCATGGCGAACGAACTCAAATTGCCGCTCGTCGGCATCGTGGACTCAGCCTGCGCGGCACTCTGCGATCCCCGGGCCAACGGGTTCAATCCTACCCTGCCCGTCGTCGTCATCGACCTCTGTCTCGAAGGCACGGAACTCACCTTGCTCACTTCCGAGGAACAACTCGCGCGCAAAGATTTCCTTCATCTGCCGCAGTCAGGCCTGACGCATTTGCTCAAGCACGTCACCGCCACCATGGCCAACCGATTCTTGCGCCACACCGCCTTCGACATTCTCGAGGACGGCCAAGTCGAGCAGATGTTCTTCCGCCAGACCAAGGATTTCCTCTTTAGTGATGCGCCCGAACACCGGTTTCACATCAATACCGCTACTCGCGGATACGAATTGCTCGCCAAACGCGAACAACTCGTAACGGACGCTGCGGCCTTTGTCGCCACGCTCGTCCAGGGCTTGCAGACATTTCTGCACAATTCGCCTCATGCCTCGGAGCCGTGCACCATCGCGCTCACGGAGCGTGCCGCCCATATCCCCGGCGTGGAAGCCCGCCTGCGCGCCGTCGGCCACCACCGGATTTTGCGCCTCCCGGCGGGCGCCGCCGCCGCCGGCGCCGCCCGCTTTGGTGAGTCCCGATTGACGGTGCCCGAAGATTTGGCCGACGTGCCCGTGGACATCGCCGTCCCCTTGTCCTTCGCCCGTCGCGCCAACGCGCCCGTCTGGGAAGCGCGCCTGCTCAAAGGGCGCGTGCCCGGGCCCCGCCCGGCGCCAACGCATGCGATTTTGGATGGGATTGGGCATGCCTTTGGCCAGGGCAGCCATTTTACCATCGGCGTGGCCAACGGCGCCGTCGAGGTGAGCCTGCCGGATTCATTCAACATATCGGCCGATTGTTCGGTTTCACTCGTGCGCGAAGGCGGCCGCTGGTGGTTTGTTGATTCCACGCCCGCCCGCGACAGCGCCGGCACGCCCACTCGGGCAACGATCGATTCCGGTGATCACCTGTCCATCCGTTGCGGCACCGCCGCGGCCGACGTGTTGTTCGCGCACTGTGCGGCCAACAGTTCCCGGGGGCACGACTAGCCGGCCCTGGCGCAGCTAATCTGCCATGTCCATCGCGGCCAAACGGCGTGAGACCGAGGTGTTCAGCCTCGCCTTTCTGGACTGCATTTGTTGCGGCTTCGGCGCGGTCATCTTGGTTTTCATCCTGACGCTCAGTCAGAAAACATCGATCGACAAGGTCGACTTGGAAAACGCGCGCGCGCGTCTGCAAAGCATGCAGCGGGATGCGTCGGCCACCCAACAAGATCTCGATCGCCTCGCGCAGGTGTTAGCCGCCGCCCAGTTGGAGTTGCAGGACATCAACGCGAAGAACACCCAGGACCAACTCAAGCTCTCCGATCGCCAGCGTGAACTTCTGCTGATGTTGCAGCAAACCGGCGCCATGAAGGACGCACTGGCCACCCTCCTGGGCGAGAAAAAAGCCCTGCCCACCGAGGACCACGCGCCGGTGCCGATCCCCAACGTCGACCGCCGCCAGTACCTCACGGGCGTAAAGCTGAATGGCGAATTCATCGTGTTTCTCGTGCGCTGTTCCGGCTCGATGCTCGATGAAACCATCGAACTCGCCGCCGGCCGCCTGGAAGACTCGGACACCAAGAAGCGCGAGGCGCCCAAATGGCAGCGAGTCATCGCCTCGCTCGAATGGATGCTCGCGTCGCTCGATCCCGAGACCCATTTCCAGATTTTGTTCTTCAACGAGGAGACCACTCCCATCCTGCCCAATCGCATGGACGAGTGGTTCAGCACCAAGGATCGCAAGTCCATCAGCGAGATGATGACCCGCCTCCACAATATCGTGCCGCAGGGTGGCGCCAACCTCGAGCGCGCCTTCACTTCGGTACGCTTCCTGCCGCGGCTGCCGGACAGCATCATTCTGATCACGGATGGCCTGCCCACCAAGAGCGACTCGCTGCCCTACGAGGGCGACGTCGGCGAGGAGCAACGCATCCGGTTCTTCGAGATCGCCACCAAGCAGTTGCCGCCTCGTATCCCCGTCAGCACGATCCTGTTTCCCTTGCTGACCGGTGATCCGGGCGCGCCGGGCCTCTATTGGGAGCTCGCGAACGCCACGCGCGGCGCCCTCGTCAGCCCGTCGAAATCCTGGCCTGACACATGATTCGCCGCCGCCAGTTCAGTGTCTTCTCCCTCGCGTTCCTCGACTGCATTTGCTGCGGCTTCGGCGCGGTCATCCTGATTTTCGTGCTGAGCATCGACTCGCAGGAAAAGGACAAGGTCCAGGTTTTGCAGGAACTGCAGCGCGCCCTGGCCGCCCAGCTCGCCAGTCTCACGAAACTGCGGGCGAGCAAGGAGGACATCGAACGGAGCAACCTGCGCGTCGCCACGCTCGTCACGGACGCCCGGCTCCGCAATGACTCGCTGCACGCGCTCATCGACGACCTCGAACAAAAGCTGCAGCACGAGAAAAAAGGCCAGGAGGCGTTGCTGGTCGACATTGACGAGTTGAAGAAGGAAATCGCCGCCCGGCAGAAAAAGCCCGAGCACGACTTGGTCCTGAAGGAAGTGAAACCCGCGCCACTCGGCCTGCCGATCGGCAGCAATTACATCGCTTTTGTCATCGATACGTCCGGTTCGATGCGCGACCCGAACAGCGGCGGGCTCTGGCCCATTGCCATCCGCACGATCGAGGCCGTGCTGGACGTCTATCCCCAGATCGACGGGCTCCAACTCCTCGATGCCGACGGGCGGTTTATCCTCGGCGGTCGTGGCAACACGGGCTGGGTTTCGGACAGCCCGGAAACCCGGGCTGACATCAAACGGATTCTGCGCCGTTACGATCAGGACACCATCAGCAATCCGGTGCCTGGCATCTACAATGCGCTTCGTTTCCTCTACCAAAAGGACAACGAGAACATGCACATGGGCATCTATGTGTTTGGCGATGAGTTCGTCGAAACCGCCGACCCCGTCATTCGCCGGCTGGATGAACTGAATCCCGCGGACGAAAACGGCCACCGCAAGGTGGTCATCAATGCCGTCGGATTTCCGACCACGATTCGTTACACGTTTTCCATGGGCCAGACCGGCGTGAAATTCGCGAACTTGATGCGCACGGTCACCTATCTCCACGGCGGCACGTTCATCGCTCTCCAGGACCTGTGACCGCGCGGCGGCGGCCCGGCTCAAAGCTTCGTCCGAAAAATCGGCACCGTGCGTGGCTCCGAAGACTTGCCGTCCGTGTTTTCGAAACGCGTCCAACCGGCATTGCCGACAAAGTAGAAGTCCCCGCCGGTCGCAATGCACCCCAGTGACGGCGCCGCCATCGTGATATGCCCCGAGTCGAGGACGGCCACGCTCGTCACACCTTCCACTTCGGAGTCGAAGCTGATGCGCAACACGCGATTCGGCCGGAGCCCGTTCTGAATCGCGAGCACGTCGCCATTCGCCACCACGGCCAGCCCGTCAAGCCCGACCAACGTGGTGCCCGCCGGCGAAGGCAATCGCCGCACCTCGCGCGAACGGGGATCAATTCGCAGCAGCCCGTTCGCGTGATCCGAGACCACCAGCCATCCACCTGGCAGGACAACGACGCCCTGCAACGACATGAATTCCGCGCTCTCGGCAAAGGCCTCGAGCGACGACTGCCCTGGCGCCAGCCGCCAAAGCGTCGGCCCACCGCTGTCGGTGACAAAGACCGACCCATCGGGGGCCAGCGTCAGATCGCCCAGGACGTGGGATTGCTGGTCACCGGACTTTCTGACCACCGGGATGGCCTGGCGCACCGCGCCCGTCTTTAGATCAAATTCCACCAATGCGGCCGTGCCGTCTTGCTCGGGCGAAAATCCGCGCATCGCCGCCACGGCGGACGTCGCGGCCCAAAGTGCGCCAGCGTTTTCGTCGACGGCCAGCCCGAAGACCCCGAGAATTTCGTCACTCTGCGCGCTAAATCGCTTCAACGTGCCATCGGCATTGCGCTGCCAGACGGCCCGGCCGTTCACATCGCCAAAGAAAAACTCTCCCGTCTTTTCCCGCCAGGCGAGCCCTTCGATCAGCCCGGTGACATCCCGCAGGGAGAATGCAATCTCACCTTTTCCCTTGGGATACAGGTTAGCCGCCAGTTTTTTCACGACGGCTTGAAACTCTTTGCGTTCGCGCAGCGCGGCAAAATCATCGGACTTCTCCACGGGGGAATTTACTCCAAGCGCGGCGAGCCGTTCCAACGTCGCGATCGCATCATCGGGCCGTTC
>CANJNJ010000197.1 GCA_947474995.1 Opitutaceae bacterium | reverse complement strand
CTCATCGACGGAGGGAAATCCGATCCGGCGATCACGGCCCGGTTCCTCGAAATCATCGACAAGCATGCCAGTCGCCTGACGTTTTTGATCGACGATCTGCTGTTGCTGGCGCGGCTCGATTCCGGGCGCGTGGAGCTAAACTTGCAGCGGGTGGCGCTCGACGCGGCGGCGCAGGACGCGATGGACGACGCCACCCTCATTGCCCGCGCGCGGGAGATCGTGTTGGAAAACGCGGTGCCGCCCGGTCTGGCCGCCCTGGCGGATCCCGAGCGACTGCGGCAGGTCTTCGCCAACCTGATCGACAATGCGATCAAGTACGGCCGGACCCAGGGTCGGGTCGTGGTGCGTGGCCGGGCGGTGGATGCCGCGCGGGTGCAATTTTCGGTCCGGGACGATGGCCCCGGGATTCCGGCTGAGGCGGTGGCGCGAATCTTCGAGCGCTTTTACCGCGTCGACAAGGCCCGGTCCCGCGAGCAGGGCGGCACGGGCCTCGGCCTGGCGATCGTCAAGAACGTGGTGCAGGCGCACGGTGGCGAGGTGCGGGTCGAGAGCACGCCGGGGTCCGGCACCGAATTCTTCATCACGCTGCCGGCGGCCAAGAACTGAGGCTCCTGCAGTTGAAGGTTGCAGGGTGAAAATTGAAAGCGGCGAAGGCTCACGCGATTTCGCCTCATACCGCGTTAGTCTGATTCACGCCTGACAGTGAGGTCACGATCGCCCCAGGCGTGTGAGGCCACGGTTGGCCCATCCGGGCTTTCAACCTTCAATTCCTCGGAAACAGCCCCGTTGTCGCCCACTTCGAGAGAAGCGGGACTCAGCCATGGAACGAGGGACATCCCTGCTCTCTCGAGCAGGGGTACGAGAACTAACGTTTCTTTCCGTCCGGAGTAAAACCCGTTTTGCGATGGGGTCTGAATCGTTCCGGCCTGGTCCCGCGCGCTACCAGTTGGCGGAGCGTGTGGTGACTTGCATTTCGCCGCGCGGCAGGGGCAGTGCGAGCCGCTCGATGGCCGCGTCGAAGAGCAGGCGCCGCTGCTCGACGGCCAGGCCCGGTTCAAAAACGGCGGTACGGTAGTCCGAATACGCGTCCTCGGTTTCCTTGAGGGCGGCGATGCGGGCGGCCGAGATCAGGGCGGCGTCGATTTTTTCGCGCTTGGTTTCGCCCAGGAATTCGCCGGCGTCGCGGCGAATGGCGTCCTGTTCGTTGAACAGCTCCGCGATCTGGCGGCCATAGCCTTCGGACACGGCGGCGAGATCGGCGCGAACCTTCGTGACTATCTGTTCCTCTTCTTTTCCCGGCGGGCTGCGCGGCGTGCGAATCGGAATGGCGACCGACTTCATCCCCTCTTCGTCAAATCGATAGGCGATGCGAATGCGGGTCGGGTCGTAAGTGCGGGCCTGGATGGCGTCGGCCTTAGCCGTGGCGTCGCGCTGGGCGTTCGCCCGGTCGCGCAACAACGCGCTGATCCGGACCGTGAGGGCGGCCGGCAACGGCGAGCGCTGGGTCGTGACGAGGGGTACGGCGCTTTGCGCCAGGCCCCGGCGGATTTCCTCGGCCAGGGCATCCACCTCGGCGAATTGAGGCGCCTGTCTGTCCGCGAGGGCCTTCAACGGATTGCTGAAGATCCGGAGATGGGTCCCGTCATAGGCGTGGATCGTGTCGTAAAGTTCCTTTTTCAACCGGGACTTTTTTGACTGATACGCGGCGACCTTGGCGGCCAGTTCAGCGGGCAGGTCCTCCGGCAGAAGCACGCGGGCCGGCTCGGGGGAAAAAAACAGATAGGGCGGCGGGGTATTCGATGCGGCCTTTTGATCCACGGCCCCGATCAAATCGATGACGATCTCGCGGAGGAGCTGACGCTGCGCCGGGAGGAGGCCGTTTTGGTAGTAGGCATAGCCGCGCATCACGATGGCAATTTCGGTTGGCGAAAATCCGCGCTTTTCCTTGTCGCCTAAATGCCACTCCCGCAGGGCCGACCAGCCAAAATTTCCGTTCATCAACTCTTTTCGCAGCTGCTCGGCCTCGTTTTCGAGCTGCAGGAGCTTGGACTTCTGGGTGCGGGCCAGCGCCTCCAGCGCCTGTTGGCGGGTCGCCGGTTCCGCGCCGCGCTGGCGGGCGAGTTCGGCCTGCAGTTCCTTTTGCAGCTCAATCTTCCGGGTCCGATATTGTCCCAGCATGATCCGGCCCTTGTCGTAAAGCGTGCTGGTATGCAGTCGTGTGCTCAGGGACGGATAGAAAAACTCGTTTACATAGGGTGCCAGATCCGGGGACGCGGGCAGCCGGCCGGGGGCGACGACGGCATGGGCGACTGGCCAGTCGAGCGGCGGGACGATCGGGGGAAAGAAAATGGGGACGCGTTCCGTTGGCCGCGTCCGCGTTTCGGGAAAGAAATCGGGGGTGGGCTCGCTGTTCAGCGGCTCGAAGGCCGGGGACCGCCGCGGGGTCTGCGCCCAGCCTGCGAGCGTGAACCCAATCAGGCTGCACGCGAGGAGCGCGGCCTTCCGGCCGGCGATCGACCGGAGTCGATCAAGCGGCGCCTCGGCGAGGCGGCCGCCGCGGGGTAGCGGAGCGGTCAATCGCATGACCCACGAGAGCATGGCGGCGCGGCGCCGGAAGGGAATTCGAAACTGAACGCTCGGTGTTTAAGAGGTCAGGGCGTGCGCCAATCGGACCAAGGCATAGCCCAGCAGGCCGGTGACCGGCAGCGTGAGCACCCAGGCCCAGAGGATGCGCTCGACCACGCCCCATTTCACGGCGCTCAGGCGCTTCGAGGCGCCGACGCCCATAATCGCGGTCGAGATGACGTGAGTGGTGGAAACGGGGATGCCCTTGAGGGCGGTGATATGAAGAATGAGCGCGGCGGTCGTTTCGGCGGCGAAGCCGTGCACGGGTTGCATCTTGACCATCTTGTGGCCCATGGTGCGGATGATGCGCCAGCCACCGGCCGCGGTGCCGGCCGCCATGGTCAGCGCGCACGTGATGATCACCCAATAGGGAATGCCTTTGAACTCGTCCACGCGGAGAAACGAGGCCCACGGCGGCAAATCTTTGAAGGCGCCGGAAGTCGTGCCGGTGTAGAGCGCCAGCGTGATGATGCCCATCGTCTTTTGCGCATCATTGGAACCGTGGCCGTAGCCCATGAAACCGGCGCTGAAAAGCTGGGCCTTGCCAAAAATCACGTTCACCATCCGCGGGGTCGCGCGTCGCAGAATTACGGTGAGGAGCCACATGAGCAGACCGCCGCCGACAAATCCGATCAGGGGCGAACTGAACATGGGCAGCACGACCTTGGGCCAAATCCCGACGGTGGCGCCCTTGGCGTCGGTCACCGACCAGATGAGCACACTCCAATTGCCATTCGCGGTGGCGAGCGCGGCGCCACAGAGGCCACCGATCAACGCGTGGCTGGAACTCGAGGGTAACCCCAGCCACCACGTGAAGAGATTCCAGAAAATCGCCCCGAGCAGCGCGCAGAGAACCGTCAGCATGTTGATGACGCTCGGGTCGACGAGACCGCCGCTGATGGTCTTGGCCACCGCGGTGCCGGCGAGGGCGCCGACGAGATTCCAGAATGCAGCCCACGCGATCGCCATGCGGGGCGTCAGGACCTTCGTGGAGACGACGGTGGCGATCGCGTTCGCGGTGTCGTGAAAGCCGTTGATATATTCGAAGACCAGCGCGGCGAGCAGGACGAGCAGGAAGAGCGTCATGACGTGGGGCGGGAGCCAGCGGGCGGACGAGCGCGGCGGTCGCGCGGGGAAGCGCACGCTTCGGGCCGGGTAAGTCCGGTCGTTCGAGCCATGGTCAGGAGTGCTTCAGGACAATCTGCAGGACGATGTTGCCGGCGTTGCGGCAGCGATCCACGGCTTGCTCCACCATCTCGTAGAGCTCCTGCAGAATGACGAGTTCCTTCGCCTCATACGGCCCGTGGTAGAGATCCTTGAGCAAAGTGAGCATGACCTTGTCGGCCTCGCCCTCGGCGTATTGCAGCCGGTCATTGGCCTCGCGAATTTTTTCAATGTGCGTGCCGCCGCGCAGCTGCTTCACCATGAAGGCCACCGCCTCGGCGGCCTGCGACATCAGCTCGGCCTGCCGCTGAAAGGCGGCGTTCGGCACGCGGCCGGGATAAATCGAGAGACGCTCCACGATTTTTTCGACCTGCTTGGGAATGCGGTAGAGCGCGAACGAAAGGGCCTCGATGTCCTCGCGCTCCAGCGGCGTGACGAAGGTTTTGCTCAGTTCCTCGGTCATCATGTGCCGAATCCGCTTTTCCTTGCGGCGGGTCTGGATGAATTCGTCGAGGGTGGACTGGCCCCCGTCGCCGGCGGCGATTTTTTTCAGATAATTCGTGAAGAGATCGACGCTAGCTTTGGCCTCGTCGGCCCCTGCCTCAAGCAGGTCGAAGAACTTATCTTCCTTTCCCAGGAGTTTTTTCAGCGAGAACATCTCCTTGTGAAGTAGTGGCGCAGGTTACGATGGCGAAACAATTCCGAGGCCCGCGGCCGTTACCGGGGGCGCGGTTTCGGAGGTGGGTCGACTTCCGGTCGCTGGGAGCGAACGTGACCGGAGGGGGCCGCGGGCCCAACCAAAACCGCCGGGCGGTTTTGGCCGAATCTCCGACGGGGCAGCCACCAGCTCGGCGAAAATGCCCCGGGGGTTTTCGCTTGGCCGCCGGTCGGTACGGTTCGACCCGCAATCGCGGCCAAGAATCGCATTTCCCCGAGCCCGACTGGCGGCCTAGCCTTTGCCCCGCAGCCAAATCCAGGCGTTCCCCAGCAGTTCATGAAAGGCCGCGGTGCTCCGCTCCAGCGAACCGACGTCAACCATCAGATTATTCCATTTCCAGTCCGGATCCAGGTGCCCGGTATAGTCGGTTGGGCAGGGCACGGGCGTCAGCCCGGCGTGGCGGAACAACGCCATCGCGCGCGGCATGTGCCATGCGGTGGTGACGAGGGCGAAGGGCTGCCGGCCAATCTTCTCCCGAACGGACAGGGACTCATCCTCGGTGTCGCGCCCGTTTTCAATCAACGTGATTCGCCGTTCTTCGATTCCAAGCGAGATCGCGGCCCGGGCCAGCACGGTCGCATGGCTGGCATAAAGCCGTTCGGCAGGACCGCTCAGCAGGAGCTTGGCTTCGGGCAGCGCGTGTAAAATGCGGACGGCCTCGGCCAGTCGCGCGCTGGCCGACGAGGAAAGCTCCGCGAGCGCGGAGAGGCCGGCGCTGTTGCCATTGCCCGACCCCAGCACGACGACGTACCGGCATTCCGCGAGGGCCGGGGGGAGCGGCACTCCCGCCCGAAGTTCGGGGATCGGTGGGTAGCGGTTTTCGAAAGGACGGATGAGCCACTTGCTGACGAGAATGTTGCTCAGGACCAGGAGTAGCCCCGTGCCAGTGAGCATCAGCGCCCGGCCCAGCCGAGGTCGGCGCCGGGTGACCAGCAAGCCGCTGCCGACGACCAGCAGTAACAGGCCCATGGGCACGGGCATGAGCCAGTAGCCGAGTTGTTTCTTCAGCCAGAAAAACATCCGCCCAACAAAAGGATCCGGTTGGAGCGGTGCGAGCCTCGGTTTTGGCGTCGCGGGCGAAGGAGAAACCGGAAGTTGGTAGTTCCGCCTTTAGGCGGAAGGGTTGAGCGGTCTAGAATCCGCCTAATGGCGGGACGACGAACCGGCCCTTCTCCGCCCCAACATCCAGCCTCGACCTCGGCGATTGCCTCGCGCATCAAGAATACTTTCTTTGTTTTCGATTCCGCTGATTTACCGGATCCCCTTTCCCATGAAGAAACTCCTCCTTGCTTTGATGCTCGCTGCCGGCGGGTCGCTCACCGGTGCCGCCGAAGTCTATCGCATCGCCGTGATCCCCAAGGGGACCACGCATGAATTCTGGAAGTCGATCAACGCCGGCGCCATTCAGGCCCAGCGCGAACTCGCGACCCAGGGCATCACGGTGAATATCATCTGGAAGGGCCCGCTCAAGGAGGACGACCGCGAGGCCCAGGTCCAGGTCGTCGAGAATTTTGTCGGCCAGCGCGTCAGCGCCATCGTGTTGGCGCCGCTCGACAAGAAGGGCCTCGTCGCTCCCGTCGAGACGGCCGTGCGCGGGAAGATCCCCGTCATCATCATCGACTCGGCGCTCGAGTCGAAAGGGCCGGCCAGTTTTGTCGCTACGGACAACCGCGAAGGCGGCCGGATCGCCGCCCGCAATCTGGGCCAGGCGCTTGCCGGCAAGGGTAATGTCATCCTGCTCCGCTACGCCGTGGGCTCCGCCAGCACCGAGGATCGCGAGGAAGGCTTCCTCGAGGTGCTCCGGAAGGATTTTCCCGGCATTAAACTCCTTTCGAGCGACCAGCACGCCGGCGCCACGCGCGACAGCGCCAAGCGCGTCGCCGAAACCCTGCTTAATCGCTACGGCAAACAGGTGAACGGAATCTTCGCGTCCAACGAGTCCTCGGCCTCGGGGATGCTCCTCGCCCTGCGCGATGCCGGCCTCGCCGGCGGCAAGGTGAAGTTCGTCGGCTTCGACGCCGGTGAATCCCTGAACGCCGGGCTGAAGGCCGGAGATATGATGGGCTTTGTCGTCCAGCATCCGATGCGCATGGGTTACCTCGGCGTGAAAACCGCCGTCGCGGTCTTGCGCGGCGAAAAAGTCGAGGCGGTCATCGACACGGGCGTCGGCTTCGTGACGAAGGCGAACATGGACACCCCCGAGATGGCTGAGCTCCTCCATCCGCCCTTGGACAAGTATTTGAAGTGACGGGGATGACCACGTCGACCGTCGCTCCCGCTCTTCGGCTCACCGGCGTCACAAAGAGCTTCGGCGCCACCCGGGCGCTGCGCGGGGTCACGCTCGAGATTGCGCCCGGCACGGTGCACGCGCTGATCGGCGAAAACGGCGCCGGCAAGAGCACGCTGATGAAAATCCTCAGCGGCGCCCACGCCGCCGACGCCGGGACGATGGAACTGGGTGGCGTGCCCTATGTGCCCGCCAATCCGCACGACGCCCGGCTCAAGGGCGTGGCGATGATTTATCAGGAGCTGAATCTCGCGCTCCATCTTTCCGCCCAGGAAAACATCCTGCTCGGCGCCGAGTCGGCCGCGCTGGGCTGGATCGATCGAAAATCCTCGCGCCAACGCGCGCGGTCCGCGCTGGCGCAACTCGGCCACGAGAACCTTCGTCTCGAACAACCGGCGGGCGCGTTCAGCATCGCCGAGCAGCAGGTCATCGAAATCGCCCGCGCCCTGCTGACCAAGCCGCAGGTGCTCATCATGGACGAGCCGACGAGCAGTCTCACGCAGGCGGACACCGAGAAACTCTTTGCCACCATTCTCCGCCTGCGGGCCCAGGGCGTGAGCGTGATCTACATCAGCCATTTTCTCGAGGAGTGCCGGCGGATTGCCGACCACTACACCGTGCTCAAGGACGGCGAAACGGTCGGCAGCGGCGAGATGCGCACGGCGAGCCTCGATCATATCGTGACGCTCATGACCGGCCGCGAAGTGAAGGACCTCTATCCCCATACCGCGCACCCGCTCGGCGAAACCGTCCTCGAGGTCAAGGCGCTCGCCAGCGCGCCGCGGCTCAAGCGGGCGAGCCTGCGGGTGCGGGCGGGCGAAATCTTCGGCCTGGCCGGACTCATCGGGGCGGGTCGCACGGATTTGCTGCGGGGGATTTTCTCCCTCGACGAACTCGCCGCGGGTGAAGTTTGCGTGGTTGGTGCACCGGGCAGTGCCGCGGCGCCGCGCGACCGGTGGGCGCAGGGCGTGGGGTTTCTCAGCGAAAATCGCAAGGAGG
>CANJNJ010000196.1 GCA_947474995.1 Opitutaceae bacterium | reverse complement strand
TGATGTATTACGGCAGCGCAACGGAGCACGACATGGATTTCGGCCAGTTCGTCATCATGTTCAAAGCGCTATACCTCGAAGGTTTTGCCCGGCCGTTCGAAGGGGTGCGTCTTGTCCTGCGGGTATTGCTGGAAAAATTTCGCGCCGCAGGTGGCGAGCGCCGGATGAAATGCGGCGTCAAGCGAATCGCCGAACGGCCGGACGGTGTGACGGTGCTGACCCTCGACACCAGCGAGGAGATCACGGCGGATCACGTCATTTCGTCCGTCGGCGCGCCCGAGACCGAGACGCTGATCAATGGCGACGGGGACGCTTCCAAGGCCGACGCGACCGCCAAAGCGGGACGACTCTCGTTCGTCGAGACCATCACGATTCTAAACCGACAGCCGGCGGAATTCGGGTGGGGGAATGATACCATTGTTTTCTTCAACGACTCCGAGCGCTTCGACTACGTGCAATCGGCCGGCTCGGTGGACCTGCGCAGTGGCGTGATTTGCCTGCCGAACAATTTTGCATTTGGACCCGGCCGGTTGCTGCCGGAGGGGATCTTTCGCGTGACTTGCCTGGCAAACTATGAGCGCTGGGCAGATTTGCCGGAAGAAACGTATCGCACGGAAAAACAGCGCTGGTTCGCCATGGTCCAGCAAAGCGCCCAGCGATTTCTTCCACCGCTCCCATCTGCGACGGCACTCGCAGAAGCCACGTTGACGACCGATATGTTCACCCCGCGCACCATCACTCATTTCACGGGCCATCTGAAGGGCGCCATTTACGGTGCACCGGTCAAAAACCGCCAGGGTCGAACCGCTTTGAAGCACGTTTACCTTTGCGGCACCGACCAGGGCTTCCTCGGCATCGTCGGGGCAATGCTCAGCGGGATATCCATGGCTAACTATCACATCTTGCAAAAGGGATAGGAGCCGGGCGAAATGCCCGTCCGATGAAAATACTTTCCCGGCTGGCTCTCCTCGCCCTGACGGCTCTCCCCATGTTCGCCGCGGCCCCGACGAATTATCAGGATCATTTAGGCCTCCAGTTGTGGAGCCTGCGCGCGACATCGAAGGACAACGTGGCGGCAGCGCTCGACATGGCCAAGGGCTATGGCGTCACCGAAATCGAGACGGCCGGCACGCAAAATCTCACCGTGGAGCAGTTTGCCGCCGAACTTAAGTCACGCGGTTTGAACGCGGTTAGTGCCCATATGGGCTACGATCTCGTGAAGAAGGATTTGGCGGGATGCATCCGCGATGCGAAGGCGCTCGGCGCAATATTCCTCATTGTACCGATTCTGCCGCGCGCGACTGGCTTCACCGAGGAAGATGCCCATCGGGTCGCCGTAGAGTTCAATACCTTTGGCGCGGCCTGCAAGGCCGCTGGACTGCGCTTCGGATATCACCCGCACGGCATCGAGTTTACGCCGACGAAGGCGGGCAAGGGTGAAACCGCTTTCGATGTGCTGGTGCGTGAGACCAAGTCCGACCTGGTCTGTTATGAAATGGATATCTTCTGGGCTTATCACGCGGGCCAGGACCCGGCCAAGTTGCTCGCCAAGTACCCGGACCGCTGGGCCCTGGTGCACGTGAAGGACATCCGCAAAGGCGCCGTGACTGGACTGTCCACGGGAAGCGCCCCCCCCATCGACAACGTGGCGGTTGGGTCTGGCCAACTCAATTGGAAGGAAATCCTAAGCACGGCACAGAGGATTGGCGTGCAGCACTACTTTATCGAGGATGAGACGCCGACGCCGCTGCAGTGCATTCCGGATAGCCTCAAGTATCTCCGGGCCTTGAAACTCTGAGCTCGCTCACGCGGACGCGAGTCCACGCAAACTTTTCCATGGCTTACGACTGGCTCAAAGGAGTCGACGACGAATATGATGTCATTGTAATCGGAAGCGGGCTGGGTGGCCTCACCGGTGCCAACGTGCTCGCGAAGGCGGGACATCGCGTCCTGCTCCTTGAGCACCACTATCAGTTCGGCGGCCTGGCCACGTGGTTCACCCGCAAGGGCGGCCACATCTTCGATATCTCACTGCACGGTTTCCCGTTCGGCATGATCAAGTCGTGCCGGAAGTATTGGACGAAGGAAATCGCGGACGCGATCGTGCAGCTCAAAGGCATCCGTTTCGTGAACCCGCAGATGGATGTCAGGACGACGTTCACGCGCGAAGACTACACGCGGGTTCTGGTCGAGACCTTTGGACTCCCGCGCCCGACGGTGGAGGAGTTCTTTGCCTACCTGCGCGGGATGAATTTCTACGACAATAATCCCGAGACCACCGGCCAAATGCTCGAGCGGTTCTTTCCGGGCCGCGATGACGTCAAGCGCCTGCTGATGGAGCCGATTGCCTACGCCAACGGTTCGACGCTCGACGATCCTGCGATCACGTACGGCATCGTGTTTTCGAATTTCATGGGGGCCGGGGTGTACACGTTTCGCGGCGGTTCCGACGTGCTGATCGAGAAGATGGTCGCCGAGCTGAAACAAAATGGGGTCGAGGTGCGCAAGAAGGTGTTGGTCGAGAAGGTGCTCGTGGAGGAGCGCGGCGGCCAAAAGGTGGCGTGCGGCATTGTGGCCAAAAGTGGCCGGGTGGTCCGGGCCAAGGCCGTGCTCTCCAACGCCAACATCTACAACACAATCTTCCGTCTGGGCGGTGAAGCCAATTTTTCCGCCGAGTATGTCGCCGCGGCGCGGGCGGTTCGCATCAACTCCAGTTCGTGCCAGGTTTACCTCGGCATTCGCAAAGGTGAAACGATTCCGCACATCGGCGATCTGGTCTTCACGTCGGCCAATCCCAAGTTCAGCAGCACGGAACTCACGGACTTCCATACGACGAGCCGGACGTTTTCGGTCTACTATCCCGACACCCGCCCGGGTTCGGACCGCTATACGGTGGTCGTTTCCCTCAACGGCGAGTATGGCGATTGGGCCAAACTGAACGAAGAGGATTACGAGCGAGAGAAGCAGCGGCTCATCGATGAATCGCTCGTCGCCTTGGAAAAGTTCATCCCCGGCGTGCGGGCGAAGATTGATTGGACCGAGGCGGCGACACCGCGGACGATCGAGCGCTACACCACGCATGCGCTCGGCACCTCGTTCGGGACCAAGTTCGAGGGGCTCAAGGTCTCAATGGATCTGCCGGAAAAACTTCCCGGGCTTTATCACGCCGGATCGGTTGGCATCATCATGTCGGGCTGGCTCGGCACGATCAATTACGGGGTCATCGTCGCCAACAAGGTCGACCAGTATCTCTTCAAGCAAAAAACACTGCAAGTAGCCGCGACCCGGTCGTAGATGGCCGAGTTCGCAGTACTGCCTTTAGGCGGCATCCGAGTGACCAAGCCGTCCGCCTGAAGGCGGAACTACCAACCGCCCGACTTCATCACGTTCGCGTTTTTCTCCTCGCTACCCGCTGACCGGTCCTCGCACCTTTTCCCCCGTGCCCTCTGTCATTGAACTTATTCCTCACCGGCCGCCGTTCCTTTTTGTTGACGAAATCGTCAGCGAAAATCCCGGCGGTTTGCTGGCCCGCCGTCTCTGGCGGGCCGACGAGGATTTCTATCGCGGGCATTACCCCGGCGCACCCATTACGCCGGGAGTCCTGCTGTGTGAATCCGTATTTCAAACCGCGGCGTGTTACCTGGCGCTGAAGGCCCGGGCCATTGGCGCCAAGCCGGGAGAGGGTCTGCCGCTGATCGCCAAAATCAGCGACGTGCGGTTCCGCAACCCGGTTTATCCGGGCGACAATGTGTTGATGGAAGTGAAGGAGAAGGATGCGATGGGTGGCTTTACGATGATGAGTGGTTCGATCAAGAAGGCCGATGGCACCCGGGTGATGAATGTGGATTTCGCCGTGGCCTGGAAAACGCCCGCGGCCACCGGGTAGTCGCGCCCGGGTGCATTCTGAATTCTGCACGCGTTCCATGGCTGATTTCCTCCAACTCTCCGGCAAGACGGTCCTCGTCTTTGGCGTCGCCAACCGCAAGAGCGTCGCGTGGTTCGTGGCGAAGTCCCTCGAGGAACAGGGCGCGAAGGTCGTCTACAGCGTGCGCTCCGAGGCGCGCAGAAAATCTCTCGAGACCCAACTGGCGGACCGGCCCGTCTTTATTTGCGACGTCGAGCAGGAAGGGGCCGTCGAGCGCCTGGCGACCGACGTGGCGGCGGCGGGGCATGCCCCGCTCGCGGGCATCGTCCACTCGATTGCTTTCGCCAATTACAGCGAAGGTTTCCGCCCGTTTTACGAGACAAAGCGCGCCGACTTTCTCCAGGCCGCTGCCGTGTCAGCCTTCTCGCTCGTCGAAATTGCGCGGGCCTTCAAACCCCAGCTCACGACTGATGCCTCAGTCGTGACTATCGGCATTTCATCGCTGCAGGTGACCCCCGACAACTACGGCTATATGGGGCCGATCAAGGCAGCCTTGGAATCGGCGGTAAAATTCCTGGCCAAGTCATTTAGCGCCAACTCGGCCGTGCGCTTCAACGCCGTCGGAGCCGGCCCGCTGAAGACCAGTGCCTCGGCGGGAATTCCCGGCTATCTCGAAAGCTATCTTTACGCCGAGAAACTGACGTTCCGAAAAAAGAACCTGGAAACCCAGGAGGTCGCCAACGCCGTGCTCTTCCTGCTCAGCAACCGCAGCAGCGGAGTGAATGGCACGACGCTGGTCGTCGACGCCGGCTTGGGCTCGAATTATTTCGACCAGGAGATCATCCGACTGGCGATGCGTCCCCCCGGATGAAATTCGAACACGTTTGCCTGGAGGCACTGGCCGTCGCCTTGCCCGAGGAAATCTGGACTTCAGCGGAGGTGGAGGAGCGGCTGCGACCGCTCTATGATCGGCTAAAGCTGCCCGCCGGCCGGCTGGAGTTGATGACCGGCATTCGCGAGCGACGGATGTGGCCGACCGGCACACGGCCGTCGGACGCCAGCGCCGCAGCCGGCCGCGCCGTACTTTCCCGTTCCAAACTGGGAGCGGCGGACGTCGAACTTTTTATCCATGCCGCCGTCAGCCGCGATATGCTTGAGCCTGCGACCGCGTCATTTGCCCACCGAAAGATTGGTTTGCCGGGAACCGCCCAGATTTTTGACGTCTCCAATGCCTGTCTCGGGTTTCTCAACGCCCTGACGATTGCCGCAGGCATGATCGAAGCCGGGCAAATCAAGTGTGCCATGGTCGTATCCGGCGAAAACGGGCGACCGCTCGTGGAGCAAACGCTGCGCACGTTGTTGGAGCGACCGCTGACGCGGAATGAGATCAAGCCGTACTTTGCCAATCTCACGATCGGCTCCGGGGCGGTCGGAGCGATGCTGTGCCACCGTTCGCTCGTGCAAGGCCATGCTCCGCGGTTGCTCGGCGGCGTGGCCCGGGCCGCGACGGAGCATAGCGAACTTTGTCAGGGAGACACGTATGGAGCCGAGTCGTTAGCCATGCAGACCGATTCCGAGCAACTGCTGCTCGCGGGTGTCGCGCTGGCCCGGGAAACCTGGCGGGATTTCACGAAGGAGCATGGCACGGATTTCGCCCGCTATATCTGCCATCAAGTCGGCTCGACCCACCGGCGAAAGCTTTACGAGACCCTCGGACTCGACCTGGGCAAGGATTTTTCCACCTTTGAAACGCTCGGCAACACGGGATCGGTGGCGTTGCCGGCCACGCTGGCGTCGGCGGCCGACGCCGGAGCCGTGCGCCCGGGAGATCGGGTGGGGCTCCTCGGTATCGGCAGCGGACTGAATTGCCTGATGCTCGCGCTCGAATGGTAACGCCCGCGCAAATTCCCGGCTGGCTGACGGCGCTTTATCCTTTTACGCCGCGCACCTTCCGGACCGAGGCCGGGGCGCAGATGAGCTATCTGGACGAAGGGCCGCGGAGCGACGAAGCGGTGCTCATGCTCCACGGCAATCCGACGTGGTCGTTTTATTATCGCGGACTGGTGCGCGCGCTGGCCCCAGAAATACGCTGTATTGTGCCGGACCACATTGGCATGGGTCTGTCGGACAAACCCGAAAATTATCCTTACACGCTCGCGCGGCGCATTGCCGACATCGAGGGACTGGTGGCCCAGCTCGGGTTGAAGCGCATTCATCTCGTCGTGCACGACTGGGGTGGGGCCATTGGGTTTGGTTTCGCCGCGCGTCACGCCGGGCAGATTGGCCGACTCGTGATTTTGAATACGGCCGCGTTTGCGCTGAACCGGATTCCCGCCCGGATCGCCCTCTGTAAGGCGCCCGTCGTTGGGCCGTGGCTGGTGCGGGGTCTCAACGGCTTTGCGGGACCAGCCACCCGGATGGCAATGTCCCGCCGGGCGCTGACCAGCGATGAGGCCCGCGGCTATTTATTTCCTTACGATAGCTGGGCGAATCGCGTCGCGGTGAGCGCCTTCGTGCAGGACATACCGAGGCGCCCGACGCACCCAAGTTGGGCGACGCTTGCGGCCGTCGAGCAGGGGTTGGAACAATTTCGGCGGCGACCGGCGCTCATCCTTTGGGGCGGTCGGGATTTTTGTTTTAACGATCAGTTTCTGGAACGCTGGCAGGGGATTCTGCCGGCCGCGACGATCCGCCGGATCGCGGATGCGGGACACTATGTCCTCGAGGACGCTCGGGAAGAAGTCGTCCCGACGATCACCGAGTTTTTGCAGCTTGGCTAGAACTCGCCCAGCGCCGGCCGTAGACCGGCACTAACGTCCAAAGAGCGCAGCCAGTTCCTTGAGGTAGGGCGCCGAGTTCGTCTGGAGCTGGCGCAACTGCTCGGCACGATAACGCCACGTCCAGTTGCCCTGACTTTTGCCGGGCGTATTGAACCGGCCTTCGGCGCCGAGACTGAGCAAATCCTGCAGCGGGATGACGGCCAGGTTGGCGACGGAGCCGTAGGCACAGCGGAGAAAATCCCAGCTGATTTCCTGGCCGCTGATGCGAAGATAGCGACGGATGTGGTCGCGAGTTTTTTCGTCGGTGCCCGCATACCAGCTGGTCGTAGTGTCGTTATCGTGCGTGCCTGGATAGATGACACTGTTGGCACGATGATTATGCGGGAGATAGAGATTGTCGGAGGGGCCGCCAAAGGCGAACTGGAGCACGGCCATGCCGGGAAGTCCGGTGGCATGGCGCAGCGCCGCGGTGGCCGGCGACAGCACGCCAAGATCCTCGGCGATAAGTTTGGCGTCCGGCATCGCGGCTTGAACGGCGCGAAAGAAATCGAGGCTCGGACCCGGCACCCATTTTCCAGTGCGCGCGGTGGCCGCGGTGGCGGGCACGGACCAATAGGCCTCGAAACCGAGGAAATGGTCGATCCGGACGACGTCGCAGAGGGCAAAGTTCGCCCGGAGGCGGGCGAGCCACCACGCATAACCTTCGGTCGCGTGCGCGCTCCAATCGTAGAGGGGATTGCCCCAGAGTTGGCCATCGGTCGAAAAATAATCGGGCGGCACGCCGGCGACAAACGTGGGGCGCAGGGTCTTCGGATCGAGCTGAAAGAGGTGCGGACTGGCCCAGACATCGGCGCTGTCCAACGCGGTGAAGATGGGCGTGTCGCCAATCGTCTGGATGCCGAGTTTGGCCGCGTGGGCGCGCACCTGAGTCCACTGGCCAAAAAACAGATATTGGATGAACGCGTAAGCCTCGATGCGCTCACCGAGTTCGCGGCGCAGGGGGGATTTGGTGGCAGATTCAAGCGTCCGCACCTCGGCCGGCCATGTCCACCACGGGCGACCCGCGAAATGGGTCTTAAGCGCCGAGAAATAACTGTAGCCATCGAGCCACGAAGCGTTGCGTTGGCAAAAGGCGGCGAAATCGCCGTAGGGT
>CANJNJ010000195.1 GCA_947474995.1 Opitutaceae bacterium | reverse complement strand
TCGGTCGCAACGCCGGCAGCGACCGAAGGCGGTCGCGCTCCCAGCCAGCCAGGCCGAAACCAGCTACGGAGGCCTTACGACCAAAAGATAATGCACCGCGCAGCAACGTAATCCGCGCTAGAGTCCCGGCGTGAACGCCTGGCGGACCGGCTTGCCGTCGAAATAAGGCATCTGCGGCAATCCGAGCAGCCAGCACGCCGTCGCACAGGTGTCCTCGGTGCGAACCTCCAGCGCCTCAATCTGCGTCAAATCGCAATTCTTCCTCACGCCCGGCCCCACCACCACCCAGGGAATGTGGCGGCTGCGGGCATCGTCCGGACCATGCGTGAGCCCCGCTCCGCCGTGGTCCGCCGTCACCAGGACAAACGTCGACGCGCGAAGGCCGGCCCCGTCGAGCGCCGCCAAGATCCGCGCCAGATGGGAATCCGTGCGCTCAATTGCCGCCAGCTGCTCAGGCGAACCCCAGCCCTTCTGGTGACCCGCCACATCGACATCGGGCAAATGGATAAACGTCACCCCCGGACGATCCGCCGCGATGATCTTTTCCGCCACGGCCACCACCTCGTCGTTATTGGTCGTCGCCTTGGTCGGCGTGAAGACGCGCGTAATCGTACCCGGCTTGTTGAGCGTATCGAACTTGTCCTTGCCCGCGATCATCGCGGTGACGTAGCCCGCCCGCGTCGCCATTTCCATCAAGGTCGGCACTTTGGGGTAAACCGGTTTGCTCAGCGGCAGATCGACATTCCATTCGATGCCATGTTTGCGGGGATTCACCCCCGTCACCATGCTGGTATGCGAGGGCAGCGTGATCGAAACCGCCGTCGTCTTGGCCCAAAAACTATAGGCCCCCTCTTTCAACATCGCCCGCAGCGTGGGCATGTTGGCCTGCAGCGCCTTGTCGGGCCGCAAGCCATCGATGCTGATAATCACCACGTGCTCGATGGCCGGAATCGGTCGCTGAGGTTGGGCGACGGGCGACGGCACCTGTCCAAAGATTGCGACCGCCGTGACTAGGAACCATGCGAGACGACGAAGATATTTCATGCGAAGGCGCAACTTTCGACCATTCGTCCGCGGTTTGACAAGCCGCGGCTGCTGAGCGTCGTCTCTTTGTCACATGCCCGCCCGTGAAAAAATCCTCGTCGCCATGTCCGGCGGAGTCGACAGCTCCGTCGCGGCGCTGCTGCTCAAGGAGCAGGGGCACGAGCTCGTCGGCGCGTACATGAAGAATTGGATCAACGAGGACAACGTGGTCGGCCACTGTCCCTGGCAGGATGACATCGAGGACGCGCGGGCCGTGTGTGCCCGGCTGCAGATCGAGTTTCGCGTCGTCAACCTGATGCAGGAGTACCGCGAGCGCATCGTCGCCTATCTGCTCGACGGCTATGCCCACGGCCTCACGCCCAACCCCGACATCATGTGCAATCGGGAGATCAAGTTCGGGGTCTTTCGCCAATGGGCGAAAGACCATGGCTTCGACGCCGTCGCCACCGGTCATTACGCGCGGCGGGTTGTCGCCGGGGACACGGCCTCCGCGCCGGACTCAGCAAGCCCGCCGACCTCCTTCGCGCTGCGCGAAGGCGCCGACAAAAACAAGGACCAGTCTTACTTTCTTGCGCTGCTCAATCAGGCGCAGTTGCGCGACGCCCGTTTCCCGATTGGCGAACTGGCGAAACCGGAGCTGCGCCAGCTCGCGCGCCAGGCGGGGCTGCCGACCGCGGAAAAAAAAGACAGCCAGGGCATCTGCTTCATCGGCGAGGTGAAGATGCAGGACTTCCTGCGCGCGTATGTGCCCGACGCCCCCGGCCCCATTATTCGCGCCATCGACGCCAAGGAACTCGGCCACCATCGCGGCCTGCACTTCTACACGCTGGGGCAGCGCAAGGGCATCGGCGTCCCGTCGAACACGGACCACGAAGCCTACGTCGTGGTGGGCAAACGCGCGACCGATCGCGCCCTGCTGGTGGCATTCGACCACCCCGACGCCCCGGGGCTTTTTCAGCGCGAAGTCCGCGTCCATTCGCTCAGTTGGATCGGCGAACCCAGCACGGCTGCGGCCTCGCTCGAAGGCCGGGTGCGTTACCGCGACCCGCGGGTGCCGCTGGAATTTATCCCCGAAGGCGGGGGCACGGCCCGAGTCCTTTTTCGCGAACCGCAGCGCGGGCTCGCGAGCGGCCAGATCCTGGCCTTTTACCGGGGGGAGCAATTGCTCGGCGGAGGGATCTATGTCTGACCAGCAGTCCTCGGTGGTCGGGAGCGGCGGAGAATCACGCGGAGCCGCAGGGAAAACCAATTCCTCCGATTGAATTTTGCCCCACGCCGCATTCTCCGCGACTCGGCGTGAGGCCGGTGCGGCGGGATTGAGTAGAAATTATGCCATTACCCGGCAGCACGGCCTTGGCCCCTGGACGGCGCGTTGAGCCGGACGCCGGTCGGAGACCGGCGCTACTTACAGCGCGTCCTGCTTGAACGACGGATCGGCCAGCATCAAATCGAGCTGCTTCTGCTCGATGAAATTCTTCACGGCGCGGTTCGCCGGAAACTGTTTGGCCGCTTTGGCGAGGAGGGCCCGGCTGTCTTCCGCGCGACCGAGCAACGCCAGCACATAGACCTGCTTCAGCCACGGGTCGGCCTCCGTTTTGTTAACGCCGGCCGCGGCCTCAAAGGCGTGCAGCGCGCTTTGGTACGCATTCTTGCCACCGCTGCGATTCCCCTGCCGGATCCGCGCGAGACCGAGATTCATCCAATAGGATCCCGTATCCGGGCAAAGCTCCACCGCCTTGGCCAGCGTTCCCTCCGCCCGCGCGTAATCGCGCAGCGTCATCGCGAAATCCGCCTCGCTCACCAAGTGCGACGCCTCCTTGCGCTGCAATTCGGTTATCTTCTTCCCGCCCCCGCAACCCGCCAGCAGCAGCGTGAACGCCATCGCCACCAGTCCGAAGCGCGGCCCAGGGCCGGCCACGCGCTTGTTTGATCCGTGAGGGGTCCGCATGGCTACATGTCCGGCGGCACGTTGGCGATCGCTTCTTCCAGCGTCGTCAGCCCGTCTTTCACCTTCAAAATGCTGTCCTGGTGTAGGGTCTTCATGCCGTTGCGCATGGCGATCTTCTTCAATTCCGCGGACTCGGCCTCCTTGTTGATGGCGGCGACGAGTTCCTCGTTGCTGACCATCAGTTCATGAATGCCGACGCGGCCCTTGTAGCCGCTCCCCCCGCACTTCGGGCAGCCCTTGGGATTGATTTTGAAAACCTGGCCGCTCCAGCCAATGGCCTTTTCCATGACATCCCTTTCCCGGCCTTCCGGCGTGTAGGCAACCCGGCCCGTCTTGCAGACGCGGCGCATGAGCCGCTGCGCGCAAACGCAGAGGAGCGAGGACGACACCATGAACGACTCCACGCCCATTTCGGTGAGACGCGAGATGGTGGTCGGCGCGTCATTGGTGTGGAGCGTGGAAATCAGCAAGTGACCGGTGAGCGCGGCTTCGACCGCGATGCCGGCGGTTTCCTTGTCGCGGATTTCGCCCACGAGGATGATGTCGGGGTCCTGCCGGAGAAACGCGCGCAACGCGGCGGCAAACGTCAGCCCGATCTGCCGGTGCATCTGCATCTGATTCAGGCCCGGCAGCGTGTATTCGATCGGATCCTCGGCCGTGCGGATGACAATGTCCGGGGTGTTGATTTCGTTGAGCGCCGAATAGAGCGTCATCGACTTGCCCGAGCCCGTCGGCCCGCAGTGCAAAATCATGCCGTAGGGCTGGCGGATGCACTCCCGATATTTCGCCAGATTCTCCTCGGAAAAGCCCAGCGCGGGCAACGGCAGCGTCGTCTTGGTCTTGTCGAGAATACGCATGACCACGCCCTCGCCGTGGTTGAGCGGCGCCGTCGAGACGCGCAAATCGAGATCGATGTTCTTCTTCGTGTACTGCTTGAACACGATGCGCCCGTCCTGCGGCAACCGGCGCTCCGAGATGTCGAGGTTGCACATGATCTTCAACCGCGCCACCAAGGCGGGGCCGACCTTCTTCGGCAGCCGCAGCTTCTCGTGGCAAATGCCGTCGATGCGGTTGCGGACGATGACTTCCTTTTCCTGCGGCTCGACGTGAATGTCGCTCGTGCCCGAGAAATACGCGTCCTCGATAATCCGGTTCGCCAGCTGGATGATCGGCCCGGACTCCTCGTTAACGTCTTCGTCGGCTGCCGCCACCACTGCGCCACTTTCGCCGTATTCGGCGCCGATCTGCATCACGACGTCATCGAACCCGGCCGTCGTCTCCGGCCCCTTGGCAAACTTGTCCTTGATATCCTTTTCCCGGCCCAGCAGCCGGATGACGGTCTTGCCCGTCATTTCCTGAATCTTGGTCGGCAGCGTGACCTCGAAGGGATTGGCAAACGCGACAAGCAGCATGTCGCCGACCTGCCCGACGGGCACGACGAGATTCTCCTGGCAGAAGTCCTGCGGGATGCGCTCGAAAGTCTGGGGCGTGAGCCGGTAGTGCGCGACGTTGTACGGCGAGAGGTGCAAGGCGCGCGCCTTGGCCACGAGACACTGGAACGGACTGACCTTGTAGTCTTCCTGCAGCAACTTATCGAGGGCGTCACCGCTGAGGTCGTCGGTCCGGGCGATTAACGCGGCCCGCTGGTCCGCGTCGAGTCGGCCCATTTCGACGAGCTTGGAGACGATCTGCAGTTGGATTTTTCCGAGTGGCATGGCGGTCCTCCTAGAATTCTTCGCGGCCCGACGAGGTCATCACCGTCCCAAGACGCGGCTTACTCCCGTCGGTCGAAACCCGGCTGCTCGTCGTTCCGCCTGAAGGCGGAACGATTGAACTCCGTGGAATCCGCCGGCCGGCGAAACGACAAACTGCAGGAAGCGTCCTCATTTTTTCCCGGCCAGAGCCGCTGCCGGGACGCCGGCGACCGGGGCAGGAGTCGCCGCGGCTTGTTTTTCAAGGTAATCGGCGATCGCATCGAGGGTCGTCCCAAACCACAAAATCGGACCGCCCAGCTGTTTCTCCCAGTGGGCCCGCACCGCGGGGCTCAGATAATACGCCGTGGCGACAAAGTGAAACTCCTCCTCGCGATCGAAGGGAATCGACCACGTGGCCCAGCAGGCACCCGGATCGAGCGTTTTTTTCACTTCCTCTGGCACATCGTAATCCCGCAGGTCGACGAGGCCGACGCCGTCGTTTTCGACCAGATGGTGCAGCACCTCGTCCTCCTTCAACACCTTCATGTCGTAGGCGAGAATGCCGAGAATCGTGCTCTGCCGCGGCTGCTCGCCCGCCACCAGTTCAATCAGCTTGTCGTTGGCGGTCTCGAGATCCTCAATCTTCACCAAATTGCGCTCGACCAAGGCGGCTCCCAGGAGCCGGTTGGCCCGCATCAGCAGGGGACGATGTTCCTTCGACATGGTGGCGGGAAGCACGCTGCATCAAGCTGGGGTGGCACGCGACGTTTTTTCCGCGGCGCGAAACTTGGTCACCCGCTTCAGCAATTCTTTCTTCAAGGTCTCCAGCCCGTCACCGCTGAGGCAGGAAATTTCCTGCACATCCACCGTCTTGAAGCGTCGCTGGAACTTGGCCAGGTTCGGCGCGAACTCCGGCAAATCCATTTTATTGGCCACGACCAAGCGCGGCTTGTCCAGCAGCGCCTTATCGTAGAGTTTGAGTTCGTTGAGCAGGTGCTTGTAGTCGTCCCGCGGATCGCGCGCGTCGGCGCCGGCCATGTCGATGATGAAAATCAGCAACGCACAGCGCTCGATGTGGCGGAGAAACCGGTGACCCAGGCCGCGATTCTCATGCGCGCCCTCGATGAGGCCGGGCACATCCGCGAGGAGCAGCCGGCGGTCGCCGCGCCGCTCATCCGGAAAATCGATGACCCCAATCTGCGGATGCAGCGTGGTGAAGGGATAGGCCGCCGTCTTCGGCCGCGCCTTGGTGATCCGCGTCGTCAGCGAGGACTTGCCCGCATTGGGAAAACCCACCAATCCGACGTCGGCGATGCTCTTCAGCACGAGCCGGTATTGGCCGCTTTCGCCCAGGTGCCCGGGGTTCGCGCGCTTCGGCGCCCGGTTGGTGGACGTCTTGAAGTGGGTATTGCCCCAGCCGCCATTGCCGCCCTTGCACAGCACCACTCTCTGGCCGTCCGCGATGATCTCCGCGACCGGCTTGCCCGTGGCCAGATCGATGCAAACGGTGCCCAGCGGCATCCGCATGGTGCAATCCGTGCCGTCCTTGCCGTGACAATCCGCGCCCTGGCCGTGCTCGCCACGCTCGCCGCGCCAGTGCGGTTGAAACTTGTAATCGACGAGATTGTTCGTGTTGACGTCCCCGAGGAGCACAACGTCGCCCCCGCGGCCGCCGTCGCCGCCGTTGGGTCCGCCCCACGGCTCGTATTTCTCCCGGCGGAAGCTAATGCAACCGCGACCACCGTCTCCGGCGGCCAACTTGACTGAGCATTCATCGACAAACATGCACCCACCATACAGAGTCCGAGAGGTTTGCCAAGGGGGCGATGCGGCGGAGGCACATCGGATAAGGTTTAAGGGGAAAAGGGGAAGGAGAACCGCGGGGCCTTCCCGGGAGCGCGGGTGCCCTCGCCCGCCTTTGTCCGTGGCCTGCGAACTCACGGGAATATTGCAACCGAGGGCGGTCGCGATTCCGTCTGGCGACCTCCCGCCGTCCCGGCAGCGAGAAACCCGGAATTACCTCATGGTTTCCTGGCTTCTGAATTAATCCGTCTCCCCCTGTTCTGAATTTCCGGTAACTTCACGCCCTTGGCGGTTCCTCAACAGCAACGCCGTGGCTTAAGCGTCTTCGTGGCTCCTCCCTCCTCCCTCCTCCCTCCTCCCACCGCTTCAAACCGCAATCTTAATCCCTTTGCGCAAATACGTCGGCACGTCGAGGTCGTGGCCGTCGAAGAGGCTGCGGTCGGTTTTTTCGAAGTGTCCGCGGCTTTCCACTTCGCCGAAGCCGAATTCCACCTGGGCTGCTTTGGCCGCGATGATATTCTTCGCTTCGGCGCTTTGCGCGGCGGCTGTCGCCGGCTCGGGTGCGTCCTCGGTCGCCTTGCCTTTGCCCGCCGGCAGCGCGGCCGGTTCGACTTTCGGGACAAAGGGCACTCTGGACTTGCTATTGGGCAGCAATCGCCGGGACGGCAGCCCGCGCCCCCCCATGTCGCTCGTGCCGATCACGCACACTTCCACGCGGCCGGGCAGATCTTCATCGATTACGGCGCCCATGATGATGTGCGACTCCCGGCCAAACTGCTCGGTGATCGCGGTCATCAGTTCGTGCACTTTCGGCAACGTCAGGTCGGCGCCGCCGAGGATATTCACGAGCAACCGATCGGCCTTGCGGGAAAACTCCGGCGTGTGCAGCAACGGGCAAAGCTTCAGGCTCGCGACGGCATCGGCCACCGCGTTTTCCCCCTCTCCCGCCCCGAGCCCGAAAAGTGTCTTCCCGCCGCGCTGCTGAAACGCCTGCCGCAGGGTCGCGAAATCGAGATTGATCAGGCCGGTCTTGAACAGCATCGCCCAGATCGATTTCACGCCGCGGCCGATCCATTCGTCGGCCCGGGCAAAGGAATCGAGCACGGTCTCCTGGTCCGCCGCCTCCTGCAGCAGCACATCGTTGGGCAGGGGAATCACCGCGTCGCACACCTGCCGCAGGGCGCGCAAGCCTTCCTCCGCCTGCTTCAACCGGCGACCGCCTTCGAAACTGAAGGGCATCGTCACAAACGCGATGACCAGCGCCCCGGACTCGGCCGCGATTTCCGCCACCACCGGCGAAGCGCCGCTGCCCGTGCCGCCGCCCATGCCCGTGACGAGAAAGATCAAATCGCAGTCCTTCACGACCGTCGCGATTTTCTCCCGGTCCGCCTCCGCCGCCTCGCGGCCGAGATCCGGATCGCC
>CANJNJ010000194.1 GCA_947474995.1 Opitutaceae bacterium | reverse complement strand
TGCCCTTGATGTAGAGCTCGGCGCCGGCGAGCTGTTGCCGGTCGTCGGGCAACGTGCAGGAAAAGCGAATCGGATATGATTCGGCGGCGGACGCCGTGGACGCCGCGGCGACCGAGACAATCTCGGCTGGGAGCAGGGGAGCGTCCACCAGGGTCGTGCGCAATTCCTGCGGCAACCCTCCCGGCGCAGTGGCAACGGCGGCGGGCGTGGCGCCGGTGGGGTCGGCCGGGCGCTGGGCCATCAGCGGAATGCGCTGATAACCGGCCGACAGGAGCCGGATGACGTCGGCGCGGTTCTTCATGTCCTCGTAGGGGCGGAAGGCCGGGCCGGATTTCCGGTATTGCAGCGTCAGGAACGTGTACGGCACGAGGACGACGACGATCGCGAGGACGATCCATTTCATCGGCCACGGTTGGCCTACTTTGGGCGCGGCGGGCATGAACCGGCCATTAATCGGGGCGCCGCGGGTGTGCGCAAATAAATTTGCTCCGACGCGGGTGGGCTGATTCGTTGCCCGACTTCATGAAACTTTGGACACAGTTCTTCATTCCGACGCTGAAAGAGAGTCCGGCTGATGCCGAGATCGCTTCGCACAAGCTGTTGGTCCGCGCCGGCCTGGTCCGTAAATTGGGTGGCGGACTCTACACCTACATCCCGCTCGGGCTGCGCGTGATTCACAAGCTGACGCAGATTTGCCGGGAGGAAATCGATGCCGCGGGCGGGATTGAATTGTGGATGCCGCACGTGCACCCGGTGGAATTGTGGCAGCAGGGACCGCGCTGGGCGGCGGCGCGCGAGATTATGTTTCGCGCGGACAGCGCGGGCGACGGCAAGCGCGGGCCGAAGGACCCGGAATGGGTGCTCGGGCCGACGCACGAGGAAGTCATCACCCCGCTGGTCAAGGCGGAGATCACCAGCTATCGCGACCTGCCGAAGAATTTCTACCAAATCGCGACGAAGTTTCGGAACGAGATCCGTCCGCGCTACGGCCTGATGCGCGCCCGCGAATTCATCATGATGGACGCCTACTCGTTCGACGCGAACGACGACGGGGCCATCAAAAGCTACCTGGCGATGAAGGCGGCCTACGAAAGCTTCTTCCGCCGCATTGGCGCGCACGCGATTGCGGTCGAGGCCGACACGGGCGTGATGGGCGGAAGCTTTTCCCACGAGTTCATGGTGCCGGCCGAGGTCGGCGACGATGACGTGATCTACAACGAGGAGAGCGGCTATGCGGCGAATCGCGAAAAGGCGACGAGCGGGTTGGTGCCGGCCGATTTGAAGGACGCGCCGCCCGCCGGGGCGGTCGAGGAATTTCCCACGCCGGGAGTTGTCACCATCGCGGCTCTCGAGGCGGCGCCGTATTCCGTGCCAGCCGACCAGCAGTTCAAGACGCTGGTCTATGTCGGCGACGGCAAACCGTTCATCGTCATCCTCCGCGGTTGCGACGAACTCGAAGAAGCGAAGCTCGGCGCGCTCGGATTCTCGCTGTTCCGGTCCGCGACGTTGGAAGAAATCGAGCCGGTGCTGGGCGCGAAGCCGGGCAGCCTCGGGGCGGTCAAAGGCACCATCAAGAACGCGGCTGCCCTGGGTGGCGTTTTCGCGGACGAGGCCATCCGGCTGATCGGCAACGGTACGACGGGCGCGAACCGCGATGGCTTCCACGCGCGGAACGTCAACGTGGTTCGGGATCTTGCAATCACGAAGTTCGGCGATTTCCGTCGGGTGCGGCCCGGCGAGCCGGACATCAAGTCGGGCAAGCCGCTGCAGGTGCGTCGCGGCATCGAGGTCGGCCACATCTTCAAGCTGGGCACGAAGTACTCCGAGAAATTTGGCGCCACGTACACCGACGACCAGAAGCAGACCAACCTGATGGTGATGGGCTGCTACGGCATCGGCATCAGCCGGACGATGCAGGCGGTGATCGAGCAAAGTCACGACACCGACGGCATCGTGTGGCCGTGGAATTGCGCGCCCTTTCACGTGTTGATTTGCGTGCTCGATCCGCAATTGCCCGAAGCGATGGACCTCGCCCGGAAACTGGCCGCGGCCGCGGAAAAGGCCGGGGCTGATGTGTTGGTGGACGATCGCGCCGAGCGCCCGGGGGTGAAGTTTAAGGACGCCGATTTGATCGGAATTCCCCTGCGTCTCACCATTGGCGGCAAGGGACTGAAAGAAGGCATCTTCGAACTCAAGTGGCGCAACCAAAAGGACGTGGCCAAGGTTCCGTTGGCTGAAGCCGAGGCTCGGTTGGCGACCGAAGTGGCCCGCGGGGCCGCGACAGCTTTGCGCTAAGGGCATGGCCAAACCGCCGCGGCTTCATTCGTTGGGCTCCACCGGGCGTTTCCCGGCCGCGCGGCGAAACGCGCGGCCCACCCGATGGGGGTTTTATTACGGGTGGGCCGGGCACTCCGTGCGCGGACAATCCGTTTTGGAAACCGTCTGCAGTGACCGTCGCGTCAGCGCACCTCGCGAGTAGAATCTTCGCGGCGCGCTTGCGCGTTCGGTCGTTCGTGGTTTTCTAATCCCGCCCGTCATTCGTTATCGTGCCGAATCCTCAAACTGACACCAAGCCGGCCGTCCTGCCGGAACTCCAACTCGAAGGGGTCTGGCGCGTCGTCGTGTTGAACGATCCGGTCAACCTGATGTCCTACGTGGTCATGGTGTTTAAGAAGGTCTTCGGTTTCAATGAACAGACCGCGCGCAAGAAAATGCTCGAGGTGCACGAGCAGGGGCGATCGGTCGTGTGGAGCGGATTGCGGGAAAAGGCCGAAGCCTACGTCTTCACTTTGCAACAGTGGCATCTCACGGCCGTGCTCGAACCCGATGAAGCGCATTGAAGTCAAACTCGCGCTGCCGGTCGTCGCGCCGCTGCTCGACGTCATCAAGGAACTGGCCGACGGTCTGGGCAAGAAGCTGGCGGCCCCGCTCGCGTTAACCGACCTCGATGAGGAATACCGGGCGAGCTGGGTCGACGAGTTGCTCGCCGCGCAAAACGAGGAAGTGCGCGTGCTCCTTTCCCTGTTTGACGGGGATTTCTTCACCGACGGGGTGGTCGCGTTCGACGAGGACAACGCCGAGGTGATTGTGCGGGCCTGCGCGGCGGTGCGGCTCCGGTTGCGGGAACGTTATTTGCAAGGGCTGGGTGAGGAAGCACTCGAAACCGCGGACGTGGACCTGCAGCAACTGGAGGAGCCCTTGCGCCGGGCGTTCATGTGTTACTTGTTCCTGGCCACGGTGCAGGAATTGATCATTCAGCATCTCGACGAAAGTATTCTGGGGAGCTGATGCGCCCCGGGCGCGGAAATTCGACATTGGTATTTGACGGAAGCGGGGGGCGACCTACTTTGGTCCCGACATGCTGCGGTGTTCGAGGTGCTTTAATAACTGCTCTTCGCCTTAGAATTATTACGGGAGCCGAGACCGTCGCGGAAGATGCCAGGCCGTAAACCGGAAGGCAGACGCTGCGGAGGAGGTGCCCACCTTAACCTAAAAAGGTCTGAGCCTTTGAAGTCACGGCACAGGCGGCTTGTTACTATTTTCTCAGTGGCTGGAGCAGTGAACACGCGGCCGTGACCATGATAGAGGCCGGGCACGGAGTGCACGGCCCACCGGGTACGAACTCCGAGAAGGGTGGGCCCCGTGGCCGTTCTCGGCTTGCTCGCGCCCCGGGTCCGTGAGAGCCATAGGGGAACGAATTTACGCATGAATCCCAATTACTACTATCTCCTGCATCTTTTCGCCCTGTTTGTCCTGACCGCGCACACGTTCATGGCGTTCGCGAATCCCGCGCCTGAGAATCGCAAGCAAACGATGATCATCACGGGCGTGGCGAGCCTGCTGGTTCTGGTCAGCGGGTTCGGTTTGCTCAGCAAGCTGCACCAGAATCATTTTTATCCGTGGGTGATCGTGAAACTGATGTGCTGGCTGGGCCTCGCGGCTCTGGCGGGCATCGTGTTTCGCCGGCCAAATCTGCGGTCGGAACTGAGCATCGTGGCACTGATTCTGATCCTGACGGCACTGTTGATGGTGTACGTCGTCCGCGTCCAGACCGCCTGATCGCGAGAGCGGGCGAGGAGAGAGGCTATATGGCGGACCACGGTGCCCGTCCGGCCGGTTCGCTCTGTGGTCTGTGGATCGACGAAACGGGGGTGGTGCACACGACCCTCGAGACCGTCGGCGGCGGTCGCGCCGACCACGCGGAAAGCTTCCGGCCCTTCGCCTGGCTGAGCACGGCACCGGCCGAAGCGATTCCGGCGGGACTCGTCGTGGAGGAATTGCGCGGCGAGGGACCCTTCGGTCGCCTGGTCCACGCGACGGACTTCGCGGTGTTCAACCAATTCGTGCGCGAGGCCCGCGACACCAGCGGCGTGGACCTGATTCGCCCGCTGGAGAGCCAGCACCTGATGCAGACTCGGCAGCGGCTGTACCGGGACTTGTCGTTCGGGCAATTGCGCCGCGGCCAGCTCGACATCGAGGTGGCCTCGCCGGAAGGCGGGTTTCCCGACGCGACGCGGCCGGACGATCGGGTGCTCGCCATCGGCCTGCGCTGCGGCGGAAAGAACCGGCTGCTCCTGCTGGAAGCGATGACGGATGCGGCGGAAAAGAAATTGCTCGAGGAATTCTGCGGCGCGCTGCGGGAGATGGATCCGGATGTGATCGAGGGGCACAATCTCTTCAAATTTGATTTGGACTACCTGCGCCAGCGGTCGCGGCTGCACCGGGTGCCGTGCGGCTGGGGGCGTTACGGCCAGCGGGCCTCGTTTCGCAACAGCCGGCTCAAGGTAGCGGAGCGTTGGATTGATTTCACTCGCTGCGATCTGCCCGGTCGGGCGGTGGTGGACACTTACCTGCTCGTGCAGCTTTACGACATCACGACGCGTGAAATCACGTCCTACGGGTTGAAGGATGTCGCCATCTATTTTGGCATCACGGACGAAGACAGCGATCGCACCTATATCGCGGGCCAGCAGATTCAGCACGTGTTCACCGCCGACCGGGCGCGGTTCTGCGCCTATCTGGAGGACGATCTTCGCGAAACGCAGGGGCTCGCGAATCAACTGCTCCCGACCTATTTCGAGCAGGTGCGGACGTTTCCAACGCTGCTGCAGGAAGCGACCCTCCGGGGCGCGACGTCCAAGATCGATCTGCTTTTCCAGGAGGAGTATTATCACGCCCGCCAGGCCTGTCCGTCGCCCCCCGAAATCAAGCCGTTCGAAGGCGGTTACACGCGCAGCTTTCAGGAGGGAGTGTTTCGCCACGTGCTGCACTTCGACGTGGCCTCGCTTTATCCCAGCCTGTTGCTGCACATCGGCCGGAATCCACGGAACGACACGCTCGGCGTGTTCATTCCGATGCTGAGCCGCCTTCGCGAATACCGGCTGAAGTACAAGCTGCTGGCGCGGTCCGCGCCGACCGAAGCGGAGCGTTTCGAGGCGCAGACCCGACAGGCGAGCTTCAAGATTCTCATCAACTCGTTCTACGGTTACCTCGGCTTTTCCGGCGCGCGCTTTGGCGATGGAGAGCTGGCCGCCGAGGTCACCCGGCGCGGTCGGGAACTGCTGCAGGCGCTCATCGACGAATTTTCCCGCCGGGGGTGCGTGATTCTCGAGGCCGACACGGATGGCATTTACCTCTCGTCCGAAGAATATTTCGCGCAGCCGGAGGCGTTGCTGGCCCTCGTCGCGCCGATTCTGCCGGCGGGCATCGAACTCGAATACGATGGCCGTTATCCCGCGATGTTTTGTTACAAGGCCAAGAATTATGCGCTCTACGACGGCAAAAAAATTACCCTCCGCGGCAGCGCCCTTCGCTCGCGCGGCATCGAGCCGTACCTCAAGGCGCTGACCAATCAACTCATCCAGTTCTTGCTGGGCGCGTCGCCGGTCTCTCCGGGCGAATTAGCCGCGGACTACCGGAAGAGGATTGTGGCCGGTGCCTTGCCGGTGGCGCAGGTGGCCAAGAGCGAGGTGCTCAGCCAGAATCCCGACGCCTACGAGCGGCTGATGGCCGAGGGACGCAAGCCGCGGCGCGCGTCGGCCGAAGTCGCGTTGCAAATGTCACCCCGGCCGCGAATGGGCGAACGCGTCGACTATTACATCACGGCCAAGGCGAAAGGCCGGACGAGCGACTGGCAGCGCGCCAGACCGGTCGCGACGTATGATCCGGTTGCGGCGCCCTACGACCCCGGCTATTATTTGGAAAAGCTCGACGATTGGCTCGAGCGCTACGGCGTGTTCATCGGGGTGAAACCGTTGGGGGACGGGCAGGGGGAGTTCCTGCTGTAGGCTCTTTTGAGGATTCGTCGGTTTGTCATTCTTCGCGAGCGCTCAGCCAGACCGCAGAAAATGTTTTTGGGCTCTCCCTCATCGCGGCACAAAAAAGCCGGGCGGTGATTAACCGCCCGGCTTGGGAATCTTGAGGCGAATCGCCGAGGCTTACGCCCAGCGCAGATCCGAACGCGAGATCGGGAACTGCCGGAGGCGCTTGCCGGTGGCAGCGAAGATCGCGTTGCACACCGCCGGAGCGACGGGCGGCAGCGCGGGCTCGCCGATCCCGGTCACCGGGTAGTTGGTCTTGTTGAAGTGGATCTCGATCTTGGTCGGTGCATCGGGCATGCGGATCATGTCGTATTGGTTCAGATTGCTCTGCACCACCCGACCGCGCTCGATTTGGAGCTCCTGGAACATCATCACGCCGATACCGTCGACCACGGAACCTTCGACCTGATTTTCTGCGCCGCTCAGATTGACAACCTGGGCTCCAATGTCGCAGGCGCACACGACGCGATCGACCTTGAGCTTGCCTTCCGGCGACACGGTGACCTCGGCCACGTGGGCAAAGTAGCCGCGGTGACTGAAGTGAAACGCGATGCCCGCGCCCTGACCCTTCGGGAATTTCTTCTTCCCCCAGTTGGCCTTTTCGGCGGCCAGCTTCACGACGCCGCGCATGCGCGCGACATTGTAGGGCTGTCCCGGAGGACCCTTGGCGCCCGGCGCTTGGGGGGACGGAGCCATCTCGTCCTTGTCGCCGAGGAGTTCCAATCGGAACTCGACCGGATCGCGGCCGCCCGCGTGCGCGAGTTCGTCGATGAAACTATGGAACACCCAGGCGAACACGCAGCTGCCTGGCGCACGCCACGGACCCATCGGCCAGCCCGGTTCAAACGTCGTTTGCTCGAGCAGGTAATTCGGCACCCAGCGGCCGGGGAACTCGTCGGCGGTCAGCGTGCCGCCGCTGCCATTGAAGCCGAAGAAGTTATTCTTCCAAGCGGAGAGCTTGCCTTTGGCATCGACGGCACCCTTGAGGAAGTGCAGGCCGCCCGGGCGCATCTGGTCGTGACGCAGGTCGTCTTCGCGGCTCCACGTGAGCTTCACGGGCGCGTTCACCTTTAGGGCGATCGCGGCCGATTCGATCATGAAGTCGGCCGTGAGCCGGCGACCAAAGCCGCCGCCACTGCGCGTGATCCGGACGTTAATTTTTCCCGCTGGGATATTGAGCTCGCGGGCGACGGCCTGCTGACCACCACCCGGATTCTGCGACGGCGCCCACATTTCCATGACCCCGTCCTTCCAGTGGGAGGTGCAGTTCATCGGCTCGAGACTGAGGTGAGAGATGAACGGATAAACGTATTCGGCCTCGACCACCTTGGCTGCGCCCTTGAACGCCGCGTCGATGTCGCCGTCCTTGCGCAGGGTGCGGGCCCCTGGCTTGGTCGACGCTTCTCGGGCCTGGGCCACGTAGGAGTCCCAACCCGTCTCGGCCACTTTGCCTTCGTCCCACTTGACCTTGAGCTGCTTGCGCGCGCTGATGGCGCTCCAAGTCGAATCGGCGATGATCGCGACACCGGGCATAAGTCCGCTGGTGTTGCTGGTGCCCTCGATGACGAAGGCATCCTTGACGCCGGGCAGGGACTTTACCTCGTCGAGATTGGCGCTGACCACTTTGCCGCCAAACGCCGGGCACTTTTCGTAAACCGCGTAG
>CANJNJ010000193.1 GCA_947474995.1 Opitutaceae bacterium | reverse complement strand
GTTGTCCTCGTCCTGATAGGATGAGAACACGCCGATCGCCCCGTCCGCCGGAATTGGTCCGTCGAACCGGACATCAGCCTCGAGCGTAAATTGCTTCGGCTTGGCGGGCAGGAACGAGACGGCCTTCGACCAGCGGTTCCAGGCGGTGGGCGCCGGCACCGGCGCCGGATCTGTCATCCGGAGGACTCCGTCCGAGACGCGCCAGGCCGCGCGCCTGTTGATGATCGTCCAGGCGTAGTGGAGGTCCGCTTCGTCGAGGTCCATGAGCCGGATCGTGGTGCGGTTGTGCCCAAAGATGATCTTGAGCCGGCCATCCTGCTGCGTGAGCGCCGGGTATTGCACGGGGGCGCCATCATCGTTGAGCGTCACCGTGTAGGCCCAGCTCTTGCCGCCGTCGAGGGAGACCGAGGCCATCAGCGGATATCTCCGACTGGTATCCACGAGTCGGCAATCGTTCCACAGGAGAACCAGATGGCCGTTGGTGAGAGTGATGCACGCGACCTTCGAGTCATTGTTGCTGAACGGCAACGGCGTCGCGTCGGTCCACTCGCGGCCGTTGTCGGCGGAGGTGGCCTGATAGATGAGCCCGGCCCGCGTGCGCAGGAACATGATCAGGTGGCCGTCCGCGGTCTGCACCGGGACTTGCTCGACGGGCCAGCTCTTGATGTTCGGGATGGAGACAAGATTGGGCACCTCGATTTCGCCGTGGCGCTTCCAGGTCTTGCCGTTGTCGGAGGAAATAAGGGCCGCGGCCGCCCGGTCCATCTTGGCGTAGGCAAAGGGCTGTTCGGTGTTGTTGCCGCGATCATAATCAAACCCAAGCACCAGGTCGCCGTTGGCGAGTTGGATGCCGTTGTGCGCGATGAGATGCACCTTGAAGCCGACCTAGATCGGCTGGGGCTTGGTCCACGTCAGGAAGTTGTCCGTGGATTTGCAGAACCAGACGGAATTGTCGTCCTGAATATCGCTGTTGTGGGCGTTGTAGAACATCCAGGTGTCCGCACCGTGGCCGCGGATAAACGTCGGATTGATCGCATAGCCGACGTCGAAGAGGCGCGGCTTGGTCCACGTGCGCCCGGCGTCCTTGGAACTCAGGAAGTGGATGGCGTTGACCGCATCCATGTCTAATGGAATCGGACCACCGTCCAGCGGAAAATCGCGGATCGCCACGATCAGCGTATTGTCCTTTCCCACCTCGATCGTGGGTGTGTGCACCCGCAGCGCCCGTGGCCGGGAGTCGTAGATGGTGCTGTCGGCATAGGCGGGCGGCAGGATGTCCCGGTCGAAGGACTGGCTTAAAATCGGAGGCCGCGAATCAGCGGGCGCTGAAATGACGGGCAGATTCAACGCGGCGGCCAAAAGAAGAAGGGGAATGATTTTCACGGGATAAAACTAAGCGGGTTGATGAGCGGTTGCCGGACGGTCAAGCAAAACCGCCCTAAAACAGGCGAGAGAACACGAGCGACTTTCCAAATGATTCCAAAGCAGGAACCATGAATTCATTCGGAAAAACGATTTTTCTCCCTCACGAAGCAGGGCGGTTTTGCTTTTAGCCCGCATCATGGAGCGGTGAGCCAAACGAAGATTGTGGTCACGAGGCCATGAAATATGCGGGCTAGCGCCAGAGGGAAAAACCGCCGTCGACGACCAGATTGTGCCCGGTGACATAGTCTGATGCCGGGGAAGCGAGAAAAAGTGCGGCGCCCTTGAGGTCCACGCCGTCCCGTCCCATCCGGCCGAGCGGGGTGCGGTCGCTATAGTCCTCGATGAAACCCTGGGGCATGCCGGCCCGCGCGAAGCCGCCGGGCGAGATGCAATTCACGTGAATCCCCATCGGCGAGAGGAGGCCGGCCAGATCGCGCGTCATGCCAATCACCCCCGCCTTGGCCGCCGCGTAGTCGATCGACTGGCCGCCCATCTTATTTTTCGCATACACCCGCCGGTCCCGGCCGAGCAGGCCGGCCACCGAGGCGATGTTGATGATTTTCCCCGAACCCTGCTTGGCCATGATGCGCGCCACCGCCTGGCAGCAATGCAGCGCGCCCGTGAGATTCGTCGCAATGAGGTCCTCGACCTCGGCGGGGCTGCGCTCGAAGAGATGACTCTTCCCCTTGCCGGCGCCACCGCCGGCATTGTTCACCAGGATGTCGATGTGTCCCTGCCAGGCCTGAGCCTGGTCCACGACCACCGCCACCTCGGCGTGCCGGCGATGGTCGAGGGCGAGCGCCAGCACCTTGACGCCGTGCCGCTCCCGGAGCGTCATCGCCGCCTGTTCCGCCGACGCGAGCGTGCGGGAGGTTATCACCAGATCGGCCCCGGCCTCGGCCAGAACGCTGGCAATGTCGAATCCCAGGTCGCGCGCTCCGCCGACCACGACGCCGACTTTCGCCTGCAGGCTGAAGAGTGAGGAAACGGACATCGCAGAAGTAGGACGAAGAAAATGGCCTTGCCGCGCGAGCCCATTGCACTGTACTGGTGGCCAAGCCAGTGAGCCCGCAAAGCACGATCCCCCAGAAGATCTCCCTGGTCTCGCAGACCCGCGCGATTTTGTCCGAAGGGATGCGTTCGGGACGCTGGCGCGGGTCACTCCCGGGGCAGCGACGATTATGCGAAGAACTGCACATCAGCCGATGGACCCTGGAGGCGGCGCTCGACGCCTTGAGCAGGGACGGTCTGGTGAAGATTCAGCATGGTTACGCCTGCAAGATTCTCCCTGCCCCGGCCGGCACGCCCCTCCAGCCCAAGCGGGCGCCCCGCGTCGCACTTCTCGTTCCCCAACCGTTGGCCCGCTTACGCCAATTTGTCCTGCTTTGGGTCGATGATCTAAGGTTGACGCTTAACGACCGCGGGATCGGATTTGCGGTCATCGACTCGATCAATGCCTACCGGGCCAAGCCGGCGCGCGTCTTGCACCGACTGGTCGATGAGAATCCTCATGACGCTTGGGTGCTGATGCTGAGCACTCGCGCCATTCAGGCGTGGTTTCAACAACAGGACGTCCCCGCGATCATTACCGGGGCGTGTGCTGACGGAATAGGACTACCGGCTTTGGATCCTGACCATCGCGCCGCGGGTGTTCATGCCGGCCACGTACTCTTGCGGCTCGGCCATCGTCGCATCGCCTTTGTCCGACCGCCCCTACCGGCGGCAGGCAATTTGGCCACCGAAGCAGGATTAAGGTCTGCGATCAAAAGCGAAACTCGCGGCACCCCGGAATTGCGCGTTCTGACCGGAGACTCTCGCGAGGAAATCAATCGGATGATCGAGAGATCCCTGATCACTCCAGCCCCACCGACTGCTTTCGTTTTCGCGAGGGCCTTCGCCGCGATCACCGCGCTTACGTTCCTAACGTCGCGCGGCTGCCAGGTGCCCGGAGATGTGTCTGTGATGTCGGTGGAACCGGAACCCGTCTTTGAGCACCTCGTGCCGACCATGGCTTACTATACCTTGTCGCCGGCACTTTATGCGAAACGAATGGCACGCATGATTACCCAGCGCCTGAATGGTACCGCCAGCTACGAAACCCAGCACCTTGAACTGGCGTACGTTCCGGGTAAATCGGTCGGGCGAGTGCACGGTGGCGCACCTTGAGGTGCCAGCCAGGCGGCGAATCCCAGCGGCTTCGATGGTTAGCGATGAGAGCAGCGCGCAGCCAATTACAGATGATCCTTGCCACCCGTGATCCACGCGAGATTCAGGCGCGCGAAAGTCACCACGGGGACCGCCTTGCCATTCTGGGTAACGCTCCGCTCGTACAAGCAGCAAATCGTGCCGTCCGGCAGGACCGCGAGGTCGCTGTACGACGAGGGCCCGGGTTCGAGGGTCCGGTTCACCGGCCAGGTGCGGCCCTCGTCGTAGCTGACCTTTAGACTGAGATTTTTCCGCACATAAAAACGCGAGTCGTGGTGCGGGATCGGATCCGTGGCGTTGTGCGGATTCGAAAAGATCATCCGGCTCACCCCATTGCTCTTCACCGTCGTCAGGGACTCGAAGCCCGCCATGCACACGGGTTCATACAAATCGTTCACCAGTTCGGGACGCGTCCACTGCGAGATCCCGTCCGGACTGTAGCTGATCGCGCGGCGGTGCTGCAGGGACTCGTGCCGGATGTTCAGCATCACATTGCCGTCGGAAAGCTCGACCGCGACGGTCTCGTTCGGGTTGATCAGCGGATCGGTTTCGCCGGTGACAATCGCACCACGCTGCCAAGTCTGGCCATGGTCGTCGCTGTAGATCGTGGCGATCACGGACGGACGGTGTCCGCCAGGGCCACCGCCGCGCGAGAGCCAGACCGGCACGAGCAGGCGGCCGCTCGCGAGTTGGATGCCGTGGTTGGGACCGGTCGCGATCACCTTCCACGCATAGTCCGACTTGAATTCCTGAAACACGTTCGTGATTTCAACCGGGGCCGAGAACGTGACCCCATCGTCGTCGCTGCGCTGGTAGAAGGCCCGCGCGTAGTTCACGCAGTGCAGCAGGTGAACCGCTCCGGTCTGCCGGTCGATGATCGGCACCTGGTTGCTGATCGGAATCTTGTCATCGCCGCCGAGTTTCTGCGCTACCGCCGTCTCGTTGCGCTCAAACGTGATCCCGAGCGCCCTGTGCAGACCCGGGTGAATGACGCGCTCCTGCGGCGACCACGTGACGCCGCCATCGGTACTCCGGCGCAGGCAGATGTCGATTTGCGACCAGTCGCCCGACGTCTTCCGGGCATCCACGAACGCCAGGATCGTACCCTTCGTCGTGACGGCGAGGCCGGGAATGCGATAGGTCGGGTAGCCGCCCTGCCCGCCAGTGAAAATCTCGCTTTGCTCCAACGATGGCGTCGTCGAGCGCGCGACGGCGGAAAAAACCTGCGCCGTGGACGGCGCCGTGGACGCGGCCTGAATCACCGCCGGCTCGCGCAGCGCGGTCAACGACCCAAGCAGGATAAGAGACAGACGGACGGAATGGTGCATGGGGTTGAAGAAACGCGATCCGCCATTGGAGAGCAGCAAGGAGCATCGGCCACCGTGTTCCAATGGTTCTTTCAAAGAACCATGGGCCGGCGATTGTCACGCTTCGCCCCGGCCTGCTTCTAGGGCGTTAGTTTACCTCACCCGCCCACCCCAGAAGCTCCGAATCTTCTGCCGAGTTCTCCCATGATCGTGACACCCAACCTCGCAACGAAACTGTCACGCGGGGCGTGGGTCACGGTCGGACTGCTCTGGTTCGTGGGCCTGCTCAATTACCTCGATCGGCTGGCCATCACCGCGATGCGCGAGCCGATCGTGGCCTCGATCCACATGACCGAGGCTCAATTCGGCCTGTTGACCTCGATTTTCCTCTGGGTTTACGGGTTTCTCAGTCCCGCGTGCGGTTTCCTCGGCGACCGTTTGAGCCGCAAATGGGTCATCTTCTGCAGCCTTGCCGTGTGGTCGGCGGTCACGTGGGCCACCGGCCACGCCCAGACGCTCGATCAACTGTTTTGGGCGCGGGCGGCCATGGGCGTCAGCGAGGCCTGCTATCTCCCGGCGGCCCTGGCGCTGATTTCCGACTACCATCGCGGCTCCACCCGGTCGCTCGCCACGGGTATTCACGGCACCGGGATTTTCGCCGGCGGCGCCCTCGGCGGGGTCGGCGGTTACCTGGCCGAGGCCATGGGCTGGCGCGGCGCCTTTACCTTTCTTGGCGCGATCGGTGTCGGCTATGCGCTCGTCCTGATCATCTTTCTGCAGGACGCCCCGCCCGACGCCAATCCGGCGGCACCGGCCTCTGCCCGCGAACCCGTCCGCGTCGGCCAAGCCCTGCGCGCGCTGTTTGGCGTGCCGACTTTTTGCTTTCTCCTCGTCGTCAACGCGCTGGTCGGCATCGCCAACTGGACGATCTACGGCTGGCTCCCGACCTTCCTCCGTGAGCGCTTCGACCTGAGCCAGGGCAAAGCCGGTCTCACCGCGACCGCGACGCTGCAAATCGCTTCATTCTGCGGCATCCTGGCTGGCGGAGCGCTTTCTGATTTTCTCAGCCAGCGCTCCCCACGCGCCCGCATGCTGGTCCCGGCCTGGGGCTACCTCGCCGCCGCACCCGCCCTGCTCCTGCTCGCTTCGAGCCACGTCCTGCTCCTCGCGCTGGCCGGGCTCGTCGTCTACGGCGTGGCGCGCGGTTTCTTCGACGCGAACCTTATGCCCATGGTGCGGCAAAGCGTTGACGAGCGCTATAGCGCCACGGCCTATGGCTTCCTCAACCTGATCGGCTGTTTCACCGGCGGCGTGATGACCTATGCGGGCGGCAGCCTGCGGGACTCCGGGCTCAGTCTCTCCATTGCCTTTGACGTCTGTGCCGGCGGCATCCTGGTGACCGGACTCATCCTCCTCTGGCTTAAGCCCGCGGCTGCGGCCTATGCGCCGCAAAAATAATCCGCGCAGTCCGACAATATCGCCGTCAACCCGACAACTTTGTTTTCATAGCTATTCCCTATTCTTTCGGCAACGGGGAGCCAAAAGGGCCGGGCTGGCCGAAATCAGCAGTGCGAAATTGTTGCGAGGGCGAACTTATCCTCGCACGCTCGGGCCGGCTCCGACGTTCACCGAACTCCACCCCACTACCCTACTCATGGAAAAGACCCTTTCTTCCCGTCGTGATTTTATCGGGACAGCCGCCGCCGCCCTCACCGCGGCCGCGCTGCCGCCGCGCAAATTCAAGACGCGCTCGCGACCATTCAGCCCGCGAGTAGCGGCGTCTGGAAATTCCCTGACAGGAGCCCGGCTCCCGTCTGAACGCGGCCCCTCGTTTACTCCGTCAACATCGGCGCTTACAGCCACGCGGGGCGAAGCCGATCTTACGTGGTCTGCCTGTTGCCCTGTTACATAATCGCTAAATCGCGGCCCGAACGGACGGAGAGCGCCTGAACAGGACCCGGCACCTCACCCGATCGCGCCGCGGGAGATGCCAAACGGTAACGCGCAACTGGCAGGCCGATGATATAGAGTCGGCGCGATTCCCGGCGTCGGGCGCCACCGACCGAAGGTTGGCGTCGCCCTACTTCAGCACCCGAAGCTTAATACTCCGGAAGTGAACCGCGAAGCCGTGCTCCTGCAGCAGCAGGTGGCCCTTGGGAGACAGGCCGAAGTTCGGCACCACACTGTACTTGCTCTTGGCCACCAGCGCCTTGAATTCGGGACTGAAGCGATTGTAGTCGACCACCTTGATGCCATTGAGCCAGTGCTCCACGTGGCCGTTCGCTTGGACGACGATTCGCGCGTGCTGCCATTCGTCGACGCGCGGTACGATGGCAAGTCCGCCCGGCATTTTTTTCTTCGTGATGAGATCGTAGAGGGACCCAATGGTCCGGTTTCCATCCGTCCCCTTGTGGGCGTCGGGATGTTTCTCGTCGTCAAGGACCTGGAATTCGAGCCCAATGGCCGATTGGCCGCCACTGGAACTGATGGGCTTTATGCTCTCGTCGACGAAGTACTTGATCCCGCTATTGCCGCCCGGCGGCACCTTGAAGTCGACCTGAAGTTCGAAGGCCGAATACTCTTCATCAGATACGATATCGCCGGCCCCCATCGATTCCGCCCCACCGGTGTCCGGCAGTACGATTTCGCCGTCCTTCATGGACCAGCCTTCCTTGGGAAAGGACTTCTGGTAGGCGCCATGCCAGCCCTTGCCGGTCTTCCCGTCCCACGCGAGTTTCCAGCCTTGGGCCTTCTCCGCGTCGCTCACGTTGTTCGGAATCATGTCCCGGATGTATTGAGCGGGCACGGCCGGTGAAGCCTTGAGATCCGTCGTCTGGATCCGGACATTCCGCCACAAGGTGCGATGACCCTCCTCGGCCTTCCGGTCGCCGATGGCGTGGACCTGCAGGGCGATGAAGCCGCGCGGGGTCAAGTTGTCGATGACGTGAGCGACCGGCAGGCCATTGACCCAGGTGCGGAGGGAAGGTCCGATTGCCTCGATCCGAATCTGATTCCATTCGCCATACTTGTAGGCCTTCTGGCTGCCGGGGCTCAGGTCGCCGGGATAAAGCCAGCCGCGGCGCGCCTCGTCGTAGATCCCTCCGGTCCAAGCGCGATC
>CANJNJ010000192.1 GCA_947474995.1 Opitutaceae bacterium | reverse complement strand
CTGTCATGCACTTCTTCGTCGTAGCCCTGCCCGGGAGGGCAGGGGCCGAAGGGACGATCGATCCGAGTTGTCCCGCTTTTCCCGCAGGGGGGCCTTCCGGTCAGCTCGGCAACGAGATGGCAAAGTTCAGGACAGCCTCTAAGCTCGACTGGTGCAGTTGAAAGTTGAAAGCGATGAACGCCGGGGCGAAATCGCTCTTTTGGGGCTGGGTTCGAGGCAAACGGATCCGTGACTCCCCTTTCGCGGTTTGCAACGCAGTTAATTTTTTTGCGCACTCCGGCTTTCAACCTTCAACTCTCAACGGAATTTTCCCGGCTAAGGACTTGCCGGGACCCACCAGAAAGCTGTTCCCCGCCGATGCCCGACTGCCACGTTTCAACCACAACTCACCTCCTGATGCGCTCGAGCCATCCCCACACCTTTCTAGCTTTCGTGTTGTTCGGCATTATCGCCGCTTCCGGCGTCGCCGAAATCGCCGATCGCCCGACCACCGTCAGGGCCATCGGCTCCCGTCTCGAACCGATCGTTGATCGCTACTTGATCGACACGCTTTCCAACACCGAATTGCGCCTGAATCATCCGACGGACGCCGGGACGGTCCTGCGCTTTGACCGACCCTGGGAAGGCGACTTCTGCAACTACCTCACGGTCCTCAAGGACGGCCCGACCTACCGTCTCTACTACCGCGGCCTGCCGGTCGCCGGCCCGGATGGCGGGCCGAAGGAGACGACGTGCTACGCCGAATCCGACGACGGCATCACCTGGCGCAAGCCGGAGCTGGGCCTCTTCGTCGTCAACGGGAATCGGCTTAACAACGTGATTCTCGATCACAGCTTCTCGCCCGTCCCCCACAATTTCTGCCCGATGATCGATACCCGGCCGGGCGTGCCCGCCGACGAACGCTACAAAGGATTGGGCGGACTTTATAATTTCCGGGACGCCAACGGCAAGTTGGTCATCTCCGACGGTCTGCAGGCCTTCGCATCCCCGGATGGGATTCACTGGCGCCGCCTGCGCCCAGCGGCGGTCATTACCCGCGAAAATTATCCCGTCGTCACCAGTGACAGTTCCCTCACGCCTTCCTTCTGGTCGGAGAGTGAAGGCTGCTACGTTGCCTACTTGCGCACCTGGCGGGAACCCGCCACGGGCGCGCTCGCCCGCCAACATGGCCCGGGCGACATCCGCTGGATCGGCCGGGTGACTTCCACGGACTTTATCCACTGGTCAAAAATCGAGATGATGAACTTTGGCGACGCGCCGCTCGACCAACTCTACAATAATGTCACCAGCCCCTATTTCCGCGCGCCGCACCTTTACCTCGGGGCGCCACCCCTGATCGTTTTTGATCGCCCGCTCGTCACCCCGGAACAGGCCCGGGCGATCGGTGTTGACCCGGATCAATCCCGCGACGCCTCGGAGCCGGTCCTCATTTCTTCGCGCGGCGGCACGCGCTACGATCGCACCTTCCTCGAACCTTTCATCCCCAACGGAATTGGGCCGGAGAACTGGACCTCCCGGAACAACTATTCCGCCCTCAACTTTGTGCCGACCGGGCGAAACGAGATGTCCGTGTACATCGAACAGGCTTACGCGCAGCCGGGAATCCACGTGCAGCGTTACGTCCTGCCGCTGGATCGCTTTGCTTCGGTTCACGCCACCATGGCCGGTGGTGAGTGCACGACTCATCCGCTGACGTTTTCGGGGCGCAGCCTCTACCTCAACTATTCGACCTCGGTGAACGGAAGCATTCGCGTCGAGGTTCAGGACGCCGCCGGCCAGCCGATTCCCGCTTCGCGCTGGCCGACTCCATCGAAATAGTGGGCAACGAGATTGAACATGCCGCCGCGTGGAAAAGCGGGGCGAACGCCCACCCCCGCACGTGGCAGGGCGATCCTTCGCGCGCCTCGCGCCAAGTCGACTTCATCGACTGGGCAGGCGGCGACGATCTCAGCCGCCTGGCCGGGACACCGATTCGGCTCCGCTTCGTGCTCAAGGGCGCCGACCTCTACGCGCTGCGCTTCCGCTAGCCCCGGTTTCGCGCGGTGGGGAAACACCAAATTGACTTTGGCGACGTCCCCCTGACGCTGGAATAATTCCGACGGCCGACCCAGAGGTTGGACGTTGGACACCGATCTGCTCTCTTTTGTCGCCCGATATTTTCACCATGTCCTTCGTTACCCGGAAAAAATTTCCCCTGCCCTTCTTGATTCTGGCCGCAGCCGCGTTCGCCGCTCGCGCTGCCGAGGATCCCGCCGACCTCGTGGTGCTCGATGGCAAGATCTTGACGGTGGACGGAAATTTTTCAGTCGCCGAAGCCGTCGCCATCCGGGACGGCAAGTTTGTCTATGTTGGGGGCAACACCCACGCCCGGGCGCTAATCGGCACGACCACGCGTGTCCTCAACGCCCGCGGCAAGTCCGTCCTGCCGGGACTCATCGAGACCCACACGCACGCCATCGGCGTCGCGCGCGGTGAAGCCGAGCAGCCGTTTCGCCAACTCAGTTCGCTGGCCGAAGTCACCCAGTGGATCCGGGAACGGGCGGCCATCACCAAGACCGGCGAATGGATTCGCATCCCCCGCGTGGACTTGACGCGTTTCAAAGAAGGACGCTTCCCCACCCGCGAGGAGCTGGATCAAGCGCTGGCGGATCGGCCCGTGGTCTTCGACTGGATGTACGCCGGAATCAATCAGGTGCAGATTCTCAACACCGCCGCGCTCAAAGCTGCGGGAATTACGCGCGATACGCCAAACCCCGAGCAGGGCCGGATCGTCAAGGACGCCCTGGGCAATCCCACCGGCATGATTCGCAATGCGCGCTCGCTGATCGAACCGTTCCTGCCGCCGGCGCCCAAGCTCACCCAGGAAATCATCCTGAAGGAACTCGAGAATGTGCACCAGCACTACAACACCGTCGGCATCACCAGCATCAACGATCGGCGAACCGACCCGAGCACGTATTATTTGTACAATGATCTCAGAAAACTGGGTCGGCTCAGCGTCCGCGCGACGCTGACGATCGGTGTCGGTTACCAGGGAATCGGCAACGCGCTCAATCAAATCAAGAGCCTGCCCTTCAAACCCGGCGAGGGCGATGAGTGGGTGAAGGTCGGGGCCTTGAAGCTCCGGATCGACGGCGGGCTGCTTTACGGCACGGCGTTTCTGCGCGAACCCTACCTGCCGGACGGTTCGGCCCGCTACTACGACCTGCCCGGCAATGCGAACCGAGGCGAGCTGATGACGCCGCGCAAAGACATCCTCGCAATCATTCGCGCCGGACATCTGGCCGGCTGGCAGATGTCGTCGCACGTGGCCGGCGATGCGGGCGTCGACGCCGTCCTCGACGCGCTCGAAACAATAAATCGCGAAAGTCCCATCGTCCCGCGGCGCTACAATCTCATTCACGCTTATCTGCCGAACCCTGAAACCATTCAGCGGGCCGCGAAGCTCGGGGTTTTCTTGGACACCCAGCCGATGTGGTATTATAAAGACGGCGACGCCCTGCAGGAGACCATCGGCGAAGCCCGGACCAACCGTCTGGTCGGCCTCAAGGACTGGCTGAAGGGCGGCGTGAAAGTTGCGATCAACGCGGACCACATGCAGGGCGTGGATCCGGATCGCGCGTTGAACCCCTACAATCCCTTTCTGGCCATGTATGTCGCCATTTCCCGGAAGACCGAGAGTGGTCGCATCCACGGGCCGGAGGAAAAAGTCTCACGCCAGGAAGCGCTCAAAATGGTGACGATTGATGCCGCCTATATGACGTTCGACGAAAATAAGACCGGTTCAATCGAAGTGGGCAAATACGGCGACCTCGCCATTCTGGCGGACGATTTTCTAGTCTGCAGTGAGGAGCAAGTTAAGACCATGAAGGTGGCCGCTACGGTCGTCGGAGGCAAAATCGTCTACTTGCAGGAGCAACCCTGAAACCGCGATCCCCCACCCTCCGCCACGGCGGCCTGGCGCGACGAACCCGCGAGGAAAGACGACCCATGGTTGACGACTAGGTTATTCGGACGGCCACGGTCCTCCTCTCACCTTGCTGCCGCCCAGTATCACGGCCGCCCAAAATGCGGGTTGACAACCCCGGGCCCGGCTCCAAGTTCTCCCCTCCTTTTCCAGCTATGAGCACCACCGAACAAAAGCAGCAGACACCCACCCCGGCGGAGATTCCGTTCACCACGCCGCAGGTCATGCGCAGCTACGTGACCGACACGGGTAAGATTCTGCCCCGCAAGTACACCGGCCTTTCCGCGAAGCACCAGCGAGCGGTCACCCGCACGCTCAAGCATTCGCGCAACATGCTGCTCGCGAAGTAAGTCCGCCTGTTTTTGGACTCTTTCGAGGCCGGAGCATTCCTCCGGCCTTTTTCATGCCATGACGAAACGGCCGATTGCCCGGACCTATCGCGCCACCGCGCGCAATCTGGGACTGCTCGCGCGCCGGTTACAGGCGGGGGAACTGGTCGCGGTTCCAACCGAAACGGTCTATGGATTGGCGGCGAACGCCTTCGACGCCGCGGCCTGCCGGAAGATCTTTCGCGCCAAGGGTCGACCGACGACCGACCCGCTGATCGTACATATCCACTCCCTTCGCCAGCTCGCGCTTGTCTGCCGGCCCAACGCCGCCGCTTTGACGCTCGCCAGGGAATTCTGGCCCGGACCACTTACGCTGGTCCTGCCCAAAACCCCCGCAGTGCCCGGAATCGTCACTGCGGGAAAGTCGAGCGTCGCGGTACGGATGCCGCGGCATCCGGCGTTCCGGCGCCTGCTCGCGCTGGCCGGCGTGCCGGTGGCCGCACCAAGCGCAAATCCCTTTGGCTACGTTAGCCCCACGACGGCCCGTCATGTCGTCGACAACCTGGGCGACAAGATTGGGTACATCCTCGATGGCGGCCCCGCCCAGATTGGCCTGGAGTCGACGATCGTCGATCTTCGCGATCCACGTAAGCCCCGTTTGCTCCGTCCAGGCGCGGTCTCAAAAAAAGATCTCGAGCGCTCCCTTCATCGTGCCGTCACCCTCCAGCCGGCTCGGACCGGGGGGGCGCTCGCAGCGCGCGCCCAAATTGCGCCGGGCCTGCTGCCGCGGCACTACAGCCCGCGGACACCGGTGGTTTTACACGCCCAGATCAAGCGAACAATTCCAGCCGGCGAGGCCTTCGTTTTCATTCGGCGGCCGCAGGGACGACAGGCCTCAAATGTGTTCTGGCTCGATCCGCGGGGTGAATTGCGCGGCGCGGCACGCCGTCTCTTCGCCACGCTGCGCCAGCTCGACCGACAGGGCTTCGCCAAGATTCACGTCGAACTCGCAGGCGGCGAAGGGATCTCTGCGGCGATCAACGATCGGCTGAGACGCGCCGCAAACCGCTAAGGCCGGCGCGGCGTTCAACGTCAGCGTTCCTCGCCTTCGCCCTCGGACTTCGCCATCACGACATAATAATCCTTGTAGGACTTGTCGTAATACTGGGCGTAGTAATAGCCCGAGATCGCCAGGTTCAGCCCATTCAAAACCGCGCCGAAATTGGGCACATTCGATTCGAGCAGGCGCTTCGCGCTGAACTGGGCGGCCTTCCGGCGAACCTTGTTGAAATAGATGGTGAAGATGGAGCCATCGACCAGCGGCAGGATAATCAGCGCGTCGCTCACCGCCGCCAAAGGAGGCGTGTCGATGAAGATCCGATCGTACTTCTTGCGCAGGTCCGAAATCATGATCTCGAAGCCCTTGCTGTTGAGAATCTGCGTGGGATTCTTGGCCCGACCACCCGCCGGAATAATGTCGAGATGGGGATGCAGATCGCGAATCGTGACTTCGTCGAGCGTCGCCTTGCCGGCGCACACATCGATGACGCCCTTGAGATTCTCCACTTTGAATAACTTGTGGATATTCGGCTTCCGCATGTCGCAGTCGACCACGACCACCTTCTCGCCGTGGGAAGCAAACGTCAGCGCCAGATTGGTCGTCGAGAACGATTTGCCTTCACCGGGGATCGTGCTCGTGATCAAAATACACTTCGCATTCTTGCTTTCGTCCTTGAGCCGGAGACTGGAATGCAGCGTGAGAAAGGCCTCCGCCACCTGACGGTCCGAATTGTTGATGACAATCTGCGCCTTATCGGACGCTTCCATCCGTTTGATCTGCGGAATAATTCCGATCAAAGGCACGCCCACGACTTGTTCGATGTCGAACGAGCTCTTGACGCGGTCGTCGATGAACGCGACGAAGAAGGCAAAGGCGAGGCCAAGGCCGAGGCCACCCACGATGCCGAGCCCAAGATTGAGCGGAACGTTCGGGGAGATGGGTTTATTTTCCGGCGGCGGGCCAGCCTTGTCGACGATGCGCGCATTCTGGGTGGCAATCGTGCTCGACATCGATGTTTCGGTTCGCCGCGTCGAAATGGTCGTGAGAATCTGTTCCTGGGTCCGCAGCTGGCGTTCCCTGTCGTTGTATTCGAGTCCATCGCGGTCGAGTTGGAGCGACTCTTCCTTGCGTCTCTGCAATTCCTGCCCGGCCTGCTCGTAGGTCCGCAGGATTGCTTGATAATCTGATTCGACCTGGGAACAGGCCATTTCCACGGCTTTCGCGAGTTCGACTTGAGTTTGATCGAAGGAATTTTTCGCCTCCTTCATTTTGGGGTGCCCTTCACGATAGCGCTTGTTGAGCGTGGCGATGGCAATCTTCTGCGCCGCCAGCTGCTGGGTGAGTTGGGCAATGAGCGGCTGTCCGGCGATAAACGACAGCTCGGTCATGTCGCCCTTCTTTTCCCGCACTTCCTTGACTTGATTGCGCCGGTTCTCCGCCGCGTTCAACGCGATGCCGGCGCGCGTCACCTCGGCGTTGATGGCCTTGAGGGAGTCGCTGACGATGTCGCGCTTCTGATCGAGCGCGGGCATGTTCTTTTTTTCCTTATAATCCTGCAGCTCGCGGGCCATCCGCTCGACCTTCTTCTGCTGTTCCTCGACAGTGCTCTTCAGCCCTTCGACGGCGGAAGCAGATTCCGTGGTGCGCAACGCGGTGTTGTGCTCCAGGTAGGAATCCGCGAACAGATTAGCGACCTTCGCCGCGACAAATCGATCCGGGTGCTGGTAGGAAATCGTCACGACCAGCGTGAGCCGCTGCAGCGCCACCTTGCGGTTGCGCGAAAGCGTCTCCATCAGGAAGGCCGAGTCCGCCGTCGCCCGATCGTACGGGGCCAGAAAAGCCGCGAGATCCGGACCCGTGATGCGCTCGGCCACGCGCTGAATCATGGTCGCACTTTCGATGACCTTGATCTGCGTGTTGATGTCTTCCGCCGACTGGATGTTCGTATCGACGACCTGCTGGACCTGCATTACGGTCGGGTCGCGCCGGAAAATCTGCACCATCGCGGTCGCCTGGTAGATTTTTGGTTCACTCAGGGTGTAGACCAACGAGCTCGAGAAAACGACGAGGAAGACCACCACGATATACCAAATGCGCTCCCGGAGAATGAGCAGGTAATCTTGAAACGTGCGCTGCACGCCACCCCCGCCACCACCCTCCCCATAGCCATAGCCCCCCGCTGAATAACCGGCCCCGTAGGTGTAGCCGTAACCGTTGCCATCGTTGGGCTGTTTTGAACCGGTTTCCGTGGACATGGGCGCGCGTTGGACTTTAAAGAATGCGTTCGGTGACGTTGATCACGTCATCCGGTTGAAGTGGCCACGACTCGCTCGAACGGCCTTTGAGCAGGTCGTCAGCATTGATGGTAAAGGACTCCGTCTTGCCATCGACCGCATTCGTACGAGTTAAAATAACGCGGGTCTTGTCCGCATAACGATTAAAGCCACCGACCCGGGAGACCGCACCTAGAAGCGTGAGCCCTTCTTCCGGCGGAAACACCACGACGCCCGGCGTGTTCACTGCACCAAATACTTTGACGAATCGTTTCCAGTACTCGACGACGATAACGTTTACCTGCGGATTTACCAGGTAGTCCTTGTTGTAAAGCTGTCGGATCTGCTCCTCGGCCTGTCGCACCGTCTTGCCGCGCAAATCGACGTTCCCAACGAGCGGCAGCGTAACGGTCAGTTCCTGCGAGACTCGCACCTCACGGTTCAAGTCT
>CANJNJ010000191.1 GCA_947474995.1 Opitutaceae bacterium | reverse complement strand
CTGCTCCTCATCGCCACGCCTTCACTCGGCGACGAGCGTTACCGTGAACAAGCCGCCGTCCTGGCGCCCGCGCTGTCTGGAATTTCGCACCGCGAGGTCGAACTCGTCGTGGCACTGCCCGGCGACCCGCGCCGGGCGCGCCTGCCCGTCGCCGAGGGCGACTTCATGGTCGCGTTGATCGGGCTCGACGGCGGAATCAAGCTGGCCCGGCGCGACCTCCTGACACCAGAGGTCCTGTTCAAGGAAATCGATTCGATGCCCATGCGACGGAGTGAACTCAAGTCGGCTGAACGGGCGCGCCAGAAAGGGGTCGCGGGGGCCCCGATGACGGCCGCTGAGGTGCGGACCCAATTTGCGCTCAATACCCCCTTTGCGGCCGGTGGCTGGCAATCAAAGGGCGTCGACAGCGGCGCGTCACCGCTTCGGTCATGGCTGTTCGACTGGCCGACGCAAGCCGGGCCAGGTTGCACGGTGAAGACCGCATGCTCACTCGCATTTCTGGCCGGCGATCGGGCGGAACTGCTCGTCCTGCACGCAGATGATACGAGCGAAGTTCAGGCCCTCGGCAACAACCTCGCCGCCGGCGAGCGGCCCACCGTCGCGCTGCAGGTCGGCGACACGTTTGCGCTGCGCCTGAAACCAGGCGGAACCGGTGGGTGGGGACTACTCGGTTACACTTCCGAGGACCCGACCCAACTCACGCCGGCCGATGGCGCCAAACTGGCGGAACGCTTTCCGGATCGAGCCGAGTGGTTCAAAGGTTCAGGAGTGCACGCGACAAAACCATAACTTCGGCCGCGGTTTTTCACGCCAGCCCGGATATTTCGAACCGCAGCTCAGGGCCGCACCCCAAGGGGCATTCGGAGCCCGCCTCGCGAGAGGCGCGACCGAGAATAAAACGACAAGGCCATCAGCCCGGCCCTCTCGGGGAAAGCTACGCGAACCAACGTTTCTCGCCGTTCGGAGCAAAACGCGTTTTGCGGTGGGGGCTGACTTGTTGCGGCTTAGCATTCAATCGTCCCGCCTCGACGGAGCTCGGCCCTCCATAGAATCCTCGCAAAGATGGCTTCGTTTTTCAACGCGGTCGGAGAACCACGCTAGAGGCAGTGAGGAACTTTAACCGATTCCGCAACGGTCTTTCTGCTGCGGACGCGGCGCCCTCGCCGCTTGAAAATGAGAAAAAACCGGACGAGGGCGTCGCGGATCCAATGAACGTTGGCCGATAGGGCCTGGACGGCCCCTACTCGATAAACGAAGCGGGGCGGAATCCGTGGATTCCGCCCCGCGATTGCACCTAACCAAATTGCCGGCCTGCAGCCGGACGATTGACTCAGTCGACCTCGTAAACCTCGGCCAGGGCGGTGCCCGTTGCGGTGCCCTTGCCCTTCACGATGACCGTATAGTTGCCGGGTTCGAGATTGAGCACGACCGCCGCGTCGCGGCTGAGGGCCTTCAGCGGAAACCCGGTGTATTGGGCCTGCGCCGTGGTCACCAGCGCACCGCTCCAGTCGTCGTTTGTCGCGATGGGCGCGGCGACGCCGACTTTGTAGACTTCCAAGGTCGGATCGGCGAGCGTGTTGGGCACGCCCAGATCGGCCAGCGTCGGGCCGATACCGCGAATCAGCACGCTTTGCGCCTGACCCGCCGGAATCGAAAAGCCCACCGTCAGGGCGTTGCCCGGGCCGACGAGAGCACTCGCCGAGATGTTGACGAACTTGTTCGACGAACCCGCGATAATGGGAGCTTCCCCCGTGCCCGCGCTGTCGAGCGAGAACCAGCCTTCCGTCCAGAGCTTGGTCCAGCCGGCCGCCCAGTTACTGTCGCTGAACGCGCCGCGAAAGGTCGTGGCGGCAAAAAAGGCATTCGGTGGCGCGGTGACGGACGCATTCAGCACCGGGCTGCCGGCGGCCGGACGGGGATCGAGTCCCCGATTCGGTTTCCGACTGATCCCGCGAAGCCGGGGATCGACAATCTGGTTGCCAAGGGCGGTGTCGGTAAACAGCGCGGGCTTGAGCGGACTCGTCGCCTCGAAGATGTTGGCCACGGTGTTGTTCGCCGTGATGTGGGACCACATCGTGTTGTTGCGGAACTGGAGGCCGCCGTCGTCGATGCGGGGCTGCTCGTCGGCGTCGATCACGAACATGTTGGCGAATTCAACGAACACCGAATTGTAGATCTTGGTCGCCCCGTTGTCGCGCAAGTGCATCGCCGTGCTCGGCCGCGGTGCCGCGCCATTCGGCTGCACCTGGCTGCCGATGCCGATCAACGTCGCATTGGACACGATGCCGCCGCCCAGCGGGGTGGCGGTCGCCTCGGGCGCCGTCGCGCCGTCCATCTCAAAGCCGCGGTCGCCTCGGTCGTCGCCGATGTCGGTCTGGATGGCGAAGAGGAACTGGAGGTTCCCGCGATAGCCCTGGTCGTAGTCGAAGTTATCGTCGTTGCTGAAGGCCGACACGAGGTAGCGCGCGTTCACCGCGCCGCCGAAGAATTCGAAGCTGTCGTCCTTGTTGGCGAAGACTTCGCAATACTCGATCGTCGTGCCGCGGCCCACCCCGCCCATGGAGATGCCGTTGATTTCATTGCCCGTGCCGAGAATCGCACCGCCATGGCGGACCGAGACATAGCGCACCGTGCCGGAATTGTCATTGTCGTCGGTGCCACCATACGAGATCAGCGGGATGTCCGCCGTCGCCACAGCAAAGCCCTCAATCTGGTCCACGATCGGCGCGGCGACGATCGTACTGTCGGACCGCGAATTGATCACGGCCTTGCCGAGGATCACGAGGCCGCCCCAGAGACCGGTGTCGGTTTCCTTGAGGTTGCCGTTGAGCTGATCGAGTTCGGACGTAAAAATGATCGGCTTGCTCGCCGTACCTTGGGCGTCGATCTTGGCGCCCTGGGAGATGACCAGCGCCGCTGCGCCGGCTCCCGTGCTCACGCGGCCCTGGACCACGGTGCCGGCCTGGATCGTCAGGGTCGCGCCGTTGGTGACGAAGACGTACCCATTGAGCTGGTAGCGGTTATCCGAGGTCCAGGTCGTGTTGGATGAGATCTTGCCGGAGACGAGCACGTCGGCAGCAAAGGCCTGGCTGGCGAGAGCCAGCAGGGCCGTAAATATGACTGGTTTGATTTTCATTTTTTATTTTCTAGGAGGGAAAAGAGACCGGGACTCACTCGAACAGGTAGGAAAGTGAGAGGCTGAAGGTGCGCCCGTTGCGGTACCGCTCGTACACCAGATCGCTGCTGCGCTCGCCGACGGTTTTTTTCCGCTCGGGATCGAGCAGATTTTTGGCCGCCACTTTCAGGCGCAGTCCGCGCCACAACCGCTGCGCCACAACGAGGTTGAGCGACGGCGCCGGATGCTCATAGACATCGGGGAGCGAGCCGAACTGTACCAGGCTGAGCCGCTTGCCGACCACGTTGAACGAAATCGTGGCGGACGTGCTGGAGTGACGCCGTTCCCACGTGAGGTCCGCATTGAAGACGTAGGGCGACTGGCCGAGCAGCTCGCGCTGGTTCTTCGCCGCCGATTCTTGCAAGCGGATGCTCGCCATCTCCGCATCGGGAATCGTCACCTTGGAGTCGATTAGGGCCAGATTCACGCCGAACGAGAACGGCGCCAGCGCCGGGGTCAGGTAACCGAGGGCCCGACGGAATTCGAACTCCAACCCGGCCACCGCTCCCCGGGCGACATTCTGCGGCTGGAGCGAGCCGACCTGCGGGCGGAACACGACCTCGATCGGATCCTGCATCCGTTTATAGAACGCGCTGACTGCGAGGGTCTCGCCCCGCCGGGGGAACCATTCCCAGCGCAGATCGAAGTTGTCGATCACCGTGAGTTGGAGGTCGGGGTTGCCGAGGTACGTGTCGAGGGTGAAGACATCCTCGTAGCGAATGTCGGAGAGTTCCTTGAAGGTCGGCCGCGCCATGGTCCGCCCGTAGGCCGCGCGCCAGTTGGTCGTCGGCGAGGTGGAGTAGACCAGACTGAGGGCCGGCAGCGCGTCGGTCTGATCGATGAGTCCGTCGCGGGGATTCACCCCCAGCAATTTCACGGGCGTCGTCGCCATCCGGGTCTGTTCGAACCGCACACCGGCAATCGCGCGCAGACGTTCGGTCAGAGGCACGTCGACCATCGCGTAGCTGCCGCCGATCCGTTGATCCGCGTCGTAATTATTGGGCTCCTGCAGCCGCGTGATGGTGTTGGCAAACGTCACCGCGTTCCCGCTTCGGGTGGCGATACCGACCGCGCCGGGAAACGCCTCCAGTTGCGCGTGCGTCTGCGGGAGGCTCGTCCATTGGAATCGCTGCTCGGTGTAGGTACGATCGCCGCGCGACGTCACTCCGCCGAACTTCAGCCGCGCATCCCGCTCCCGAAACATAAACGGCAGGGTAAACTCGAGGCCGCCCTCGGTGCTGTTCTCGTTCAGATCGCGGAACAGACGGTTGGGCTGCACGCCCGTCGCGTTGATGAAATCGCCCTGCGGGTTGTAGTAGACCGATAGGGTCCGGTAATCCGGCTGTTCCTGGGTGCTGCGCGAACGCGCCAGATGCCAGTCGACCTGCAACTCGTGAAAGCTGGGGAAGAGGCTCTTGCCCGTGAGCTGCGCCGACCCGATTGATCGCTGGGTGAAGAGCAGCGCATAGACTTCGTCGATGCTACCCGCGTAGTCGAAGGACTGCTCGCCCACGCCCCGCTGCACGCGATCCTCCGCCGACTGCGTGTGGAACAGGTCCAGGCTCACCTCGTGATTCAAGGAGGGGCGGAGCGCCAGTTTGGTGAATCCGCCCCAGCCCGCCGAACGCGTGCTGGACGTCACACCCAGCGCGGGCGTCACAGCCGGCAGCTGTGCCACCCGACCATAGGAGAGCTGACTGCGATCCGGCGTCAGCAGTAATTTCGGCTGGATCGCCCCCACCACCCCGACGTACCGGTTTTTTTCTCCGCCAGTGTAGTGCTCGAAACCGTGGTCATAGGTCAGGCTCGCGGTGTAGCCGAAGACCCCGTCCCCGGACCCAAAGTTGCGCCGGTCGCCCACGGCGAGGCTGAAGCCCATATTGGGCCCCGCCTTGGTGGTGGCGGGAAAATAGCCGCGGTTGTCAAACGCCTTGCTCGCCGCGTCCAGTTGCTCGGCCGGGGCGAAGTTGCCCTGTAGCGCGGCAAGGCGCGCGCTGGTGCGATCCGGGATGACGGCGGGCAGCGCGGGCGCGGCGCGTTCACTGGCGCTGCGCGCCAGGTTGTCGCCCGGATGCCCCGGCGCCGTCAGGATCGTCGCCCGGGTCGTGTTACTGTTGTAGGACATGGCGAACGAGGTGCCGATCGAGAAGAAGAACTGCTCGGGAAAGGACTTGGTCCGCACGTTCACACTCCCGCCGGAGAAAGCGCCGGGCTGGTCCGGCGTGAACGATTTCGTGGTGGTGATGCTCTCGATCAAGTCGCTCGGAAATTGATCCATCTGCACGGCGCGCTTGTCGGGATCGGCCGTGGGCACCGCGGTGCCGTTGAGCAGCGTATTGGAATACCGGTCACCGAGACCGCGAATCAGGACGTAACTGCCATCGACGAGACTGGCCCCGGTCACCTTGGTCATGGCCTCCGCGGCGTTGCCGATCGCGAGCTTGCTAAATTGGGCGCCACCGATGGCGTCGCTGACCGCCGCGGACCTTTGCCGCAGGTTCGAAAGCCCGATGTCGGAGCCCGCCAGCGCCTCCGCCCCCACGCTGAATTTTTCCATCGTGACCACCGCGTCGCTGCTGGCCACCAGCGGAAAATCGATCTGGCTCGTGCTGCCGGCCGTCACCTTCACCCCCGTGACATTGAAAGGCTGGAATCCCTCCTTCGTCACCGCGATGTCAGCCGGCCCCGCGGGCACGGCGGCGAGCCGGAATCGCCCATCAAGATCCGTTTTCGTCGCCACCGCCGCCGCCGTCACCGCCACCATGGCCCCGGACACCGGCTGGCCCGTGGCCGCACTGATCGCCCGGCCACTGATGGCCCCGGTCGCCGACTGCGCGCCATGCCCGACCAGCGCCGCGGCCAACGCCACGAACACCGCCCAAAAAACCTGAATCAAACTGCCAATCGACGCGAATCTCATGTTGGCCGCCAGCACGCCAGCGTCCAAGCGACACCGGCAACGCAAATGAGCCGCCGTCACGACTTGTTCACCCGGCCGACACACGTCTGTCACGTTTGTCACGATGCGGCGTCAACCGGCCCCACTCGGGGCGGCGATCGTGAAGCGGGCGACGCCGTTGATCCGCCAGAATTTTCCCGGCCCACTAATTCTTGAGCGCCATTTTCTCCGGCCGGAAGTCCGCATTCGCCCTCAGGGCCGCGGCATACTCCTCCTTCGCCCCACGGGCTTCCCCCTTCTTTTCCAGGATGTTCGCTATCCGATAATGAACATTCGCGTAGGCCGGCAGCCCATCGCCGACGGGCGGCGTCAGGCCGAGGCACCGCCGCAACGCCCCGAGCCCGCGGTCGAGTTGTTCACCGCTCAACGCGGCGCAGCGGCCCACGTGATACAAGGCGATAAAATCGGTGGGGTTCTGCCGCAACACCTCATCGAACTGCGCGAAAGCGGCGTCCGGTCTCTTTTCGGCCAGGCAAATGGTGGCCCGCGCGATCCGGCCGTTCATCGGATCAAGTCGCCAGATTTCCTCCGCCTGCGCGAGGGCCCGTTGCTCTCCTCCGCCCGCGATGCGCGGCGCCACCAAATAGTAGCCGAGCAGGCTCCAGCGATAGGCCGGGTTCCCCGGCTCGAGGGCCACGGCTCGTTCGTAGGCCGCGCGACATTTCTTGGCCCACGAGTACTTGGACAATAAATCGGCGTTCTGGGCCGCGAGGCCGAACGCATCCCCCAGCGCGTTCTGAATGCGCGCCGCGGCCGGCGCCAAGCGCGCCGCCCGCTCGAGATGGGTCAAGGCTGCCGCCTCATCATCGAACCACAAGGCGAGTCGGCCCAAATAGAAATCCAATTCCGCGTCGGGCGCGCGTCCCGCCGCCAACTGCTCAAAGCTGGTGCGCGCCGTCCGGTATTGTCGCGCTTCATAGAGTGCTCGGGCCGTTTCCCATTCGTCCGCCCTCTCGGTCCCGCCGAGTACGGTCAGCGTCGGGGCCAGCCAACAGACGGCTAGCCGAGCCAGATGCCGAAATGTCTTTGGGGCAGCGTCGCTCACCGCGTGGGCGGTCCATTCCGCTTTCGGCCGCACGCTTTCAATAACTCGCAGCCGCGAGCACCGCCTGATCCGGCCGCGAATTACCCTTCGCCTTCAACCGAACCGCGAGCGAACCAGGGTCAAGCGCTTGGCACAGGAGATCCGTTTCCGCCTGCAACCAAATCCTAACGTCGCGCTCCTGGCTTCCGCTCCCTGCCCGTGCCAGTTCATCGGCGCGCCGGGCAACGCGCAGCTGGAGTTGGAATAATAGCTCGGACCGCGAAGCCGTCGGGGTCGCGGAACGTTCAGCGATGGTTGTCATTAATCTCCGCACTCTGGGACCCAACCCGCAGGTCTCACAACCCACGCTCCGTCAAATTCTGGCGACAAATCGATGACAGCGCTGCGACGCCCTTCGCGGACCCAGCGATTCCTTCGGATCCTCCGAAGGGTCATGACGCGAAGTGCAAATTCTAGACAGGATGAACTGGATTTACAGGATGAGAGCAGCTGCGGTCACGGGTCGGTCGGTAGAGTCGCGCCTCCGGTCCATCTGCTCCATCCTGGCGAAGGATTGGGCCCTGACCCTAAGGGCGCGAATTTAAGGCCGCACTTCAGCGCGTGTTCGAGCGGCGGTCACAATTGAAAACGGGTCATTCTCCCGCCCCCTGCGCACGGGTCACTATTCGAGCCAGAGGCCATCGACCCACCGCGGCTGACGCAGATACCGCGGATAAATCCCGATTGATGCCAATTGCTCATGACACTTGGACTTTCGCGCGGCAGCGCGGTCGGGGCCGCTCTCCGAGCGGACCGCGGACGGCTCGGAGAGCCGTCCCTGCCTCACAATCGTCCATTTCATTAGAGCCGTTGGGATGAACCATCGGTGCTAATCCGCGTGATCCGCGGAAAGGCTCGCCCGATGGCGGCAGACGGTCGCTCGCTACGCCGTCGCAGCGCTTTTCTGGTTTGGGCGTGCGCCCTCCCGGAAACGCTGTCGCCTATTTTTCCCGCAACGTGAGGCTCACCGTCCGTGACGAACCCCACGCCACGGGGGTTTCG
>CANJNJ010000190.1 GCA_947474995.1 Opitutaceae bacterium | reverse complement strand
TGGATCCGGTCATGCTCGGTCGGGTGGACCAGGCCGCGGACAACATGGCCGAGATCAAGGAGCGCGGCGGCAAGATCGCGGTGGTGACCGGCAGCGGCCCGAATCTCCACGAAGGCGTGACGACGCTCATCGCCGAGTTGATGCGGGTCGGCGTGATCGATGCGGTGACGACCAGCTCGGCGGTGGTGGCGCACGAAATGGGCGGCGCCCTCGACAAGGTCAAACGCTGCCTCGGCGTCCCGCTGGGTCTCCCGGCGCGCATCCTCCCGAAGGGCGGGGAGTTTGAGCTGACCGTGATGGAGGACGCGGCGATCGAGGAAATTGCCCGCCACCTCCCGATCGATCGCGACCTCATCGCCCGGCTGCGGCAGGCGGAGGGAAAGACGATTATCAAGGCGGCGGGAAATCTGGGCTACCCGATGGGTTTGTGGCTCGAGCACCTTTCGCTCGAGATTCTGGCTCTGGCGCGCGCGCGCGGCTTGTCGTTTGAAACGGTCGCGGGGTTGGGCGCCGATGAGCGGACGATGATTGGCATCGGCGCCGCGAAAGGACTGCCGGTCTTGGTTACCGCGCCGCAGTTGGTCGGCGGCGCCATGGTGGGGCTGTGCATTGGCGACAGCCTCAGTCTCCGCGATCGGGCCGAGCGCCTGGCGCGGATGCTGGCCAGCGCCGACGTCATCATCGAAAGCGGCGTCGCGCTGACGCAGGAAATTCACGACGGGCCTTTCGAGACCTACACTGGTCACGGACTCTGGTCGGCGTGGCAGGGGCAGTACTCGTACAGCCTCGAGGGTAAAAAGCTGGTGCGCATCGACCTCGATTCCTCTCTGGAAAAAGTCTGCCAGATCGAGCGCGACGGACGCGCGGTGCAATCGGCTATCGCGGAAGGCATCCCCAAGACGAAGCAGTTCAACGTGCCCTTCCGCATGGAAATGTCGGGGTTCGCCCGCCATGAGGGCAGCACCGCGATCATCGGCGACCTCGGGGTCGTCTGGCCGCTGATGGCGCTCCGGATCGCCGAGCGCCTCGGGCTCACGCTGGATTTTATTTCGTACCCGCAGCAAACGCCCGAGGGGAAGGCGATGCGCGAGGCGATCGTGCGCGACGTCCAGCCGCTCTCGCGGGCGAAGATGCTGCGTGGGCTGGAACAGCGTTTTCCCGTGGGTCCGGCGGCCGCGGTTTGATTCTTCCGCGGCTGTGCGGCGCCTTCGACCGAACTTCGCGGGAGCCGCGACGCCCTCGTCGCGGATTTTTCTTTCGACGCGGCTGGGGCGCCGCGTTCCCAGTGCGGGGGTCGTTTGGGCCACCGTGGGATTTTCTGGCTGTCGCTGGCGAGTGGCCGGGGTATTGGGTTGTCTGCCGGCGCAGAATTCGCCGTCCTTGGCGCGATGAACGAAGGCGAAGTGTCATCCCTGGAGCCCGCGACGATCGCGGAGCCATCCTTTTCCTCCCAGTTCAAGGTGCGGGCGACGGCCACGCTCCTCGTGTTCGGGGCGCTGGTCGCCTATCACAACAGTCTGCGCGGACCCTTTGTTTTCGACGATGTGGGCGTCATCGAAAAAAACCTGACGATTCGGAGCCTCTGGCCGATCTGGAATACGTTCGCCCCGCCGATCGACGGCTCGCCCGTCACCGGCCGACCGCTCGTCAATTTCACGCTCGCGCTGAACTACGCGTTCAGCGGGGCCAGCGTGGGCGGCTATCACCTGCTGAACCTGCTGATTCACCTCCTGGCCGGACTGACCCTCTTCGGGATTGTCCGGCGCACCGTGCGGCTGCGGGTCGGCGACGCGGCGGCGCTGCCGCTGGCGTTTGGCGTGGCCTGGCTTTGGACGCTGCACCCCCTGCAAACCGAGGCGGTCAATTATGTGGTGCAGCGGGCGGAGTCGCTGGCCGGGCTCTGCTACCTGCTCACGCTCTATTGTTTCATCCGCGGTGCCGTGCCGCCGGCCGCCGGGGAGGGCGGGGGTCCGCCAGCCGGTCGCTGGTTCAAGTTTTCCGTCGCGGCCTGCCTCGCGGGGATGGCGTCGAAAGAGGTGGTCGTATCCGCGCCGCTGATCGTGCTATTGTATGACCGCGCGTTCCTCGCCGGCAGCTTTCGCCGGGCGTGGATCGAACGCGGACGCGTTTACGCCGGGCTGGCCGCCACCTGGCTGCTCCTGCTCGTGCTCGTGATTCGCGCGGGCAGTCGCGGCGGCTCGGCCGGTTTTGGCACCGAAGTGGCCTGGCTCGATTACGCTCTGACCCAACTGCAGGCCCTCCCGCACTACCTGCGCCTGTCGCTGTGGCCGGACCCGTTGGTTTTTGATTATGGCACCGGCGTGGTCCGGTACTTCGTCGACGTCGCGTGGCAGGGCGGCGTGGTTTTGCTCCTGGCGGTGGGCGCGGCGATCGCCCTGTGGCAGAATACCTGGGTCGGTTTCCTGGGCGCCTGGTTTTTCGCCGTGCTGGCGCCGAGTTCGAGCGTCGTGCCGGTCGTCACGCAGACCATGGCGGAACACCGGATGTATCTCGCGCTCGCGGCGCTGGCGATGTTGGTGGTGCTCGGGCTCCAGGCCGTGGCCGGCCGGCGCAGCGTCGCGATCGTCGCCGGGCTGGGACTCCTGCTGGGCTGGGGCACGGTGCGGCGCAATGAAGACTATCGCAGCGCCGAGGCCTTGTGGCGTGACACGGCGGTGAAGGTGCCGGGCAATGCGCGGGCCCACTACAATCTCGCGAACGCGCTCGTGCTGGCAGGCCGGGCGCCGGACGCGGTGCGGGAATTTGAGACGGCCGTCCGCCTCAATCCGAAAAATCTGGAGGGCCAGAACAACCTCGGGGTGCTGCTGGCGGAGTCGGGCCGGGTGCCGGAAGCCATGGCGCATTTCGAACAGGCGGTGAAGCTGAAACCCGACGACGCCGAGTCGCAGCTGAACCTCGCCAACACGCTCTTCCAACTGGGCCGGCTGCCCGAGGCGATCGGGCACTATGAACAGGCGCTGCGCCTCAATCCCGCGCTGACCGATGCCCGGGACAATTTGCAGGCGGCCCGCCGGGAACTAAGCCGGGGCGCCCGCCGGCCGTGAACGGCCGCGAGGCTCAGCACACGCGGCCGCGTTTCATCGCCGTCGTGTGACCGGGTGGATTCTCGCCGACCCAGCGTTCGTCGATTGGCGCCGTGGCGAGTTGGTAGCGGGTGTCCGTCGAGAGGCGGATGCGATCGGTGGTGTTGTCGAGACTGCCGTGCACCAGCGTCATTTTGAAGCAGAGGGCATCGCCCAGGCGGAACTCCTCGGCGGTGAGCCAGCGCCCGCCGAGGCTGGCCTGCAGCGCGGCCGGGTTTTTCGAAAGCGTGCCGTCCCACCATTTCCGGCCGGCGGCGAATTCCGCGGCGTCCTCGTGGTTCTCGCAATACGTGTCCACATCGCGGGACAGATAGGCCTGCAGTTCCGCGGCCTTCCGGTGGCTGCCCTCGAGCAGCAGCAGTCCGCCCAGCGCGAGGGGGATGTCCCCGAGCGGCACCCACACGGTGTAGAGCTCGTGCGTCCCCCGGCCCATGTAGACCAGATCGCAGTGAATCGGACTGCCGGTTCCGGGGCCCTTGGTGCGAAACCAGATGAAATCGAAGTGCCGCGCAGGCCCGCCGAGAAAATCCCCGAAGAACGCCATCATCCGCTCCCCGAACAGCAGCTCGCGCAACACCGGGTCGTGCTGGTCCAGCGGGTTGCCCATCGCGCGGCCGACGTCCCGGCCGGCAAACCGGGCCTCATCGCTGGGGGCGTCGGGTCGGAGGAAACCGAGTGACGCGAGCTGGCGGGTCAGCGACTCGCGCACCGCCTGGACCTTTTCCCGGTTCCAGAAATTGCGAAGGAAGAGATAGCCGGCGTCGTCCATTTGCCGGCGCAAGCTCGCTCGGTCCGCGTCGGCCGGGGTCTCGGCGAGGAAACCAAACTTCGCGGGCGACAAATCGAGCGGAACGCCGAGGGAGCAGAGCCGGTCGGGCAGGGCGGACGGAGGGCTGGCTGGGCGCGGGGTTGCGGAGGTCATGGAACGGCTGGCCCCACTCAACACGCTGGAATCGGGCCTTCAAGTGAAAGGTTTTAGCACCGGCGGGTTAGGCGCGGGAATCGGCTGGGCCGGGGTCGCGCCAGTCTGGCCTCGCGTCGGGGTGGTGCCTTGCCCACAAGATCCCCCCCGTCGTATCTTCATGCCGAAACCTACGCACAGGAACAAGGAACGGGTGACCGTACAAACCATTGCCGACCAGGCGGGGGTGTCCATTGCCGCGGTCTCTTCGGTGCTGAACAACCGTCATGTCGAGCGCCGGATTTCGCCGGAGACCGTGACGACGATTCGCGCGGTGGCGGCCCAGCTGGGCTATCTGCCGAATATCAGCGCGCGCCGGCTGCGGAGCGGGACGAGCCAGAAGAACAACCTCGTGCTGGCCTTTGTCACGAGCTACGAGGCTCCGCTCAGTCTCGCGAACCATCTCATCATGGAGTTGCGCCAGCTCGTCGGCAGCCAGGGGAAGGGGATGCGCGATCTGACCTTTTCCGTCATGGTGGAAATGTTTTCCGCGGGCCAGTTGAAGGACATGCCGGGCCTGCTGACCGGCGACCACTTCAACGCGGCGATCATCACGAATACGACGCCGGAGGATGATCAATTTCTCGCGCGCTCCGATTTGCCGTTTCCGGTCGTGCTGGTAAACCGCGCGATTCCGCGTTATTCGTGCGTGGTCGAGGATCCGGAGGCGGGCCGATTGGTGGGGGGGGCCCTGCTGCAGGGCCGGCGCCGCCATCCCGCCGTGTTGCATGGCACGCCCCTGACCCAGTCCACGCGGAACCGGGTGGATAGTTTTGTGCGGGCGGTCACCCGGCAGCTGGGCCATCCGCCGCAGGAAATTGTCGCCGCCAGTCTTTCCGAATCCGCCGCCTACGATGCGATGATTCGATTCCTGGGTTCCGGGGGCCGCCTCGACGCACTCTACGCGGTGACGGACAGCATGGCGCTTGGCGCCTATCACGCGATCAAGGAAAAGCGGTTGAAAATTCCCAAGGACATCACGGTCGTCGGCGTCGGTGATTATGACATCTCGGCCTTTTTCGATCCGCCGCTCTCGGTGGTCGGGGTCCAGCGCAGCGAACTGGGCAAGGAGGCGAGCCGCCTCTTGCTGCGGCAACTCGAGCAGCCCGGCCTGCCGCCCCTGAAAGTGGAAATCCCGGTGCAGTGCGTGCTGCGGGCTTCGACCGGGTTGTAGGGCCGGCAGAGCCGCGGGGCGGAGCGTCCGGCTGGTGGTGGCCGGGTTTCATCCCCGTGCGTTGCGCGGCGCGGCTTGCCCCGCGGAAATTTGCGGTCGTGACGGCCGGGTCCGCCGCTTTTTCCTTCGACCCACGCCGGCATGATAATATTCTGGTCCGCGACCTCCGCCGCACTCGTGCGATGGAGCGCGACTGTTTTCGGATGGGCGGCGTCGGTGCCGTCGGCGGCGACTAATTCTTTCATGGAAAAACAACTTACCTTCGCCGCAGCGAACCACGATCTCGACAACGGGGAAAATTTTTCGCCCGACGACCACTGGCTGGCCTTCGATATGCGGGTCGGAGACACGGCGATCGCCGGCAACGCCGTCATCGCGCGGGTCAGTCTCGCCAACGGCGAAATGGTCGAGGTGTACCGCGAGCCCAGCCCGCAAGCGTGGGGCCCGGGTCTCGGGGCGTCGTGCGTGGATGTCGGAACCGGCCGCCTCGCGTTCCTGCGCGGCTTGAGCGGCGCCACGGCCGCGCGGCCCTATGCGATTTCGCGCCGCACCGGCGTCTGGGTGGATCCCGAGAAGCCCAACCGCCTTCACTTCCTCGACGCGCGCAATGTGATCGCGCCGTTTACGCCCGGCGCGCTGCGCGGGGGCACGCATCGGCACGAGTGGAGTGCCGACGGTGAGTGGGTCGGTTTCACCTACAACGACGCGCTGCTCGCCGAGCAGGAAGCGCGCACGGGGGAACGCGTTGATCTCCGCACCGTGGGGGTCGCCGCCCGCCGCGCCACGGGTCCTCTGGTCGTGCCGCCCGGCCCGGAGAATGTCAGCGGGGAGATGTTTGCCGCGGTCGTGGTGCGGGTCGTGCCGGCGCCGCGGCCGGGTTCCGACGAAATCAGCCGTGCGTTTGAGGATGCGTGGGTTGGCCGGAACGGTTACCAGCGCGCCGATGGCACCCGGCAAGTTCGTGCCCGGGCTTTTCTCGGCAACGTGCGCGCGCCGGACGGCCGGGAATTCACGGAGGTATTTGTTGTCGATCTCCCCTCCCGGCTGGACGAGCCGGGCGACGATGGCCCGCTGGAGGGCACGTCGTCGACGATGCCGGCTCCCCCGCGCGGAACGGTGCAAAGGCGCCTCACGTTTACCGCCGACCGGAAATATCCCGGGGTCGCGCTGGAACCGCGGCATTGGGTGCGTTCGTCGGCGGACGGCACGCGGATCGTTTTTCTCGCCAAGGATGACGACGGGATCGTGCAGGCCTTTCTCGTGGGCCCGGCGGGTGGGGCGATTCGGCAGGTCACCCGGCATGCCAGCTCCATCCAGAGTTGCGCGCGCTGGAGTCCCGACGGCGGGCAGCTGCTCTACGTCTGCGGCGGGGTGGTCACGATCTGCGACGCGCGACCGGACGCCGCGACCTTTGGCCGGACGCGCGCACTGACGGCACCCACGGCGGCGGCACCCGAATGTCCCGTCTGGTCGCATGACGGACGCACCATCGCTTTCAATCGCCGGATTCCGCAGGGCGCGAGTACCTGGAAGCAGATCTTTGTCGTGACGCCATGAAACCGGAACTGAAGTTCTTTGCCGGCCTGTGGACGCTGCGGGAGTATCCGTCGGCAGAGGGAGAATGGACGCTCGAAAAGAAGTTCGCCGAAATCAAGCGGCAGGGTTTCGCGGCGGTGGGCGGGCGTTTCCTGCCGGAGGCGCCGGCCCTCTGCGCCGAACATGGGCTCGATTATGTCCTGTACGTCGATGCGGGTCCGGACGATTTCGCCGCGCAACTCCACCGGGCCGTCGATTGGCGTCCCCGCCGCATCAATGTCCAACTGTGCGAACACGACACGCCGCCGGCCGAGGCCGCGCGGACCTGGTTGGCGGTGGAAAAGCTCGCCGGCGAACTTGGGCTCGCGGTGGACTTGGAGTTGCACCGCGACACCGCGACGGAGACACCGGAGAAGGCGGCGGCCATTGCGCGCGCGTTCCACGACGCTACGGGCCGCCCGATTCGATTCTGCTACGACTGCTCGCACTTTGCCGTCACGAAACACCTCGCGCCGCCGTTTGCCCCCCGTTTGCTCGCGGAACCCGGGTTGGTGGCGACGGCGCGACAATTTCACTTTCGCCCGTTCAACGGTCACCATGCCCAGATCCCGGTCACCGACGGCCGCGGCGGGTTGGCGCCGGAGTGCCGGGATTTCCTCGCGTTCGTCGACGCGCTCTTCGCCGTGGTCCTTGCCGCGGGTGGAGACGGGGAAGCGATCTATGCCTGCCCGGAGAACGGCCCAAAAGTCTCGGGCTACGCGCTCTCTTGTTTTCCGGACGTTTGGGCGGACACCGTGCGATTGCGGGATGAACTCCGGATACGATGGCGGAGGCGTGGAGGCGTTTAGCCGGAAAAATTCAGTTGAGAGTTGAAGGTTGAAAGCCAGAGCCGGCAAAAAGTTAACTGCGGTGTCGACCGCGAAAAGGGAGTCACGGATCCGTTTGCCTCGAAACCAGCCCCAAAAGAGTGATTTCGCCCCGGCATTCATCGCTTTCAACTTTCACCTCTTAACTTTCAACGGCACGAGTCCGGTTTAGAGGGCAAGATATGCTGGCACTTCGGCATTGACATTGTTTTCGTAGCATAAACGTTTTAGCATAGCGCTAGTACCCCCGGGAGCAGTCGAGCAGTGCCTTGTGCTTCCGGAGCCAAGAGAAACAAAGAAAACTACTGATGATGAACATGTGTAATCCCTCCCAACCCCGGACCGCCTGGCAAAAACTGCTGCAGGTTGGCCTCGTCTTGGCCACAGCCTTTACGCTGTTGACCGCCCGCGCGCAATCGAACGATGCCGGCACGGTCACCGGCACGGTCAGCAATACGGGCACCGGCGGTTACCTTGAAGGCGCGGAAGTGCGCGTCGTCGGGACGGACCTGATGACGACCACGCAGCGCGACGGTCGCTTCATCCTGTCGCGGGTCCCCGCCGGCGTGCAGCAAATCCGGATTTTCTATACCGGCCTCGACGCGAAGGACGTCTCGGTG
>CANJNJ010000189.1 GCA_947474995.1 Opitutaceae bacterium | reverse complement strand
CCTTCTCGAGCGTGGCTCCGTCGATCGGGTCGCCAGTCTTGCCGCCCCGCAGCACCTCGCCGGAGAGCTTGAGGACGACGCGTTTATACTTAATCCGGGGGTCGGCCGGTTTGGGAACTCGCATGACCGGCAGGAAATGAGGAGCGAAAAAACAGGTCAATGCCCATTCGGCCCGCGACTGCGAGTCGGACGGCCCGGAACAGCAGCGGAAGGGGCGCCCGGCCCCTCGGTGACCCTCAATGGCGCAAATTCTATGCGTAACGGGGTGACACCGCGGCGAGACTCTGCCACGTTGGTCATGGAATATCGTCATGTCCTTACCCCGCCCGGAAAATTCCGCGACGCCGAGTCGGCGGTTGCGTGTCCTCTACGCCGAGGACGTGAAGGAATTGCGGGAGGTCGCGCGGATGATTTTGACGGTCATGGGCCACACGATGGAAAGCGCCGAAGACGGCCAGCAGGCTTTGGACCGGGTGAACCGGGGGTTGGATGATTTCGACGTGATCATCACCGATCATCACATGCCTGCGATGAATGGTTTGGAGTTCGTTCATGAGCTGCGCGCGCTTTCCTATCGGGGAAAGATTCTGGTTTTTAGTTCGGACCTCGATCCGGGAACCGCCGTCCTCTATCGGCTGCTCAAGGTCGACGGGATTTTCAACAAGCCCGTTCCGCCCAAATTAGTCCGCGAAATCTTGGCCGAGCTCTTCCCACCCGACGCCCCGCGGCCCTAGCCCGCCTGCAATGATGGTGGGAGCAGCCTTTCGCCCTTCATCCTTCAGCGGCCTCAGCCGACCGGCAGGTCCAGCGTCACTTTCAGCCCGTGGTCTCCGGGACCCACGGCGTCGAGGATCAACCGACCGCCGCCCAGTTCAGCCGTGGTGCGAGCGATGGCGAGCCCGAGGCCCAGGCCCTGCTGTTCGCGTTTCTTGCGCTCAAACTGGGTGAAGTCGGCCGCGCTGGCCCGTTGTTCCGCCGTCAAGCCCGGTCCATCATCGGTGATTTCGATCTGGTACCGCCCGGCGTGCTCGGTGGCAGTCACGCCAACTTTTTGTCCCGGACTCGTAAAGCGAAACGCGTTGGCGACCAGCTCCGCGACGGCGGCGCTCAGGTGCGGCTCCGCCAGGGCGACCACCCCGGGTTCGCAGCGAAGCGCGAGATCGCCGGGCCGCTTCGCGTCTGCGGCGGCCTGCGCGGCGCTCGACGACGTCACCCGCGCCGCGTCGCACCGATAGGGCTGGGAGGGTGGCGTGGCCCTGAGACGTTCGAGTTCATAGTACAGTACGAGTTTTCGCGACAGGGCATATTGCCGCTCTGCGCCGCCGCGGATGAGCCCGAGCAACACCTTGAGTTCGGCGGGCTGGATGCTGTCCGCCTCGGCTTCGATCATCGCGAGCCCGCCCATGATCCCGTTGAGGGGCGTCATCAGTTCGTGGGCCCAGTCGGCGCTGATTTCACGTTTGCGCGCCGCCACGAGTTGCTCGACGCGCTCGCGGAGAGGGCGCTGACGACGAGTCCGGGCCTGGATCGCGTCCATGATCTCCCGCTCGGTAAAGGGCTTGGTGATGTAGTCATCCGCCCCGAGCGCCATGCCGCGGCGCTGGTGGTCGCGGTCGGCCCGGGCAGTGAGAAAAATGAAGGGAATTTCCGCGCCTTGGGGCAGCTCACGAATCTTGGTCAGCGCCTGATAGCCGTCCATGCCGGGCATCCCGATATCGCAAAGAATCAGGTCCGGACGGGCGGCCGCGAGTTTGACGCCCGCGATACCGTCGGCGGCGGCGGTCACCGTGTGACCGTTGATCTCGAGCAGGACTTGCAGCGTCTCCCGGATGGCGTCGTCGTCCTCGATGATCAGGATATTCATGGTGGGAGAAAGGGGGAACGGGAGACGGCTGGGACGCCGGTGGGCAGCTCGAACCAGAAACGTGCGCCCAAGCCGGGGGCACTCGTCACTCCGACCCGGCCGCCCAGTTTTTCAATGATGCGGCGGACGATGGAGAGACCGAGCCCGTGGCCATCGACCCGGGTGGTGGAAATGCGGGAAAAAGGCACGAATAGCTTTTGCTGCGTCGCCTCATCAAGGCCCGGCCCGTTGTCCTGCACCCAGAAACGGGCGGACTTGCCGTCGGGCGAAGTTTCTCCGCCCAGCGTGATTTGAGGATTCGCGCCGCCGTACTTGGCCGCGTTGCTGAGGTAGTTGACCCAAACATCGATAACCCAGGCGGCATGCCCAAATGCGGTGGGCCAGATTTCCGGCTGCGTAATGTGCGCGGTTTGCCGTTTCAGGAGACTGTCCGCCCGGTCGATGGCTTCGGTGACGATGGCGGTCATGTCGAGCGGACTTGGCACGATCGTCTGGCGGCGCACCCCGGCGAGGATCAGCAGTTCGTCCACGATGCGGCTGAGCCGTCGGGCGGACTTGTTGGCTTCGGTCAGGTGCTGCCGCAGGTTGGCCTCGTCGGTCTTGCCCAGTAACATGAGGGCGACTTCGATTCGCCCACACAGGGTGGCGAGCGGGTTGTTGAGGTCGTGCGCCACGGTGTGGGCAAACGCGTCGAGCTCGTCGATCAGTTCCTTCTCCTCCAGGCGGGCGGCGATGGAGTGGATGACTTCCTCCGCGGTAAAGGGCTTGGGGATGAAATCGGCGGCGCCGAGTTCCATGCCGTGCCGGATCGCCGCGCGCTCGACCTTGGCGGAGATGACGATCACCGGAATCGTGCGCAGCGCAGGATCGGCCCGGAGCGACTCGAGGAGTTCGAAGCCCGTCATTTCCGGCATGGCGAGGTCCGTGATGATGAGCGAGGGGAGATCGCGTCGGGCAATGCCAAGACCTTCGACGCCGTTGGTGGCCGTGACCGTGCGAAAACCGTTCAGGTCGAGTATGTCGACCAGGGTTTCGCGGAGTGTGGCATCATCTTCGACGACGAGGATGCAGATATCTTTGCTGGCGTTCATGGCGGACCAGGGGAAATGGGCGGGTGGGGGAGGGTGAGCGTAAAGCAGGTGCCGCCGCTCGCGACAGGGGCGACCGTGATCGTGCCGCCGAGTCCCTCGGTCATGCGCTTAACGATATTGAGGCCGAGTCCGGTGCCGCCAATCGTGCCGACATTCGAGCCGCGTTCAAACGGCTGAAACAAGCGGGTGAGATCGGCGGGCGGGATGCCGATGCCTTGGTCCGTGATCGCCACCCGCGCCCCGGTTGCGTCCACGGTCGCCGCCACTTGTACGAGCTTCCCGGCGGCCGAATAACGCACGGCGTTGCTGAATAGATTCGAGAAAATGTGGTGCAACAGGTTGGGGTCGCTCACGAAAGCGCCGCAATCGCCCGCGGTGCGAAGCTCAAAGACGTGGGCCTTACGGTCGCCCAATTCGATTTCTTCCATGACATTCCGCAACAGCAGACGGAGGTCGAGGGGCCCGAGCCGAACTTCGGTGCGATTGGTGTCCAGCCGGTTCAGCGTCAGGATATCATCGAGCATCGCGGTCATCCGATGGAGCGAGAGATCGATCCGGTTAAGCAACTCCTGGCGCTTGGCGGGGGTCAGGCGATCCAGATGATTCAGCAGGAGTTCGACGGAACCCATCGCGGCCGCCATCGGGGTGCGGAATTCGTGCGAGGTAACGGAAATGAAGCGGCTCTTCATCTCGGAGATCTGGTGTTCCCTTTCCAGTTTGGCGGCGGCATCCGCCGCGGAGCGCTTTTGCGCCGTCACGTCATCCTTGAGCGCGACGTAGTGCGTGGTCTGCCCCTTGTCGTCGACGACGGGAGCGATGACCACGGACTCGAGATAAATTTCCCCGTTCTTCCGCCGATTGCGCAGCTCTCCGGTCCAGACTTTCCCGTGGGTGATCGTCTGCCACATGGCACGATATATTTCCGGCGCCGTTTCACCCGACTTGAGGATCCGGGGATTTTGTCCGGTCGCCTCCTGCTCGGTGTAGCCGGAAACGGTACAGAAGCGAGGGTTGGCATATTCGATCCGGCCGGCGAGATCGGTGATGATGATTGAAAAGGGCGCCTGTTCGACGATGCGGGAAAGTTGGCGCAGTCTTTTCTCCGCCTTCACCCGTTCGGAAATGTCGCGGATGTTGCATTGGATGACTTTTTGACCGGCCACCAGATAGACGTTGCTGATGAATTCCACTTCGATTCGCCGTCCCTCGCTCGTTTCGAGGGCTTTGCCTTCATAGTGGATGTATTCACACCGCTGCAATTCCGCGAAGTTGGCTTCGTTGCCCACGATATCCTTGAGGAAGCCAAGTTCCCAAACCTTCTTTCCCAGGAAGACCGCCCGCGAAAAGCCCAGCAGATCCACCATGAACGGGTTGCAGTCCACCACCATGCCCGTCTCGGCATCGAGGATCAAAAGGCCGTCCTTGGCTGATTCAAAGAGGCGGCGGTAGCGGAGCTCCGACGCGACGAAGGCCGCCTGGAGGCGTTTGCGCTCGGCGATTTCGGACAACAATTCCCGGTTGGCGCTTTCCGCGCGCTCGCGGGCTGCCACCGCGTCTTCCGCCAGATTGAGGGAGGCCAGCTGGGCGGCCGTCGCCTCGGCATGGCGCCGCTCCAATTCGTCGGTCTTGCGGCGTAGCTCGCGCCGCAATTTGATCAGGCGGACATAGGCGGCCACGCGGGCGCGCAACTCCCGGTTGGCCACGGGGCGAACGATGTAGCCGTCGGCCCCCGCTTCCAGCCCCTCGGCCTGGTTTTCGGTCGCGACATAGGAGCCCGAGGCCAGCACCACGAGGGAGTCCACGGCGGTCGGATCGCTCTTGATCCGGCGGCAGACCTCCAAGCCGTCGAGGTCCGGAAGATCGCGATCCAGGAGCAGCAGTTCTGGCCGGCACGCCTCGAAGGTCTTGAGCGCCTCTTCGCCGCTCGCGGCCTGGGCCACGCGGTAACCCTCCTTTTCCAGCACCTGCGTCGTGCCGTGCAACACGTCGGGATCGTCGTCCACGACCAAGATGGTGATGTCGGCGGGATTCATCGCGTGGGGTGAGTAGGGTTAGGAAAGTCGGGCGGTGCAATCACGCCGATTTGGCCAGTTCGCGCGCCCGGGCAATCGTCCGTTCGACGGCACGGATCCACCGCCCGGCAAAATGAACGACGTCAGCCAGCCACGCGCGGAGGCTGGAGACGGCGAGCTCGCTGCCCGCCAGTTCATCGGGACCGCGCAGCCGAGCAGGTAACCGGTGCGCGGCAGGCGGAAGCTCGCTTCCGGCTCCGCCATCTGATCGAACTCGCGCGTGAGGAGTTCGAGTTGTTCGTTGCTCAGATGTCCGAGCGCTTCCTCCCGGCTGTAGCCCGTGACCGCGGAAAACGCCGCATTGGTGTACTCGATGTTTCCGGCCAGGTCGGTAATCACGATGCTCGCCGGGCTCTGCTCCACCGCGGCGGACATCTTGCCGATCTGCGCCTCGGCGCGCTTGCGGTCGGAGGTGTCGCGCATGATGCCCGTGAAGAAACGTTTCCCGGCTTCCGCCGATTCCGACAGGGCCAGTTCCAGGGGGAATTCCGTGCCGTCCCGGCGGAGGCCGGCCAGTTCGACGGTCCGGCCGATGACATGCCGTTCCCCGTTCACCTCCATCCGCTCCAGGCCGGCGTGGTGTCCCGCGGGAAAACGCGCCGGGATGATCCGGTCCAGCGGCGGCCCGCGAATTTCGCCTTCCTCGTAACCGAAGCGGCGCTGGGCGCCCCGGTTCCAGTCCACAATGTTGCCGGCGCCATCCAGTGTGACGATGGCGTCGATGGCCGAGTCGGTGACGGCCCGGTAGTGGGCTTCGCTCGCCCGCAGTGCCTGGTTGAGCCGCACGATGCGGCCGAACGCCGCCACGCGGGCGAGCAGTTCGTGATCGGCGATGGGCCGTGCGATGTAGCCGTCGGCCCCCGCGTCCAGCCCGGCGGCTTGCTCCTCGCTTTGGGTGAATGCGCCCGAGATGAGGACGACGAAGACGTCCGCCCAGGTCGAATCGCCCTTGATTCGCCGGCACAGTTCCATGCCGTCCATCTCGGTCATGTCCCGATCGGAGAGCACCAGGTTGGGATGGAAGCCGGGCAGCAACTGCAGGCCTTCCACGCCGTTTCCGGCCGTGGCCGTGTCGTAGCCCGCCTGCTTCAGCAGGTGCGCCGTGCCCTGGGCCACGGCGGCGTCATCGTCCACGACGAGGATTTTGATTTCGGTCGGGTTCATGGGCGCAGGTTCGAGCCACGGAATTTGAACAGAAGGCCGCCCAGAGAACGAAGCGTCGGTGGTCTCCAGTTCCTTCGCTCCGTCGCGCCGCCAGCGGTGGAGCCGTCACCAAACCACAAACTGATTGGCCGCAAAAAGGCACAAAAAATCGGAGGGCGAATTAAGCGATCAAGGCGCCTAGAGGCGCGCGGAAATTTCCCGCCAGTCGGACGAGTAATTTTTGCGCCTCTTGGGGGCAAAATGGCCTTGGAGGATTTTTCACGCGGCCCGGCGGCAGGATTTCGCGGATCACGCGGATGGACGCGGGTAAATCCAACCGGGCGAATCCTTATCCGCGTGAAAATCCGGTCCAAGCCCCGGAAGTTTACAGGAGCACGAACCGAGGTCGGGCGGAGGGGTTGGTCTCGGATCGCTCTCGGGCTGGCCTCCTGTGCAAAAAAGTCTGGCGCGTGAGTTTGGTTGCGGTTCCGCCGCCCTCGGTTTTTTTGCGGCCCGATTGCCTTGGGGAATTCTTGGACACAGCCGCAGTTGAGGCCCGATTGGGTTCCCCAAGCCCTCGGTGTGTCGGCGCGGTTCATGGGGCATTCCTTGATGGCGGTTGGGCGGCATCATTCACGGCGGGTACGGTGCAAAAAAACGTCGCGCCTTTGCCGGGTTGGCTTTCGACCCAGATCCGGCCGCCATGCGCCTCGACAATCAGCCGCGCAATGGCGAGGCCCAGCCCCGTGCTGCGTTTGCCGGCGGTTTTTTTGGGGCCGGCGCGGCCGAAGGCGGTGAACAGCCGCGCCTGATCTTCCGGCGCGAGGCCCGGTCCTTCGTCCCGCACGGCGACGACCACGCTCTGCTCCTCCCAGCGCGCGCCGAGCCACACGCGCTGGCCGGGCCGGGAGTGTTCCACCGCATTGCCGATCAGGTTCAGGAGGACCTGCTGCAGCTTGGGTCCGTCGACGGGCAGCCGGCGCGTGCCGTCGCCCGGTTCCACCAGCAGGGAGATTTTCTTTCGCTCGGCCAGCGGACGCGCGATCGCCTCGGCGTCGGTCAGCAACTGCCCGGCCGTCGTCGGGGCGACCTCGAGCCGCAGGTGCCCCGACTCCATGACGGCCAGGTCCAGGAATCCGTCGATCAGCTCCTTCATGCCCGTGGCGGCCTGCAGGCTCGTGCGCAGGAATTCCCGGTGCTCCGCGGAGAATTGCGGCCCGGCTTTGTCGAGGACCAGATCGAGGTACGTCATGATGATGCCAATCGGTTTGCGCAGGTCGTGCGCGGCCATGCCGAGAAAACGATCCTTCAGCTGGTTTAACTCCTTCAGTTCCGCATTCGCCTGCTGGAGTTGCCGCGTGAGGTTGTTCAGCTCGCGATTCAGGCTGAGCATCTGATTGCGCAGCGCCTGCTGTTCCTGGAAATCAGGACTCCCCAGCGCGAGCGTCCCGCCGCGGACGGGAAAGAAACGGAAGCCCACCGTCTCGGGCAGGCCCGCGGCGGTGGCGAGCGTCAGCGGGTGCACCACGCCCTCCTGCCGCAAGAGTGCCGGCACGTCGGCCGGCCGGGTGAATCCCACGATCTGATCCGCGAAGGGTCGGCCGAGCAGTTCGCTGCGGAGCAACTGTCGTGCCTGGGCGTTGGCCTCCGTCACGCCATGGCCGGCATCGAGGCGGAGCGCCAGCACCGGCGCGGATTCCCACAGGTAGGTGCGCAGGGCCGCATTTGTGCTGGCATCGTCAGCCATGGGACGTGGCGGTTTCGATCCATGATTCGAGCTCGCCGAGGCCCGACAGGCACTGCACACCGGGCAGTTGCTCCAGTTGCTCCGCTCCGCCCCAGCGCAGCGCCTGGCCGCCGACGAGAATGGGCCGCCCGGGACAGGCGGCATGGATGGCGAGGGCGGCCGTCACGGCCGCCGGCAGGTTGAGGGCCAGGGCCACGGACAACGCCACGACATCCGGCTTCTTTTCCGCGATCAACGCCAGCACGCCGGCCAGCGGCGTGCTGGCGCCCAGGAAATGGCTGCGCCAGCCCTGTGCGGCAAAGAGGTCGGCCACCATCCGGCCCCCGATCTGGTGATGCTCGTTCGCGGTGCTGGTGATGACCGCGGATTGGTCCACGCGGGGCGCGGCAAAGAGCTCGGGGGTAACCAGGTTCAGCAGGCCCTCGGAGATCGCCGTGGCGAGGTGTTCCGTGG
>CANJNJ010000188.1 GCA_947474995.1 Opitutaceae bacterium | reverse complement strand
TGGATTCGTTCTCGGAGAGGGAACCCACTCCGACTCTCAAGAAACAGCCCCGTTGTAGCCCGCTTCGAGAGAAGCGGGACTCTGCCATGGACCGAAGGCCATCCCTGCTCTCTCGAGCAGGGCTACGAGAACTAACGTTTCTTTCCGTCCGGAGCAAAACGCGTTTTGCGGTGGGGGTTGCATGGTTACGGCTAAGAGCGGGCGAGCGCCCCGCCCCCTCGCTCCGCCACGTGAATCGCGGAGCAACGAAACCGGGCAGACGGGTCCAGTCGTACCACATCAGAAGTTGAACTTGGCCGTCAGCATGTAATTCCGCGGCATCAACAGGCCGGGGTTTCCGGGCACCGTCTTCGAGGCGGGGTTCGTCCAGTCTCCATTCAACGGCACCATCTTGGTCGGGCCCGTGGCGGCCGAGGTCCCAAGGTTGCCGTAAATCGGCTTGGTGTAATCGAACAAATTGTCGATTTGCAGATCGAACTGAACCGTCTTGGGCGCCATCCGGCCGCGTTCCTTCAAGGTAACCGTGTAGGACAGCGTGCCCGTGCCCTTGTAATAGGAATTGCCGTAAATCGGAGTGTACTGGTCGACCTTCGGATCATCGATGGCCTTCGTCGCGTTGTTGGGATCGACGATCGTGTCGCTGGCCCGAAACCCAACCACGGTGCCGCCGCGGTAATTGATGCCCAGTCCCAAGCGCAGCCCCTTGAGCTTGCCGGAGCGCAGGCGATAGTCCGTGGCCAGATTGGCGATCCATGGGTTTTGGCCCGTCTGCAATTGCGGCAGCGTGCCGACCACGTTGGGAACAACGGATTGCTGCAGCGTGTTCCAGGCATTGGCGGCCGCCAGCACCTTCGTCTGATTGATCTTGGTCGGGTCATTGAGCGCCGGATTGATCGCCGCCACATTGTTCGAACCAATGACCACGCCTGCATCGGCCAAAATACCCCGGATGGTCGCGTCGGTGTCCTTGATGTATTGAATCATCTCCGGATACCGATCCGTAATGATGGCCTCCGTCCTGCTCGCATTCAACGTGAGCCGCCAGGCCGGCGTGAAGTTGGCGGTCAATTCCGCTTCATAGCCCTTGACCGACGAGGTGACCGTGGATTGCACCGCAAACGTAAAGGTCCGCAGGCCGCGATTATTCTGCCCCGTATCGGAGAGATCTCCCACGATCGGCGCCTGGGCGATGCTGCTGTAGGCGCCGGTGAACCCACCGGGCGCCGTAACGCGGGCACCGACCTGATAGGCATCGTAAGCGCCGACGCTGAGCGACATCCGGCCGTTGGGCAGCGTCACGCGCACCCCGTAGTCGTGACCGCGCGAAAGCGTATTCTTGCCCAGGCTGCCGTCGATCAACGGCGTCGTCCCGGAGGAAAGGTCGAACGTTTCGCTGACGTTGCCATAAACGCCGAGCCACGGCTTCACATTCACGACCGCACCCGTGGTGAACGTGTTCACGTTGTTGACCTGCACCGGCACGCTGTAGTCGTCCCGGAACCGATCGTTGGCGTATTGCGGCGCCCGGTTCAACGTGCCGTTGACGTTGACGGTGGGCCGCACAAAGGCGCCATCATCCGGGCCGGTGACCTTGCCGTTGGCATCCTTCGGGAAATACCGCAGGGCATAATAGTCGGCCGGAGGCATCGGGCGATAGGTCAGCGTCGTGCCGTCCCAACCCGGAGGCATGCGGTCGGCCTGCAGGTAACGCACTTGCTGCGATCGCGTGAAGTCCCGCCGGAACGCCCCGATGAGAATCAGCTTGTTCTTGAACAGATCGAGGTTGCCGGCGCCCTGGAGAAATTGGAATCGCCGCGCATTGTCGCCCAGCCGCTCTTCGCGGCGAATATCGGAGACATACCGGGGCGTGACCGTCTCGGTGACGCCATTGACGGGATTGTAGAGCGTAATCGGGGTGCGCACGATCCGGTCGGGGTCAAACGGGCGCCGCGTCGCGTCGGCATAATCGCGGACCCAATAGGTAAATTGCGACTGCTCGACGTCGATGGCCCAGCCCCGCGCATCCGGCCGGATGCTGGTCAGGGGCAGGATGAACTGGTCCGACCGCTCGTAGAGATACTGGTGGGTCTGCCCGATCATGACGCCAGCCTGCAGTTTTCCAAGGCGCGTGTCCTTGCGGTACACGGCCTGGGCGCGCAAATTGTCGAAAAAGTAGATCTTCCAGACCCGCTGGTCGAAGTACTCGTCGTAGAGATGCAGAAAGTTTGGGTTGGGCACGCCATTCGGCAGTGTCCGCACGACATCCAGGCGCACGTCGTTCAGGCCATCGCGCACGTTCGACCGGCCAAAAAGGCTCGAGTAGTTGACGTTCGCCGCCACCTCCATGAACAGGCTGTCACCCACGTTATAGCTCAGGAACATCGATTTACTGATGCTCTTTTCGTGGTAGGTGGGGACGTGGCTGCTCCACATGGTGGTGTCTGACAGGCCAAAGGGCCGCACATACGCCGAGCCCGCACCCGACTGGGCAAAGCGATCCTTGTCACTGATGCCCGAAAACGATCCAACCAGTTCTGCCCCGCGGAAGCTCAGCGCGTTGCTCAGGATCGGCTTGCCGTTGATGCGATTGGTCAGCGTCGGATCCGCGTTGTAGGCTGCGCCCACGGTTTCAAAGTGATTTTGGAAATTGAGCGGATTGGGTCCGAAGGCCTGGTTGGCGGTCCATTTCATCGGCGTCCGGCGCGCGATACCCGCCGCGGCGAGGGCGGCGTTGGTCGGGGCTCCCGCCCCGGTGAGCGGCGTTTCGTAAAGGTCGAAGGTCTTACCGTCCCAGGCCGAGAACGTGTCGCGCAAGATCGTGAACTTCGACTCGGTGCGATCGCCGTACTCCATCTCGCCGCGCAGCGTCAGCTTGGGCGTGAGGTGGTAGGTCACCGCGACCTGGTAGCCATAACGCTTGGTCCATTCATAGGCGCGCCACGTGTCACCCTCGGTCCAGAGGAGATTCATCCGCAGCGCCAGCTTGTCATTGATCGGCTGGTTGATGTCCGCCGTGAGCCGGTAGCGGTGATAGCTGCCGACCTGCACGCGCAGTTCCTGGATTTTCTTGGTCGTGCTCGCCTGCTTCGTCACCGTGTTCACGGTGCCGCCGACGCTGCCGGCGCCGAAAAGGACCGAGTTGGGACCACGGCCGAAGTCGACGCGATCCACGTCGAAGTTGTCGCTCGTGTATTGGAAATTGAAGAAGTTCACCTGCGGCGTGCCCACCTGGACTCCGCGAATGGTCAGCTGCGAGGATTCCGTGCGCCCGTATTGCCGCTGCGTGCCGTCGTTGTCGACCGAGCCGGCGGCCACGGTGAAGGACGCCGCCTGGGTGACATCGGTCAGGTTGAACGCATCGAGAAATTCCTTGGTGACGACCGAATACGCCACCGGGGAATCCTTGAGGGCGGTCGCAATGCGCCCACCCGCGAGAGAACTGGCAGCGACAAAACCGACATCGGAGTCGGCACTCACCTGGAAAGGATCGAGTTTGACGGTGGTCTCAGTCTTGGTGTCGGAAGCGGTCGGAGCCGCCTGACCACGCGCCGGGGAAACGCCCGGGCTGAGCGTCGCCACAATGGCGAGGGGAACGAGGCAGGCTAAACGTAGTTTCATGAGGGAGGAATTCGGTTTCGGTATGCTTGCAAAAAATTGGCGGGCCGTCCCAGACGTCGGAAAACGATCCGGGGCCCTCGGGGTTAAGTCAGAAGAAGCCGGAAGACTGGGCTAAAGTTCAGATCAACGGGGGGGGGGGGAACAGATAGTCGCCCAGCCTTGCCAGTCTAGACTAAAAGGGCGTTATCGCATCGAATGTTGGCGGCTCTGGGAGGAGGGGGCAACTCCGCGGCGGGTGACACGGGGGCCTCCAATAAAGACGTTCGCCGTGGGAGGAAGATTCGCCCGTGCTTCCCCAGCGACCGGCCCAAAATCGTCCCACCCGCTCCGGTATCGACCAACGACCTCCCGTCCTCCTGAGTAAGGGCTGCGCCCCAGCCGCGCCGGCCGCTTGCCTCCGCCTTGAAAAGTCCCCTCGAAAATCCCGCCCCGACTACCCCTTCCCCACCGGATCGCCCGGCTTGGCGCTGGGGTGCCGTCAGCGTGGTCATCGCCGCGCTGGCGATGGCCTACGCGAATACGTGGCAGGTGCCTTTCCTCCTCGACGACACCGACTCCATCCTCGCCAACCCGAGTATCCGCAGCCTCCGCACCGCGTTCTTTCCTCCCGCGGGCACGGGCATCACCGTGGGCGGCCGCCCCATGGTCAATGCCTCGCTGGCCGTGAACTACGCGTTCGGAGGATTTGACGCATCCGGCTATCACCTCCTCAACCTGCTCGTTCACGGATGCGCGGCGCTGTTCCTGTTCGGAGTTGTGCGGCGCACGCTGCGTTTGCCGCTGCTGGCACCTTCGTTCGGCCGCTCCGCCACGACCCTCGCCCTGCTCATGACGTTGCTCTGGGCCTTGCATCCCCTGCAAACCGAGTCGGTCACGTACGTCATTCAACGCGCGGAATCCTTGATGGGCTTGTTTTATCTCGGGGCCGTTTACGCCTTCGTTCGTGCCACCGAGTCTCCGACCTCGCGCCTTTGGCCGGCACTCACGTTCCTCAGCTGTCTTCTCGGCATGGCGACCAAGGAGGTCATGGCCTCCGCGCCATTAATCCTGTTCTTTTACGACGCCATCTTGGTTAGCGGCTCCTGGCAGAAGGCCTGGCAAAACCGCCGCAATTTCCATCTCGCGCTGGCTTCGACGTGGCTGCTGCTGGGTGCGCTGGTCATCGCCAATTCGGGCCGTGGCGCCACGGTCGGCTTTGCCGCCTCAAGTTCGTGGTGGAGCTACGCCCTGGTCCAAACCACGGCCATCGTTCGCTATCTGGGCCTCACGCTTTGGCCCGCCGACTTGGTTTTCGATTACGGCGCCAACGTTCGCCCAGCCACCGGGCAAATCCTCTTCGGTTCGCTGGTCACCCTCGCTCTGCTCACGGCCACGGTCGTCGCCCTGCGCCGGAAGTCAGCCCTGGGGTTTCTCGGCCTGTGGTTCTTCGCCATCCTCGCACCGTCATCGAGCCTCATCCCCGTGGTCACCCAAACCATCGCGGAGCACCGGATGTATCTGCCGCTCGTGGCCATTATCGCGCCGCTCGTGCTGCTTTTCTGGCGGCTCTCCCCCACTCTCGCCCTGACCATCCTGCTGCCACTCACGGTCGTCGAGGCGTTCGCCACCTACCAACGCAACCTCACCTACCACTCCGCGATCGACCTCTGGCGCGATACGGTCGCCAAGCGACCCGACCAGGAGCGCGCCCATCTGCATCTCGGTGATGCCTACCTGGCGGCCGGACGAACCGACGAAGGGATCGCCTCGCTGGAAAAGGCCCGTTCGCTCGCACCGCAGGACGCGAAAATCTACAATAACCTCGGGCTGGCCTACGCCCACGCCGGACGAAATCGCGAGGCGCTCACCGCACTTGAGCAGGCCGTCAAACTCGCGCCAGACAAGGCCCCGGTGCGACTCAGCTACGGCAACACCCTCCTCGCCGCCGGGCGCCAGGCCGAGGCCATGGCGGAATTTGAGCGGGCGGTCGCGTTGAGCCCGGACAACAGCCAGGCCCGCTTCGCGCTGGCCAACGGATTCGCGCTCGCGGGCCGGACGGCCGAGGCGATCCAGAACTATGAGCGGGCACTCCAGTCCGATCCCGGCGATGTCGAGGTCCTGACCAATCTGGGCGCCGCCTTGGCCCGCGCGGGCCGGATCGACGAGGCCATCGCTCGCAATGAAACCGCCGTCCGGCTCAAACCGGATTCGGTCAAAAGTCATCTTAACCTCGGGATCGCCTTCCTGATGGCCAACCGCCGGGATCAGGCCCTGGCCCAATTTCGGGAGGCGGCGCGACTCGGACCTGTCCTACCCCAGGACCGCTACAATCTGGGCGGCGTGTTGGCGGAAATGGGCCAGCCCGCGGAAGCGTTGCAGCAATTCGAGGCGCTCCTCACCCTGGGGCCACCGACGGCCGAGCTCCACTTCAACGCCGGTGTGCTCTGCGCCCAACTTGGGCGCGCGCCCGCGGCGATCGACCACTTCCGCCGAGCGCTTTCGCTCGCTCCCAATTACCCCGGCGCCAGGGAAAATCTCTCGCGGCTGGAAGCGCGACTCGGCCCGCCGCCGTCGCGTTAGCCTTCGCCCGCGCAACGTCCGCCGCTTCGGGAGATTTCAACGCCTGAGGGCCGCCCTGGCTTTCGCCTGGGCGACATCCTCGGCCGACATCCGGGCCATCAATCGCTGCGCCAAGGCTGGCTGTTGCTCGCGAATCAGTCGGGCGGCCGCGTCCTCGCTGGTGGCCCGATGAAGTGCCGTCAGCAGCCAGGCCAGTCCCTCGATGTCGTCCTTTGGGCCTAGGCGCGCCTGAGCCGAAAGCGCACCCAGCGAAAACATCGAACGCAAGTAACCCCCTGCCGCGGCCCGCCGGTAAAGCGCCGCCGCCTTGGCGTAGTCGACCGTCACACCCACTCCAAATTCATAGCACAGCCCAAGGCCGTGCAGTCCCCTCAGTTCGCCGCGTTCCGCCACCTCCGTCGTCAGCGCGAAAACCTTGGCCGGCTGTGCCACCACGCCCTGGCCGCGCGCATACATGTCCGCGAGGCGCAGCCCCGCCTCCAGATTTCCGAGTTCGTACTGGCGCTCGAGCACCGCCATCGCGGCGCCATAATTGCCCGCCGCCATGGCCGCCTCCACGTCCGCCAGGCTGAACTGGGCCACCTCGCCCTGTGCCGTAAAATAGAAAGGAGGCAGATAGTCCCCCACCAATTCCTTGCGCCAGTAATGTCCGGTTCGCCGATGGGTTTCCGCATCGGTCAGAAACAGCCGGTAACGCCGCATGCGCATCACGGTCGGCGGGCGGTCGGGAAAAGGATCCCGCCTGAAGCGCGCGATCACCTCCGGATTCCGGCGCAGGAGATGGGTCGCCACGACCGACACGACCGACGTCGTGCCGCTCCGCGAGCTTTCAAAGAAGATCGTATTCTCAAAGCGGGGAAACCACGGGGCGATGAACGCCGGGAATTGATCCTCTCGCTGCGGCAGGTGGCGCGTCTCGTAGGTGCGCCAGGTTTTCCCCCCGTCGTTGGAACCCTCGAAGTCGATTTGTTTGTGCTCGGGATGAAGGTGCTCAAAGAGGTAATACCGGTTGGCGCTCTGCAGCCCCGAGAGCAGTTTCACCGGTGTCGTCATCATGCCCGGAAAATTCTCCACCGGCACGCGGCACACCTTCGCAAAATAGTACAGCGTCACGCCAAAATGCAGCCCAAGCGCGATCCGCAGGCCATAAAGGCGCCACGGCCCAGGCGCGGAGGAGGGTTCGGCCCCCGCACGCTCGGCCAGCCACGCCCCGGTCGACTTCCGGCCCAGCTTGTCGAAGAGCGCGTAAACCATCTGGTCGTCGAGCAGCAGGAGGCCCAGCCCCAGCGCCCCCAGATTGATCCAGCCAAAATTGGCGGTCAGTTCGATGCCCCCTTGCAACGCGGTCCACCAGAACAGCGCCCACCATCGGCCGCGCCGCCCACCCAAGAGGGCCTGCAGCGGCGCCAGCAACTCGGCGGCAAACGTCAACGCCACCTCGAAAAAATGGTAGGCATGGGGCAGCTGAAACGCCCAGTAGCCAAAAATCGTCGGCGCCGGACTCGTCTCGTACATGATGTCCATCGCCGTGAAGTTGCGCCACAGCGGGTCATCGGAGATCAGCTTCACCACCCCGGACTCGAACATCCCGCGAAAGAGCAGCCAGCGCATCGCCAAGACCGCGATCGGCCGCGGCGGAAACCTGGCGCCGAGGCCCGGGCGAAACCCGGGCGGCGCGAAAGGAATGCAGAGCAGCGCCGTCTCCAGCATCATGTTGTCGATCTGCGTGGGGGAAAATTCGCCCCACGTGGTGACAAACGAGAGAAAAACCAGCCAGCAGACGAAGAGCGCCATCCGCGGCCAGAGATTCAAAACCAAGGCGACCGCCGCCGCGATTCCGAGCCACGCCAGCGCCGTAATCATCGTCGCGCTCGTGTTGAACCAAAACAGGGTCGGCGCCAGGAAGATGTTTTCCAGTGGGCCGTGCAACGTGTCCTTGATCTGCCCGAAGTAGCCGTCCAACGGCACCAGGCCGTGGGGGCCCAGCAACGCGCGCCCCTCGTCGACGATGCCGGCGAACATGAAGATGAAGACGACGCCAACCGCGCGCAGCACCAGCCAGCGCGGCCAGAGATACGTGGCCTCGCCCGTCATCCCGGAAAAATCTTGGACCCGGCGCCACAGTCCGGCGAGCCACCGCCCGGCCCCTTCTACTTGGACCTGCGACTGGGGGTCAGGCTTGAGAGGTTGCTTGGACACGGGGTTGGATTCTTCCTGACTTCATCCCATCCATTTCGCGCCCGCCAGTCTCGAATTTTGTGACCGGGCTCGCGGCCCCCGGCGTCCTGTGCCGTGACCGCCTCAGCCTTAGCCCCACGGCCCAAAATCGTAAAACGCATTTTACTTCGAACGGGAAGCGCGGGAAGAAACCGATCCGTTTGTCGTTCCGCCTTTAGGCGGAATCCGCTCCGTTCAAACCTTCCGCCTAAAGGCGGGACTACAAACGAGGCGCGGTTTCCGCGAAGAATGTTTCCCT
>CANJNJ010000187.1 GCA_947474995.1 Opitutaceae bacterium | reverse complement strand
TAAACAACCGGGCGCGCTCGGGCTCGCCGGCGGCGGTATAGTGATTCACCAGGTTGCGGCAGCTGCGACAGAGGACTTCGCGCACGGGGGTCGGGGCCAGATCACTCGCCTTGGGCGTGATGTTGTTCGCGCGCAGCATATCAAAGACGTCCCCGGCGTCGCGGAAAACGCCGCGATCAAAGGGATCGATGAAGAACGGCAGGTCGTCGACAAAACAGCCGACGATGAAATGTCCCGGCAGGCTGACGGGCTCGAGTTCCAGGCCGAGGCGGCCGGCGACCAGCAGGTAAACCAGGCTGAGGGAAAGTGGAATGCCGGTGCGGCGCTCGAGCACCTGATCGAGGAAGCTGTTTTTCGGGTCCGTGTAGTGTTCGACGTTGCCGTGAAAGCCCCATTCGTGGAACAGCACGCGATTGAGAATCCGGCATTTTTCGCGGGCCGATGACGGCTCGACGATGAGTTCGCGGCAACGCTCGGCGATGGCATCGAGCGTCAGGCAGCAGCGGCCCGCGTCGAGGCGCGGCGTGACGGTGCGCGCCAACAGGAGGGCGCCGGTCTCGAGCTCGTAATTCAGCGAGCGAATAAAACCGTGAAACTCCGCCACGGGATCGGTGAATGGCAGCTCCTCGAGAAACCAGGTGGCGTGGCGCGCGAGCACGCGATTCGAACCGCGGGCGACACTCTGCAGGAACGGCGCGGCCTTCGGGCCGAGTTCGGTGAAGTGGGCGAGGAGGGCGAGCCGCACCGTGGGATTCAAGTCGTCGAGCAAACTCAGAAAGGCCTCCCGCTGCGCCGCGCTAAGTGTGTCGAGTTCCACGCTCGAAAAGCGAAAAAGATTTTTCGTGCAGCGCAACAGGGAAACCGACGCGAGGGCGGAAAAATTCCCTTGCGCAACGTAGCACCGGGTTCCGCTCGGCGTCGGCATAACGCGCTCGCGAACGTGGCGAGAAAAGGGAACGCCGGCTCTAGCCCGCCGTTGCCGCCGTCACGTCCCTCGCCCCATAGAGCGCCGTGCCCACGCGGACCAGCGTGCTGCCGGTGGCGACGGCAATTTCCAGGTCGCCGGTCATGCCCATCGACAACTCCCGCAGGGCGACGCCGAAACGGGCGGCCAGGTCGTCGCGGAGCCCGCGCAGGGTGTTGAACGTGCGGGCCGCGTGGTCGGCCGTGGTGGCCGCGTCGACCCCGAGCGGTGCAATCGTCATCAAGCCGTCGACCCGCAGGTTCTTTTTGAGCAGCGCCGTCTCCAGCAAACGGGGAGCGTCCGCCAGATCCGCGCCAAACTTGGCCGGATCGTTGCCGGCGTTGATCTGCAAAAGGATTGGCAGGATGCGATTGGCTTCGGTCGCGGCGCGATCGAGCTGGTTCAGGAGTTTTTCGCGGTCGACGCTCTGGATGCGATCAAAGTGAGTGGCGGCCAGCTTGGCCTTGTTGGTCTGCAGGTGGCCGATGAGTTCCCAGCGAATGGTGGCCGCGACCTGAGCGCGCTTCTCGATCCCTTCCTGGACCCGGTTTTCACCGACGCCGCAGAGCCCGTATTTCGCCGCGTACTCGACCGCGGCGGCCGGGTGGGTTTTGGTAACCGCCAGTAACTCGATGGTCCCCGTGGCCCGCCCCGCCGTGCGACAGGCGCTATCAATCCGGGCGCGGATCCCGTCGGCGCGTTGGGCAAACTCCTCGTAGGTAATGAACATGGCGGCGATAAGTGGCGTGGGGTTAGAAAAACTAATTGAACGTTTGAACTAATAGCGCAAGTTTCAGTCAGGCTGTCACAACAACAGCTAATCATGCAGATCGAAAACTTCAAAATCTTCGCCGACTTGGTTGAAACCAAGAGCTTCTCAAAATCGGCCAAGCTTAACGGTATTACGCAATCCGCTGTCAGCCAGCAGGCCCGGGCGATGGAGCGGCATTTCAAGACGCTGCTCATCGATCGCAGCCAGAAGCAGTTTCAACTGACGCGCGAAGGCCAGCGGGTTTACGACGCGGCCAAGGAGATGCTCCATGTCTACGAGAAACTCCTCTCGGAGATGCAGGAAATGAAGAAGGTCATCAGCGGGACCATTAGGATTTCGACCATCTACTCCATCGGGCTCCACGAGCTGCCGCCGTTCATCAAGCGTTTCCTGCACGACTTCCCTTCGGTCAACGTACGGGTGGAATACCGGCGGTCGAATCTCGTCTACGAGGACATCCTGCACAACGCGGTCGACTTCGGTTTGGTCGCCTTCCCCGTGCGGCAAAGGCAGATCGAGGTCCTGCCCTTTCGCAACGACCACCTGGTCCTCATCACGCATCCGCAGCATCCCCTCTCGAAGCGCACGGACATCGAGATCAAGGAACTGACCGGGCAGAAGTTCATCGGATTCGATCCCGACATCCCGACGCGCAAGGCCGTCGACCAGATTTTCCGCGAGCACAAAATTGAAATCGAGCCCGTCATGGAGTTCGACAACATCGAGACGGTGAAGCGCGCCGTCGAAATCGATCACGGCATTGCCATCGTGCCGCAGGCGACCGTGGCCCAGGAAATGAAGCAGGGCACGCTCGCCGTGCTGCAATTCAAGGGACGCGAGTTCACGCGGCCGCTGGCGATCCTGCATCGCAAGGGACGCGTCCTGACGCCAGCGATGAAGAAGTTCATCGAGACGCTCGGACTCGACCTGCCGGAATCACGCGGGACGTGACGCCGGTCCGCCCCGACGCCGAACCTCGTTGGTCATTCTGAGCGACGCGAAGAATCCCTCCGGTCCGCCTTTCTTCCGCATGAAACGATCCTTCTCCGCTTCTGTTCTGTTGGGCCTCGCGCTCGTGATCTGCCTGGCGGGCTGCGCCAAGGACAAGCCGGCGGCTTCGGCGCGAACGCCGGGCGCGACGGCGGCACTGCCCGTGCTTGGGCCGGCGCCCGGCTGGCAGCTGAAGGACGTGAACGGCCAGGTCGTCAATTTTGATCGCTACAAGGGCAAGGTGGTCGTGGTTGATTTCTGGGCCACGTGGTGCGGTCCGTGCGTCACGGAGATTCCCGGTTACATCGAACTGGTGAAAAAACACGGCGGGAAGGGCCTCGAGATCGTGGGTATTTCCCTCGATCAGGCGGGTCCGGGCGTCGTGAAGGCGTTCATCGAAAAATACCACATCAACTACCAAGTCGTGATGGGGGACGAAAACGTCCAGACGGCTTTTGGCGGCTTGGAGGCGATTCCGACGACTTTTCTGGTGGATCGCGCCGGTCAGATTCGCGACCGCAAGGTCGGGGTCGAGGCAGCGGCGGACTACGAGAAGAAGATCGCGGCGCTGTTGAACTAGGGGCGCGGCGGGTGAGGGATCGAGTTTGAGGTAAGAGGGCAAGGGACGGCTATCGACCCTCCTTCGCCGAGGCGACGGAGGGTGTTTTTTCCGACGCTTGGCGTCGGAAAAAACAGAAGGGGCCGGCGATAACCCCTTAACGCCGGCCCCAGTTTTTTCTATTTCCGGCCCTGCGGCCGGTTCACGCTACCCAAAACCATGATTGGGCAGAACCGACTGACGTTTAGCAGGCTGCATGCCAGCTGCGTCGCCAGGGTCGACGGTTTGGGCGTCGGGGCCCACGCATGAATTTGTTTCTTGGGCGCGTTTTTTCCATGCACGCTTTGGCTGAATCAGTCCGGCGCAAAATTTGTCATTTGCAGCAGCTCTTCCGCGACCAAACGGTCGGTGCGACAGCGCGGAACCTTGGACTTTCCGCCCCAGCGCCGGCTGTAGCGCTGCCAATGTTCGAAAATGCCGGGCATGACCAATCGAACCGTCGGCGCATCGAGCCGGCTGCCTTTGCGGCGGGCGGCGTAGTCGGCGTTCAGTCGATGCAGTTCCGCGTCGATTTCCAGGGCCATGGCCGGTCCCACGGGTGTCCGCACGGTTCCGGGCCTGAGTTCGATCCACCACTCGTGTTGCCGTCGAGGCTGGCCGCCGAAGGGCGCCGGCGCATGGGGTGACACATGGAAGTTCACGATGCTCCAGTTGTGTCGCTGGCAAACCGCCAGGAGGGCATCGGTGAGATCCTTTTCCAGTACCCGTTCGCCAAAGGAACCCAGCAGCAAATCGGTGCGGCCGACATGCACCAGTCGCGGTGGTTCGAGCGAGACAAAGCGGACGACGTCACCCAAGAGATAACGCGCCAGGCCGCCGGGTGTGGTCACGAGCACCGCGTAGCCGACGCCGATTTTGACGTCGGCGAGCGGCACGGCCTTGGGCCCGAGTTGCGCGAGCCGGCCTTCGTCAAAGTCGGCCATGGGCAGAAATTCAAAGAAAATCCCGCGGTCCGCCATCAGGCGCAGTCCGGCTGAGGACTCGGAATCCTGGGCCGCCACGAAGCCTTCGCACGCGGAATAGACTTCGTGAAACTTGATGGTGGGGCCAAAGAATCGCCGCAGTTCCTCCTGCCATGGGGCGATGGAAAGGCCGGAGTGCACGAAGCACTCGAAGTTGGGCCAGAGACCCTGCAGATGGGGGAGGCGGTTCTTGCCGACCGCGATTCTCTCCTGCATCGCCCGGGCGAAGTGCAGCCCGGAACTTGGCGTCGCGGCCGCGAGGGAAATGTCGCGAGTGGCGACCCGGGTCGCGATGGCATCATATTTGGCCGGACCTTCCGGCATTTCAGCGATGGCCGTGCCCGGCTCGCAGAGGTGTCTTTCGGCGGATCGGGAAAAATTGAGCGCGAGAATGCCGTCCAACTCCGTGGCATAAGCCTGTTCCGGGCTGCCGGATGCCAGCGGGCGGAGCGCCGTCGAGTTTCCGAGATAGAGATGCCGTCCGCGGAAAACGCCGGCATGGCCGACGCGGGCGGTATAATAGAGCAGGGCGTCGCCGCTGGCGCCGCGAAAATGCGTGAGCATCTCGGCCGTGACGGGCAGCAACCGTGCGACGCCCGTGCTGGTCCCGGAGGTGGCGGCAAAGAACACGCAACGGCCCGGCCAGAGCACATTCGTTTCGCCGCGCTGCATCCGCTCAATCGCGGGGGCCAGATGCTCGTGCCGCCGGAGCACAACGCGGGTGCGAAATTTTTCGTAGCCGGCGCCGGGCTCGATCCCCGCTTCGCGCCAGAACGAGGTTGTGGCCAGCCGCCGGTTCAGCGTCTCGAACGCCACCCGTTGCGCGCCGATCGCCGCGCGCCTCCGGCGCAAGCGAGCCGCGGTTTGCGCCGTCAGCACGTTGGTGCCCAACGTCAGGAGACTTTTTGGCCAAACCGTCATGAGGAGGGAGGCGCGATGAAGGCAGTCGGGTGCGGCGGGTGCCGCAAGCGAATTAAGGCCGGTTCGCGCTTCGTTCTTGGCCCAAACTGCACTACAAGCCTCGCCATGCCATTGCCACCGATAGCTTTTGAGGACGATGCCATGGTGGCTTTCGACAAGCCCAGCGGGCTGTTGGTTGCACCCGACCGGTGGGACAAGAAGCGGGAGAATCTCATGGGGCTGATTCACACGCATCCCCGCTACGGCCACTCGGTCGCCAATGTGCACCGGCTCGATGCCGACACCAGCGGGCTGCTCCTCTGTGCGAAAACCAAGCCGGCGCTCGATTTTCTGTCGGGCCAGTTCCAGTCGAAAACGGTGGCAAAGAAATATCATGCCTTCGTCGTCATCCTGCCCGCGGAGCAGGCGATGAAGGTCGCGGCGCCGATTCGCGATGCCACCGGCGCTTTGCCGGATGCGTTCACCGTCGACCTCGCCCTGGGCGAGGACGAGCGCCAGCCCGGCCGGATGCGGGTCTTCAAAGGCCGCGGGGGCAAGGACTGCGTCACGGAATTTCGCACGCTGGAACGGTTTCGCGGCCCGCCGGGCCGGCCGGGTTATGCTTTTGTGGAATGCCAGCCCCTCACGGGTCGCACCCACCAGTTGCGGATCCATCTCGCCGCGGCCGGGGCGCCGATTCTCAACGATCCTTTTTATGGCGATCTGGCGATCGAATTGCGGCTCTCGGATTTCAAGCGGCGCTACAAAGGGCGCGACGAGGAAAAGCCGCTGATTGCGCGGCTCGCCTTGCACGCCAGCGAGTTGACCTTGAAGCATCCCGTGACGCGCGAGCCGATCACGCTGGCCGCGCCGTTGCCCCACGAGTTCGAAGTCGCGCTCAAGTACCTGCGCAAGTTTGCGAGCGCGGGGGAGGCGAGGAGATCTTGAAACTGGACCGGTGCGAATCTGGCCGCCGGTGCTGGTAGTTCCGCCCTCAGGGGAAGGTTCGAGCGCTGGGATTCCGGCTGAAGCCGGGACGACAAACCAGCCGCTCAAAATCTGATTTGCTCCCACGGCCGCTGGTTCGAAGTAGTTTCTTGCCGGCGGTAGCCCAAGCCGTAGTGTCCGGCCTCCCCTGGTTTGGCGCCCCGCCAAGTCGGTTTACCTTCGCCCTCATCCCCCCCTGCTGTCTTCCCATGTCCCAAACCAAATTGTTCACCCGTCGCGAGGCTCTCAAGACTGCCGCCGTTGGCGCCTTTGCGCTGCCGTTGCTTAATACTTCCGTTTGGTCGGCCGAGAAGGCGGCCGGCGCCGCCCAGCCTCAGACGGGCGGGGACTGGGAAAACGGGCTTCGCCTCGGGGTCGCGACGTACTCGACGCGCACGATGTCGCTCGACGACAGCATCGCTGTCCTGAAGGCCATCCGCATCAAGACCGCCAATATCTTCAAGGCGCACCTCAATTTTGAGACGGCGTCGGTCGACGAGTGCAAGGCGGCCAAGGCCAAGTTGCAGGCGGCCGGCATCGCCCTGAACGGCACCGGCGTCACCAATCTGCCGAACGACGAGGCGAAAATCCGCAAGGCCTTCGACAATGCCAAGGCGGTCAATCTGCCGGTGCTGGTCTGCAAAGCGCCCCTCGAGGCCCTCCCGCTCGTCAACAAGCTGGTCAAGGAATACGACCTGAAACTGGCCATCCATAATCACGGCCCCGAAGACGCGATCTATCCGTCTCCTCTCGATGTTTGGAAGGCCGTCCAGTCCTACGACGCGCGCATCGGCCTTTGCATCGATGTCAGCCACACGCTGCGCGCCGGGGCCAGTGCGCCCGAGGCAATCAAGGCTTATGCCGCCCGCCTCTACGACGTGCACCTCAAGGACACGCAGGCCAATGTCGGCGCCAAGGTGGACATCCCGATCGAGCAGGGGGCGGGGAAGATCGACACCCGCGGGGTGCTCGCCGCCCTCCTGGCCATCAAGTATTCCGGCGTCCTGACCTACGAATACGAAAAGGAAGTCGCCAATCCCGCCATCGGCCTCGCCGAGTCCATGGGTTACGTGCGCGGCATGTTGAAGGCGATGGCCTGAGTGTCCGGTGCCACCGGCAATTTTTCCCCGAAACACGGTTCCTGCTCTTCACCAAAATGAAATCGAAATTCCTCCCTCTCGTGCTCGTCGGCCTGCTGGCCGGTGTCGGCGCCCGGCTGGTTTCTGCCGAGGACTACACCAAGGCACCCGGTACCAAGGGCACCAACTACGAGGCCCAGTTGCCGGCCGATGCCACGCGGCTGAAGATCGGCGACAAGGCGCCGGACTTCGACCTGCTCGGCATCGACGGCAAGCGCTACACGCTGGCCGACTTCAAGGCGCCCGTGCTGATGGTCGTCTTCCTGTCCAACCACTGCCCGATTTCCCACGCGGCGGAGACCCGGCTGCTGCCGATGGTCCGCGAGTTCAAGGCGAAGGGCCTCGACGTCGTGGCGATCAATCCCAACAGCAACCAGGGGCTGTCCATCCATGAGCTGGGGTACACCAAGTACACCGACAGCTACGAGGACATGCAGCGCTATGCGAAGGACAACGATTTCCCGTTCCCGTACATCTATGATGGGGAAAAGCAGATCATCGCGAAGAAGTACGGCGTTCTCGCGACGCCGCATGTGTACCTTTTCGACCAGGACCGCCGGCTGCGTTACGTCGGCCAGGTCGACGACTCGCGCTACGAGACGCTCTCGACCGTCAAGCAGCACAGCACCCGCAACGCCCTGGTCGAGATGCTGGCGGGCAAGCCGGTGACGGTGCCGATGACGCATGTCTTCGGCTGCGCCACGAAGTGGCAGACGAAGAACGATTCCGTTGCCGAGTTCGACGCCAAGTGGAAGGCCGGTCCCGTGACTCTCGAGAACATCGATGCCAAGGGCGTCGCTGAGTTGGTGAAGAACAACTCCAACCGCCTGCGGCTGTTCAACGTGTGGGCCACCTGGTGCGGTCCGTGTGTGGCCGAGTTTCCCCAGTTGGTGAATTTCTCCCGCCGGCTCAGCACGCGGAAGTTCGAGCTGATTACCATCAGCATGGATAATCCGAAGATATTTTCGCAGGCGAAAAGTTTTCTCGAGAAGCAAAGCGCTCATCCCTCGGACGCGCTGGCCAAGATCCTCAAGGCCGAGGGTCGCACGGCGGTCAATTTTCTCTATGCCGAAGCCTCGGCCGACAAACTGATGGAGGCGCTCGATCCCCAATGGCCGGGTCCGCTTCCGCACACGGTGCTCGTCGCCCCCGGCGGCAAGATCCTCTGGCGCCACAACGGTGAAATCGACGCGAACAAGCTCCTCGATATTCTGATCAAGGAGCTCGGGCCGTACTACACATTGGAGTAAGGAGGTTTGGCCTGCGGACCAAACCTTGCTGCCACCGCCCTCCGGCGGCGGCGGGCTGAAGCAGAACAATTTCAAATCATGACGCGACGCGAG
>CANJNJ010000186.1 GCA_947474995.1 Opitutaceae bacterium | reverse complement strand
TTGCCACGACGACAGCGAGCAGACCGCCGACGGCAGCAACTTGCCGCCGCGCGGCTTCGACCTGCCGTTTGCCGGCGAGCAAATCGTATCCCAGCACCGCCAGCGCACCGACGACGAGGGCCGTTTCCGGCGCCAGCGCCCGTAGAATTTCGAGGTAGTTCGTCGTCATGGCGTGCCCCCCTTCAACGCTGCTTGAAAGAGCGGTGACTGCAGCGCCGGCCCAATCAAGTTCAAGAGCACGTCTGGCTTCAAACCGACGTAGACGGTTGCCGCGATCAGGAGGAGGGCGCCGGTCCGCTCCGGCCACGTGATCGGCACGAAATGAGAATGGTCCCCGGGCCCGTCGTGACCCGCGTGGTGGACTTCATGGCTGACGGCGCGCAAGCCCTCCGTCGTGCCGAAGAACGAGACCTGGATGACCCGGAGGGTGAAGGCGGCGGCCACCAGCACACCGGCCGCGGCGAAGGTGGCCCAGAGCGGGGAAACCTTCCACGTGCCGATCAGGATGGTGAGTTCGGCGGGGAACCCGCTGAATCCGGGCATGCCCATTGAGGCGAGGCCGGCGAGGACGAAGGTCAGCGCGGCAAAAGGCATGAGCTTGTGCAGGGGCATGCGGCGCAAATCGGCGAGCTTCCGGGTGTGCGTACGCTCATAGACCATCCGGCCGACGACGGCGAAGAGGAGGCCCGCGATGACGCCGTGGGAAAACATCTGGAGCACCGCGCCGCTGACCGCCTGCGCGTTGGCGGCGGCCAGGCCGAGCAGGACAAAGCCCATGTGGCTCACGCTCGAGTAGCCGATCACGAACTTGAAATCGTCCTGCACCAGCGCGATGAGGCCCGCGTAGATGATTCCGATGATGGCCAGCCACGCGATGAACGGCTGCCAATAAGCGAGGCCGACGGGGAACAGCGGCATCGCCACGCGCAGGCAGCCGTAGGCGCCGAGCTTCATCACGACGCCGGCAAGCAGCATGGATGCCGCCGTGGGCGCCGCGACGTGGCCGGTGGGTGCCCACGTGTGGAAGGGGAACATGCCGGCGAGGACCGCGAACCCGAGAAAGATTAGCGCGAACATGCCGAGTTGCTGCCCGCGGGAGAAATTCACCGCGGCGCTCGCGAGGTCGCCGAGGGCGAAGCTGTGCGAACCGGCCGTCGCGTAGGCCCAGATGACGCCGGCGAGGACCAGCGCGCTGCCGGCGAACGAATAGAGCACGAGTTTCATCGCGCCGTATTCGCGGTTGGTGGAGCCCCAGTTCGCGATCAGGAAATATTTCGGCACGATCGCGATTTCGTAGAAGACGAAGAACACGAAGGCGTCGCTGCTGAGGAAGACGCCATAAACTCCGCCGATTAGTGTCAGGAACAGCGCGAAAAACTCATTGGTTCGCTCCTCGATATTCCACGAGAAGAGGATGCCGGCGGTCGCGGCGAGACCGGTGAGCACGATGAGAGTCAGGCTGATGCCGTCAGCCGCGAGATGGTACCGCACGCCCATCTCCGGAATCCACGGCACATCGACGAGCGTTTGCAGCCCGGGGCCGGGATTGAAGTCCTGCGCGGCCAGCAGTGCGATGACCCAGCCGGCCGTAGCGGATGCCAGGGCGAGCCAGCGGGCCGTCGCGGCGGAACGTGCTCCCGCGACCAGCACGAGTAACGCGCCGCCAAGGGAGAGGTAGATCGTCCAGGGCAGTAAGTTCATTGCGGACGACAGAGGGCAAACGACGGAGGGCGGACGACGGAAGTCCTAGTTCGTAGTTCCGGCTTTAGCCGGAATCCTGGCGCTGAACCGCCTGAAGGCGGGACTACGAACGAGAAGGGTAGCGTGGCCGTCTTCATGGCAGCGAGAGATGGCCGGCCCAGGTCGTGACCAGGGGGTTGATTAAGCCGGCGAGAAATTGCGGCCAGATACCGAACACAAACATCAAGGCCACCAACGGAGCCAGCGTCACAATTTCCAGGACCGACAAGTCCTTTAGGTTCGCGGCCAGGCCGCGAACCGGACCGTGGAAGACGCGCTGCCAGAAAGTGAGCAGGAACAGCGCGGTGGCGAGGAGTCCGAGGCAGGCGACCGCCGCGGCCCACGGGACGAGCCCGAACACACCGCGGAAGATCAGGAACTCGCCGACGAAGCCGTTCAGCCCGGGCAGGCCGATCGACGAGAACATCGCGATGCCACAAAGCCCGGCAAAGATCGGGGCCGCCGTGCGCACGCCGCCAAAATCATTGAGCCCGCGCCGGCCACCCGAGCGTGATTCGATGATGCCGACGCAGAAGAAGAGGGCGGCGGCCGACAACCCATGGTTGAACATCTGCAGAATCGTTCCGCTGAGGGCGGCGGCGGTCGCTTCGCTCGTCAGTCCGGGCCGGCCGGTGGCATTCGCGACCGCGAAGAGCGCGAGCAGACAGTAGCTCAAGTGGTTGATCGAAGAGTAGGCGATCATCCGCTTCAGATCAGTCTGGCGCATCGCAGCGTAGGCGCCGAGCACCACGCCGCCGAGGGCGAGCCAGAGCAGGCAGGGCGAAGCGGCGTGAAGTTGCGGGGGGAAAAGCGGCCAGAGCAGCCGGAGGAAGCCGTAGACGCCCATCTTCGACATCACGCCGGTGAGGAACATCGAGCCGCCGGTCGGAGCCTCGGCGTAGGCCGAAGGCAGCCAGGTGTGGAACGGCCAGAGCGGCACCTTCACGGCGAGGCCGAGGAGCACGCCGAGGAAGACCGCCTTGGGCCACCAGCCGCCGAGCGTTGCGAGCTTCTGCCCGAGTGTGCCGTCGGCCGCAGCTTGCGCGAGTTGGATGAAATCGAGCGTGCCGGTCGCCACATAGAGCGCCGCGAAGGCGAGCAGCATGAACGCACTGCCGCCGATCGTGTAGATCACGAACTGGTAGGCGGCGCGCGACGCTCCGGGTCCGCCCCACAGTTTGATGAGGAAGAATGCGGGTACGAGGCTGAGTTCCCAGAAAAGGAACCAGTGGAAGAAATCGAGCGCGAGAAAGACGCCCAGCGCCGCGCCTTGGAGCGTGAGGAAGAGGGCGCCGAACAACCGCGGATCGCGCTCGTCCCGCCACGAGGCCAGCAGTGCGGCGGGTGTGACAATGCCGGTGAGCAGCACGAGCACGAGACTCAGGCCATCGAGCCCGAGATGATAATGGACGTTCAGGGCGGCGATCCACGCCTGGCGCTCGACGAACTGCGGGGTGATTCGCGCCGGATCGAAATCGCCCAGCGCCATCAGCCCGAGGACAAGCGTTGAGAGGCTGAAGAGCAGCGCCACGACCCGCACCGTGGTGGGCGGGGCCTTGCGCAGGATCGCGAGCAAGGCGGCTCCGGCCCAGGGCACGAAGACGATCAGGGAGAGCAGGGGCAGCGAGGTCATCGGCCACCTCCCAGCATCACCGCGAGGACGAGCAGCACGAAGCCGATCGCGATGACCCGGAGGTAGCCGTGGGCTTCGCCGGTCTGGGCCCGCGAATAGGCTTTGCCGCCATCGCGGAGGCTTTCGCTCGTGGCGTTGAAGCCGCCGTTCAGCGCGTCCCCATCGGTCTCCCGACTGACGACGCCGACAAACTCGCCGAGGACGGCGAGGAAGCGAATCGCGCCGTCCCACACATAGCGATCCAAGAGGTCGGCGACCACGGCGATGGCGTTGTTCAAACGTCCGACCGTCGCGGCATAAAGTTCATCAAACCCGAATTTCGCGCGCAGGGTGGCGAAGACCGGGGGCAGGGCGGTTTCGAGCGGGTCGGGGGCGGCGGCGCTGACGCGCAGCTTGCGACCGTAAATCGCCCAACCCACGCCCAGCCCGAGCGCGACGAGAAAGATGGAAAGAATCATGAGCCCGCCGCCTTCGAGCAGTGAGTGACCATGGACCTCTTCCTGCCCGAGCAGCCGGGCCTGCAGCCAGGGCCAAACCGGCGTGCCGAGGAAGCCGAGGGCGATGGCACAGACCGCCAGGATCACGAGCGGGAGCGTCATCACCGAGGGATTTTCGTGCGCGTGGCTGGCGGAGTCGCTCCGGGCGGAACCGTAGAAAGTCTCGGCGACGAGGCGCGTCATGTAGAAGGCGGTCAGCACGACCGCGGCGAGTCCGGCGTAGAACGGCAAATGGGAAACGTCCCATTCATGCGCGGCGTGGAGGATGCCTTCCTTGCTCCAAAAACCCGAGAAGAGGAACGGCACCCCCGTCAGAGCCATCGTGCCGATGGCAAACGTGGCAAACGTCGTGCGCATGGGTCCGCGCAGTCCGCCGAGCTGGCGAATATCCTGTTCATGATGGGCGGCGTGGATGACCGAGCCGGCGCCGAGGAAGAGCAGAGCCTTGAAGAAGGCGTGGGTCAGCAGGTGGAAAATGGCCGCAACCCACGAGCCGACGCCCAAGGCCAGCATCATGTAGCCGAGTTGGGAAACCGTGGAGAACGCGAGGATGCGTTTGATGTCGCTCTGCGCGACGCCAATCAGGGCGCCCATCAGCGCGGTAATGGCGCCGATGGTCGCCACCACTGTCAGGGCATGGAGCGGGGGCGCGGCCAGGAGTTGATCGACGGCCATCAGCGGGTACACCCGGGCAATGAGAAACACGCCCGCGGCGACCATCGTGGCGGCATGGATGAGGGCGCTCACAGGAGTCGGGCCCTCCATGGCGTCAGGCAACCAGACATGCAGCGGGAACTGGCCGGACTTGCCGATGGCCCCGCAGAAGATCAGCAGCCCGATGGCGGTTGAAACCGCGAGGCCGCCGACCGTGGTCTGCGCGACGAGGGAGCCGAGGGCATTGGGCTCCAGGACTCCGGCGCCGCCGTCGTAGAAGAGCAGCGAGCCGGTCGAGTCGTAGAGCCAGAGCATCCCCAGCAGCAGGCCGAGGTCGCCAATGCGGGTGGTGATGAAGGCTTTTTTCGCTGCGGCGGCGGCCGCGGGCTTGTGGAACCAGAATCCGATGAGGAGGTACGACGCGAGGCCGACGAGTTCCCAGCAGATGAAGAGGAGCAGCAGGCTATTCGCGACCAACAGGCCGAGCATTGCCGCGGCGAAAAGACTCAGGAAGCAGAAGAACCGCGTGAAATTCGCATCCTCGTGCATGTAGCCGACGCTGAAGATGAAGATCAGCAGGCCGACAAACGTGACCATCACGCACATGAAGGCGGTGAGCGGGTCGAGGAGCCAGCCGAGCCGGAGCGCGCCCAGGCCGAGATCGAACCAGGCGAAATTGTGGGCGGCATGCGCCGCGGGGTGGGCGAGGGCCGTGGTGAGCGCGCCGCAGGACAGCAGGAAAGCAATCCCCATCGCGCCAATGGCGGCGCCGGCCGCGAGGCCGCGGCCGCGGCGGGGCGTCAATGCTCCGATGCCGGCGGCGAGCAGGGGCAGCGCGGGAATCAGCCAGAGGAGTTGCACGGAAAGGCTCATGAGGCGCGGTGACGCCGTATCGGTGCCGCCTCGGACGCAAAACGCATTTTGCTCGGTCGCGAAAGACGCAGGCGGGTTGGTCGTTCCGCCTTCAGGCGGAAGGCTTGACCCGATCGGATTCCGCCTGAAGGCGGGACTACGAGCACGGGCTGTTTCCCAAGAGCTCCCCTAGTCGATACCGCAACCAGTCTCTGAACACGGGACGCGCCCGGTGTTTGGGAATTGGATGCTTGAAGTTTCACGGGAGCTTGGAGGTTGGTGCTAGGAGCTTCCTACCCCTTGAGGTGATTCGCTTCCTGCAGGCGAACGTTCTTCTGGTGGCGATAAATCGCGATCACCAGCGCCAGACCAACCGCGGCTTCCGCGGCGGCGACGGCAATGGAGAAGAGCACGAAAAGCACGCCCGTCGCCGGGACGGGGGACGGACCATACCGCCAGAACGCGATGAAGTTGAGGTTGGCCGCGTTCAGCATCAGCTCGATGCCGAGCAAAACGAGGATGGTGTTACTGCGCGCCAGGGTGCCGATGAGCCCGATGCAGAAAAGCGCGCTCGAAAAAATTAGGCAGAGGTGCAGCGGGTCGAGGTTCATCGTCCGCCCTCCTGGGCTTGGCCCTGGTCGGGTTTTGGTTCCGTCGCGGCCAACACGACGGCGCCGAGCAGCGCCACGGTCAAAATGACCCCGACCACGAGCAGGGCGACGGCGTTCGGACCCATGAGCTGCGTCCCAATATCACGAACCGAGACGGTGGGCTCGACGGCTTTGGACCCGGGCAACGGACTGCTGAGGACACCGCCCACCAGGACACCAAACACGGCACCGCCGGCGAGAAAGCCGGAGAAGGCGCGGCCCAAGGAATCGGGCGCCACGGCCAGATCGGCCCGCGATCGCCGGGTCAGAAGCACGGCAAAAAGGACAATCATCGAGACCGCGCCCACGTAGACGAGCACCTGCGCGAAGGCGACGAACTCGGCGCCGGCCCAAAGGAAGAAGGCGGCGACGCCCGCCCAGCTCGCAATCAGCAGCAGCGCGCTGTGGATCAAATTGCGCAACGCCATCGCCAGCGCGGCGGCGCCGAGCGTGACGAGGATGATGAGGAGGAGCGGGAGACTCATGACGCGGCGTAGCGGTAGGTGCGCGGGGCGACGCCGGCACTGAGTTTGCGACCCATCACCAGGAAGGGGATGAGCACAATGGCCGCGCAGATGGGCCAGCGCGCGAGTTGCAGCGCCGCGGAGTGGTTGGACAGCAGCGACCAGATCGCCGTGTTGCCGAGATTAATGAGCGCGATCGGCACGAGGAACTTCCAGGCGAAGCGCGTCAGCTGGTCGATCCGCAAGCGGGGGAAGGTCGCGCGGATCCAGATGAAGCCGAGGAGCAGGACGATGAGCTTGGCCCCGAACCAGACGTAGGACGGGATGAATTCCAGGAACGGCAGCGGCGCGCGCCAGCCGCCGAGGAAGAGCGTGATGGCCATGCCGCTCAGCGCGATCATGCCGAAATATTCCGCCATGAAGAACAGCGCGTATTTGAACCCGCTGTATTCCGTGAGATGGCCCGCGATGAGCTCGCTTTCGGCCTCGGGGATGTCGAACGGCGAGCGGTTCGACTCGGCGAGCGCCGAAATCATGAAGATGACGAAGCCGGCAAAGCCCCACGGGGTGAACACGAACCAGTGCGGGAAAAAACCGAATTTCCAGCCGGCCTGCGCCTCGATGATACCGGTGGTCGAGAGGGTGCCGGCCATCATCACGACGGGCACCCAGGCCAGCAGCAGCGGCAGTTCGTAGCTGATGAGCTGGGCGAGCGCCCGCATCGCGGCCAGCAGGGAGTATTTGTTGTGGCTCGCCCAGCCGGCCATGAAGACGGCGAGTTCGGTCGCGGCCCCCGCGGCGAAAAAATAAAGCACGGCCGCATCCAACTCGAGCGGCACGAGATTCCGGCCGAAGGGAATCACGGCAAAGGTGAGAATCGAAAACGCGAGCAGCACCACCGGCGCGAGGAAGTGCAGCAGCTTGTCGGCGTCGCGCGGCACGATGTCCTCCTTCGTCAGGGATTTCACGCCGTCGGCGAACGGCTGCACGAGCCCGAAGAAGCGAATATTGAGAAACGGAATCGGCGTGCGGTTCGGACCGGGCCGGTTCTGCACCCGGCCGAGGATTTTTCTTTCGGCGAGGGTCAGGAAGGCAAAGAGCGTCCCAAAAATCGCCAGAATCAGGCCGATCGCGATCAGGGCATTCACCAGCCACCGCCACGGCTCGGGCAGGAAGCCGGTGACGGAGTCGCGCAGCAGTTGCGGTGCGCGCTCGAGAAAAGCGTCGGGCGGCGAGATGACGGCGGCGATCATGCGGCGGGCGGCGGAACCTTTGGGACCTCCGCGCTGGGCGCGGCGGGCGGTTTCGGTGCAGCAGCGGGTGCCGCGGGATTCGGCGACACCGCCGGCGTTACGGGCACTCCCGCGGCCGGGGTCGCCGGTTTGGGCGCCGCGGCTTTCGCCGCCGCCGCCGCCGCGGCGGCCTTGGTCTTTTCTTCGGCGGCTTTGCGTTCTGCCGCCAGCCGACCGTCGACTTCGGCCGCTTCCGTCGGATGAATCGCGTGGAAGTAACTGTTGGGTTTCGCGAGTTGGTTCCGATCGAGCAAAAGGGCGGTGAACCGATCGGTGGTCGCGATCTCGAACACCTGATCCATCTTGATCGCCTCGAACGGGCAGACCTCGACGCAAATTTGGCAGCTCATGCAGACGGAGGTGTCGATGTCGAAGACGGCGGGAAAGACCTGCAGCTTGCCGTTGGCGTCGGGCTTCTTGTCCTTGCTCTTCTCAATATAGATGCACTGCGGCGGACATTCCTTCTCGCAGATCTGGCAGGCGACGCAGCGGAGCGTGCCCATCGGATCGGTGGCATTCTCGGAGACGAGGAACGGAAAGTTGCGGTAATTCTCCGGCAGCTTCGGCTTGACCTCCGGATATTCGACGGTCGTCAGCCGGGCGGGATCATGGAAGCTTCCGACGAAGTTTTTCGCCGTGACGCCGAGACCTTGAAGTAAGCCGGTGCCTAACATGGGTTTTTGCTCCGCAAAAACCTAGGAAATTTTCCGCGCAACGCGGGAAATTTCAAGGAACGGGGCGAAGACGAATTTCATAGTAAGACGGGGGCGGATTTGTGCACCAGCTCGGGGCTTTGGATTTTGGAAAGTTTTTGGACAGGTGGATTGAAATTAACTTGGTCACTAAGGTTTTCGCGGAGCGAAAACCTCATCGGTCGACCTCCCCTAAAACAATATCGATGCTGC
>CANJNJ010000185.1 GCA_947474995.1 Opitutaceae bacterium | reverse complement strand
TTACGCCTGCGGTGGACCGGCCCGGCCGGCATTGATTTACGGCGATTATAAGGATACGGATCCTGTGCGTCCGTGAAAAAGATTCCGCTGCGTTCCGGCCCGACTAGTCGGCGCGACTTTTGCCGTCGCGTGGCCACGGTCGGCGCGATGCTGGCGGCGCCGCTGATCATTCCTTCACGGCTGCGGGGGGCCAATGCCCCAAGCAATCGGGTGCGCGTCGGTCACATCGACTGCGGTCGGATCGGGCAGGGACATGATATGCCTGGTGTCGTGCGGTCGGATCTGGCCGAGGTGGTCGCCGTGTGTGACTTGGATGCGCGTCGAGTGGCGGATGGCGCGGTCGTGATCGAGCAGCTCTCTGCCGGGATGGGCGTCCGGAGCGGGAAAATCGATCGATATGGCGACTACCGTGAATTGCTGGGGCGGACGGACCTCGCCGCCGTTGTCATCAGCACGCCCGATTACTGGCATGCCCAACTCGAGATCGCCGCGGTCAACGCCGGCAAGGACGTTTACCTACAAAAACCGATGACGATGACCCATGCTGAGGGGGTGCAACTGCGCGATGCTGACCCGGAGCGAGCGAGCGCCCTACGGTGTTTTTGGGCCGGCCGCGATCTGATGCGCGGCGGCGGATCTTGCCGGCGGCAGGCCGAGGGCGAACCGGGCGGTATCCGACCACCGTCTGCAAGCGGAACGCTTTTTTCTGTCAGCGCTTTCAACTTTCACCGCTCAACTTTCACCTGCCCGAGTCCGGCTCAGAAGTACTTCACGTACGTCATGCCGTTCGCGTCGGTGAAAGTCAGGATGCCCGGTTCCACCTTGGTCAATCGCAGGCTGAGACTCCGATCCACGATATCGTTTACGCGATAGACGCGGTCGTTCATGAGCACGCGACTCTCAGTGCCCGATGGCCGGACCCCCGTCACTTTCAGAGCGTCAAGATAGAGATTGATCCGGTCGTCGAGCTTGGGCGCTGCAGGCGCTGCCGCCGGAGTCTGGGTCGCGACCACGGGCGTCGTGGTCGCGGTTTGAGCCGGTGCCGGCACGGTCGAAACGGGTCTGGCCTGAACCGTGGCGGGCGCTGCCGGGGAAGCTTTGGGCGTTGGGGTTGGCTCTGGCCCCGGAGTGGAAACAATGGGTCGCGGGGCGGGCGCGGAAGAAACCGTGGTGGGGGGCGGAGCTTGGACTGCGGCAACGGCCGAAGGAAGGGTCGTCGCGATCACGGGCGGAGCCGACGCCGGTGTGACGACTGGTTTTTCGATCGGTGGCGGCGTTGACTCGGCCGCAGATGCCATCACGGGAGGAGGGGGGAGCTTCGGTGCGACGATCTCGGGTGCGGCAGCCGGCGGCTGAGTTCCCGACTGGGACGCAGAGAGGGGGTGAGGCGCACTCGCCGGCGTGCGGGGCGCGGGACGATTGATAAAATAAACGGTCGTTACGACCGCGAGAACGAAGAGCACCAGCACACCGCTGGCGTACAGGAGTAGCGTCTTGGTGCTGCGTGGCGGGGCGCGCCGCTCGATCCGCATGCCGCCGTCAGGCCCGGCCGTAACATCGACTGGGTCGACCGTCCGCACGCGTTGGGCCTTTTTCAGGGCCTCATTAATCAGGCTCATGCGCGTCAGCCCGTCAGATTCTTCATATCACGCACGGCGCGGCGAACGTCCCAGTAATTGACTTCATCCGACTCGCGGATGAACGCGGACAGGATCGCCTTGTCGCAGAGATTATTGACGACACGGGGAATCCCGCCGCTGCCGCGGTGGATGGCCCGCAGCGCCCACTTGGTGAAGGCCGGCCGCCCGTTGCCGCCCGCGAGCGAAAGGCGATGGTGAATATAGTGGGCGATGTCGGGGCTGGACAGCGGGTTCAACTCGTAGTGCACCAGGATGCGCTGACGCAGTTGCCGCAGTTCATCGCGGGCCAGGACGTCTTTGAGCTCCGGTTGGCCCATCAGGACAATTTGGAGGAGTTTTTGGTGGTCGGTTTCGAGATTCGACAGCAGCCGGATCTGCTCGAGCACACCGAAATTCAGATTTTGGGCTTCGTCGATAATCAGCACGATGTCGCGACCCTTCTCGATGCGATCGAGCAACACGCGGTTCACCTGGGCGACGAGGTCGTTCTGGGTGCGGGAAATCTTGGTCTCACCGAGTTCGGTCAGGATGGCCTTCAACATCTGGGTTTCAGTAATCCGCGGATTCAGGATTAACGCCGTGTCAAAGTGATTCGGGTCGAGATCGTTCAGAAATCGTCGGCAGAGCGTCGTCTTGCCGCAGCCGACCTCGCCGACCAGCACGATAAAGCCCTTTTTTTCCCGCACGCCGTATTTGAGGTGCTGCAGGGCTTCCTGGTGGGTGGGACTGAGGTAAAGAAACCGCGGGTCGGGGGTGATGTTGAACGGCATCTCCCGAAACCCATAATAACTCTGATACATGTGAAAAATTACCGTGGCGCGGCCGGGCCGGAAACGCACGCCAAATTCGCCAGCCCCGCACGGGTGGGGACGTTTGAAATCTCCTTTACTCCGGTTAAGACCGTCCTGTTTATCCGATTAACGCTTTGTGAACGTTCGCCGCCTCATCGTCAGCCTCTATGTCCTGCTCCTGACGGGCATGGGCGTCGGCGTGGGGGCCTCTATCCTCGAGTCCCGGGCGCAATACCGGCAATTGAAACAGACCGAGCTGACCAACCGGTTGCGGCTCGAAGAGGCGACGACGCGACTCCGCGAACAGGAAAAAATCCTGGCCCGGCTTCGCACGGATCGCGACTTCGTCGAGAAGGTCATCCGCAAGCGCCTCGGTTACGCCAAGCCGGGTGAAATCATTTTTCGTTTTGAGGACTGATGAAGAACCATCCCGTCATCGCCGCATTTCAACAGGCTGGGCAGGGCCAGGTCTTTGCCTTTTTCGACCAACTGGCCCCGGCCGCGCAGGAGCGACTGCTGGCGGAGGCGGCGGAAATTGATTTGGCCGAGGTGGACGGGCTGAACCGGACGTTGCTCGCGAAGAACGCTCCGGCGGGCGCCACCCTGGACGGCCTCGTCCCGGCCCCGTACGAGCTGTGGCCGGAGCACGGGGGCGACCCGCAGGCCTGGGCGAAGGCCAAAGCGGCGGGCGAGGCGGCGCTGCGCGCCGGGCGCGTGGGCGCTTTTATGGTGGCGGGCGGGCAGGGGACGCGGCTGGGGTACGACGGGCCGAAGGGCACTTTTCCGGTCACCCCGCTCAAGCGAAAACCGCTCTTTCACGTGTTCGCGGAAAAGATCCTCGCGGCGGGTCGGCGCTACGGCCGACCGCTGCATTGGTTCATCATGACGAGTCACGCGAACCACGCGGCGACGGCAGCGCATTTTGCCGAGCACGAATATTTCGGCCTCGAACCGGGCCGGGTGCATTTTTTCCGGCAGGGCCGGATGCCGGCCGTAAACTTTGAAGGCAAAATTCTGCTCGAGGCGAAGGATGCGATTGCGCTTTCGCCCGATGGCCACGGTGGCTCCTTGCGCGCGCTCGAACGTAGTGGATCACTCGATCTGATGCAGCGCGAAGGGATCGATATCCTCAGCTATTTCCAGGTGGATAATCCGCTCGTGCGCTGCATCGACCCGGCGTTTCTCGGCTGGCACATTTTGGGCGGCTCGGAGATGTCGAGCAAGATGGTGCCAAAAGCCTACGCGCGGGAAAAAGTCGGCGTCTTTTGCCGGCAAAACGGCAAAACCGTCGTGGTCGAGTATTCGGATTTGCCCGGAGCGGTGCAGGATGAAACCGATGCCCGGGGGCAGATTCGTTTTTGTTCCGGCAGCATTGCGATTCACCTGCTGGATCGGGAATTTGTGCGGCGGATGGCGACGGGGGCGACGGCGCTGCCGTGGCACCGGGCGGATAAAAAAATTCCAACCGTCGACGCGACAGGTGCGGCCGTAAAACCGGAGAAGCCGAATGGCGTGAAATTCGAGATGTTTGTCTTCGATGCCCTGCCGTTTGCGCGCCATCCGGTGGTGATTGAGACTTTGCGCGCGGACGATTTTTCGCCGGTCAAGAATGCCGAGGGCGTTGATTCACCGCAGACCTGTCGCGAGGATCAGATCAAGCAATTCGGGCGCTGGCTTGCCGCCAACGGTGCCGCGCTGCCGCCGGGGACCCTGCCAGCGGTCGAAGTCTCGCCGCTGTTCGGCTACGACGAGGACTCGTTCGCCGCGGCGTGGGGAAAATTGTCGCCCAAACCGGCGGTCCGTGACGGACTTTATCTCGAATAGGCCCTCAACCACGCGGAATTTTTCCATGTCGACCCTCGCCAGTATCAACGCCGCGGCCAAGGCCGGTCAGCTTATGCCCGGGGCCGCGGAGAATCTCACCGCTTTTCTCGCGGCCCAACTGCCGGCCTGGGCCGGCGCGAGCATCGACGAGCTCGTCGCCAAGCAGGCCTGGGGGGAACTCAACGACCGTTTTTTTCGGTTCCTCGAATTCGGCACGGGCGGCATGCGGGGGCGAACGATTGGCGTCACCACGGCGGCGGCGGAAATCGGGACCGTCAATGCGAAGGGTTCGCCGGAGCACGCGGCCATCGGCAGCAACATGCTCAACGATTTCACGCTCATCCGGGCGGTGATCGGGTTGCATCGGTACACAAAGAAATACCTGGCTTCGAAAGGTGACGCGGCCCGGCCGCGGCTCGTGGTCGCGCACGATGTGCGGCATTTCTCGCGGCATTTTTGCGAGCTGGCGGTCTCGACTTGGACGCAGCTCGGCGGCGAGGCGTTCCTGTTCGACGGACCGCGGTCGACGCCGCAGCTGAGTTTTTCCGTGCGCTGGCTGAAGGCACATGCCGGCGTGGTCATCACGGCGAGCCACAATCCGCCGCACGACAACGGATTCAAGGCGTACTTCGACGATGGCGCGCAGGTCATTGCGCCGCACGACCAGGGGATCGTCGCGGAAGTGAACGCGGTGCCACTGGCCGATCTCGGGCCGTTCCTTGCCGCCAAACTCGAGGGTGTCACCACGCTCGGTTTCGCCGCCGACGAGGCTTACCTCGCCGTGGCCGCGAAGGCCGCGATCGATCCGGCGGTTTTCCGAAAGACCAAAATCAAGGTGGTGTTCACCAATATCCACGGCACGGGAGCGGTCCATTCGCTGCCGCTGCTGGTGCACGCCGGCTGTGACGTGCGGCCCGTGCCGGAACAGCTCGAGTTCGATGCGCGGTTCCCGACGGTGAAGTCCCCAAATCCGGAAAATGCCGAGGCGCTTTCCCGGGCGATGGCGCTCGCCGAGCAGACGGGGGCGGACGTCGTGCTGGCGACCGACCCCGACGCGGATCGGATGGGCTGCGCGGTGCGGAACGCCGCGGGAAAAATGGAGCTGCTGACGGGGAATCAGATTGGCGCGCTGCTGGCCGAATACCGGCTGATGAAATACAAGGAGCTGGGCTGGATCCCCGCCGCCGGTTCGCCGCGGGTCTGCATCGTGAAGACGTTCGTGACGACGCAGCTGCAGGATGCGATTGGTCGCGGGCACGGCGTGAAGGTCCTCAACACGCTCACTGGTTTCAAATGGATCGCCTCGAAGATCCGGCGCTACGAGGACGAACTCCGGGCGGCGATGGGTTCAGGTTTCGACTACGACGCGACGCCCTTCGGGCAGCGCGCGAAATTACTCCAGCAGCATAGCACCTTCTACGCGTTTGGCTGCGAGGAGAGTTACGGTTACCTGCCGAATGATTTGTTGCGCGACAAGGACGGCAATTCCGCCTGCCTGATGTTTGCCGAGCTGTGCGCCTGGGTGAAGGGGCGCGGCCTGACCGTGCCGGCGTATCTCGATGAAGTTTTCCTGCGCTACGGCTTCTACCTCGAGGGCGTCATCAACATTTACTACGAGGGCGCGAGCGGCCACGCGAAGATCAAGCGGATCCTCGAGTCGTATCGCCGCAATCCGCCCCAGGCCTTTGGCGACGTGCGCGTGGTGCAGTTTCAGGATTTTGGTCGCGAAAAGGTTTTCGATGCCGACGGCGAACAGATTCCGGCGCAGGATCTTTATGTCGTCACGCTGGCGAACGGGTATTCCTTCGCCGCCCGCGGCAGCGGCACGGAGCCGAAGATGAAATTTTATCTCTTTGCCAGCGAGAAAGTGGCCACGGCGGCCGAACTGCCGGCGGTGAAGACGCGGGTGAAAGCCACCTTGGAAGCACTGAACAAACTCATCGAAGCCGACGCGAGAACGAGGGCGGAAGGCTGAGGTTAATGATCGGTCCAATAAGTCTTATCGGACCTATTTTGTCTCAGCGGCCTGAAACTCCGGCAGCGGCCGCAACGGCCCCAGGGCGAAGACCACCAGCGCAGCCGAGATGAGCGGCATGATTCCGTAGCCGATGAAGACCGGCATGTAGCCCCAGCGGTCAATCACCCAGCCGCCCAACCAGCTGAAGAGCATGCCGCCGAAACCGGCGCCCATGCTGGCGAACCCCCAAATCGAACCCACGGAATTGCGCGGGAAAACATCCGGCGGGAAGGCCAGCGTGTTCGTGTTGAAACCGGTGTAGCCAAAGGTCGCCGTCGAGATCAGGGCCATCGCGACCCACACGTTCGACGTGAATGCGGCGGGAATCGCGGACGTCATCAGCAGGGCAAACACCACGACGACCGTCTTGCGGGCGCGGGACGAAGGCAGTCCGCGGCGCATCAGGAAACCGGCCATCCACCCGCCGACGAGATTTCCGAGATCGGCGGTGACGAAAGGAATCCAGGCGGTCATCCCGATGCGGGCCAGGTCGAAGCCGTGCACGCTCTTCAGGTATTGCGGGAACCAAAAAATATAAAAGTACCAGGCCGGATCGAGGAACACCTTCGAGAGCGTGAGCACGCGGACGAAGCGGGTGCGCAGCAGGCGCAACGGAGCGATGGGTGGAACGTGCGCCACCTTTTTGACGTGCGCGGGCATCCGGTAGGTGAACCACCAGGCGACGAGCCAGACGTAGCCCGTTAGCCCCACGAGGAGAAACGCCGAGGGCCAGCCAAACCGCAGGACCAGCCAGGCCATCACGGGTGGGGCGAGGATCGCGCCAATCGATGAGCCGCTGTTGAAAATTCCGCAGGCGAGGGCCCGTTCGCGGGCGGGAAACCACTCCGCGGCAATCTTGACGCCGGCGGGCCAGTTGCCGGCTTCGCCGATGCCGAGGAGAAACCGAAACCCCGCGAGCGACCAGGGGCCGCGCGTGAGGGCGTGGAGCAGGCCCGCGGTCGACCACCACGCGATGCAGACGGCATAGCCGACCTTCGTGCCGAGTTTGTCCACCAGCGGACCGGAGAGGCCGTTGGAGATCGTGTAGGCGAGCATGAACGCCGAGACGACGAGGCCATAGTCCTCGTTGGTCATATGGAACTCCTCGCGGAGGACCGGCGCGACGACCGAAAGCGCCTGGCGGTCGAGGTAGTTGATGACCGTGGCGGCGAAAGCGAAGCCGATCATCACCCAACGCAGTCGCGATGGACGTGTTTCGACGTCATCGATCGGTTCGGGAACGGGGGTCGCCTGCTCGGTCAGCGCATTCACCGCGGCGAGGCAAACAGTCGCGGCGCTACTGGGCCAGCACGATTGCTGTTATTGTCCGAGCGCCGTCTGGACCGAGGCTGCCACCGCCACCAAACCCACGCGGCCAATCCATTGGCCACAGAAAGGCATCGCGCGGCGCACGCCGCAGCCAACGTGGAGGGTGAGATTCACCGAGACCGATCTTGGCCTATTCGTCAGTCTGGCCTCGGCGGAGCTCGGCCCTCCACAGCATCCTCGGGAAAATGAGTGATTCACCAAGGCAGCTTCGCAAAAGGCGCAAAAAAATGCCGACGGTTTTCGACTCCAGGCATGGTCTTGGCATTACCCGCCGGCCCAGGGGGGATGCAGAAGCCAGGGAATCAGGAATCGATTCATGGCCTTATGGCTTCTGAATTCGCCCTCGGTCAGGCTTTCGGGGCGGCTCGACCGGTCTCGCGAGGATTATTCCTGGCGTCGGGCTGGCTTCAGCGGGCCGACGAAAGCGGGTCTCTGCCGGGCGCGACCTCTGTCTGCCAGGCAAGGGCTGGACCGCGCCAACGGTTTCAAATCAACAAGAGCGCGGGTGCCTCGAGAACTTGCTTAAGCGCATTCAGAAACTGCGCCCCCACGGCGCCGTCGACGACGCGGTGATCACAAGAGAGTGTCAGGGTCATCGTCTCGCCCACGACAATTTGATCGTGCTTCACGACCGGCTTCTTGACGATCGTGCCGGCGGCGAGGATCGCCGCGTTGGGCGGGTTGATAATTGCGCTGAAACGCGGGATGCCCATCATGCCGAGATTGGAGACGCAGAACGTGCCGCCCGTGAATTGCTCGAGTTTCAGCTTCTTTTCCTTGGCCAGTTTGCCGAGCGTCTTGGCTTCGAGGCTGATTTGGAAAATGCTCTTCGTGTGGGCATCGCGAATCACCGGCGTGATCAACCCGTCCTCAATCGCGACGGCGAACGAAACGTGCGCCGCACTGAAATAGCGGATCTGGGTTTGTTCCCAGGAGCCGTTGACCGCGGGGACGCGGCGCAGGGCCTCGGCGCTGCCCTTGAGGATGAAGTCGTTGACGGACAGTTTCACCCCCTCGGCCGCGAGCCCGACATTGAGCTGCTCACGCAGCGCGAGCAGCGGCGCCGCGTCGATTTCGATCTCGACGTAAAAATGCGGCAGCTGGGTCTTCGATTCCACGAGCCGGCGCGCAATCGCGCCGCGCATGTTGGAAACGGGGGCGGTGCGTTCGGCCTGGATTGGACCCTTGGAGAAGTGTAATGGGTGACCGGTGGCGTGTGACGAGTTGGAGGCTGCCCGTGTCGAAG
>CANJNJ010000184.1 GCA_947474995.1 Opitutaceae bacterium | reverse complement strand
GGTAGGGGGGTGGGGCGGGGCCCAGGCGGTTCGTTTTCCGCCGCAAGGCGGAAAACGGGAAAGTGCCGGACTTGTTTCTGCGCCGGAAAACACCCGGACGCCAGCACGATGACTACCGGATTTCCGGTAGCCCGCATCCTTCCCGCATTCACCGGACGGTCGCGGCCTGCTGCCCACCGATTGGAAGCACGGGCTCAGAGCCGTGCTTCATCGCGGGATAAACCCGCTCCCACGGTTCAGGGTGCCGATCACCACAGGGTGCGGGTCCCGAAGGCGGCGAAGGCGGGGTCGCAGGTGACGAGAGTAAGGTTCTCGATCTCGGCTTGGGCGGCGAGGAGGCGGTCAAAGGGATCGCCATGAGTGCCCGGCAGCCGGCCCGCTTGCCGAGCGTGCAGGAGTTCGACGGGCAAAATATTCCACGCCTCGGCAGTGAGCGTGGTTTCCCAACCGAGTTGGAGCGGCACGGGCAACGTAAGCTTGCCCAGGCGGTGCTTGGTCTCGATTTCGAAGACCGACACGGCGCTGACCCTGCACAGATTGGCGGAATCGCCCATCGCGAGGGCCGCGTTCCGGCCGAGTCTCGGATTGGCCTCGAGCCACCACAGCACGGCATGCGTATCGAGGAGCAACTTCACGGGTGATTGAGCGGATCCGTGGGGCTGGGCACGAAGCCGGTGTATTCGGGCGGGAGCGGGGCCATCGCTTCTTCGGGGGTGAGCGGGCCGAACATGCCCTTGAAGCGGCCGGGCACGCGCGGTCCGCGGGGGACAAGGGGGACGAGGCGGGCGAAAGGCTGGCCGGCGCGGGCGATGGTGATTTCCTCGCCGGCCTCGACCCGGACGAGCAACTTCGAGAGATGGGTCTTGGCTTCGTGGACGTTGACGACGGAGAGGAGTTTTGGGGCGGAGGGGCGGCGGGATTTGCCCGTCGCACGGCGGACGGTCTTGGCCTTGGGGCGCGGGGTGGTGGCGGGCATGGCGGATGGGTTAGCTAAGGCCTTGACTAAGTCAAGAAAACGGGGGCTGGAACGCGTCAGGCGGCGCAGCTGTCGGGTGTCGCGGTAAACCGATCCCATCCCGCTGCTCCCGAGGCAGCGAGCTACAAGATTTCGTCCGACTTCGTAGCCCGCCTCGGGAGAGACTGGGTGCTAGTAGCGGTCCAGATCGTGCACGCTGGCGACGATTTTTTGGAGGGCCGAGCTCCGTCGAGGTCGTTTCGTCTGCGGCGATCCTTCGGCTTCGGCGGAGCTCGGCCCTCCATCTTTGGTTGCGGCGGAGCTGCGGTAGGAAAACTTCGCTTCGCTTAGAATGACAAGATGAGTTCTTTTTCGAGTTTTCACCCAGTCTCGGGAGAGGCGGGACCGAACACTCGGAGATACGCCCACCCGTTTACCACCGTCGACTTTATCCGCGACATCCGGGTGCGGCTCGTTCACAACGCCGCGTTCCCCTTTTATCATGGCCGAACGCGCGATTACCCTTGCGACCGCCCGGGCCACCTTCGCCGAGCTGCGACGGGCGGTGGAGATCACGATGGTCAAGGGACAGCAGGCGGTCGAACTCGCCCGGGTGCACACGTATCACGAGACGGGCCGGCTGATCAGTGAATATTTATTGTTCAACGGGGAACGGGCGGAATACGGCGCCAATACGATTCAACTCTTGAGTGACGACTTGAAGATTGATCGGTCGGTGCTGGGACGCTGCGTCAAATTCTACCGCGCCTTCCCAATTTGGGCCACGTGGCCCAAATTGACGTGGGTCCACTTCCGCGAGCTGATCCCCATCAGCGCGGCGAAGGTCCGGCGCACGCTCGCCACCGAAGCCAACCGGAACGAATGGCCGGTCGCGCGACTGGCGCGACGCATCCGCGAACTGGCCCCGGCGGAGGAGCCGGAGGTCGTCGCGCTTCCCGCGCCCGGAACACCGGTCAAACTGCTGTCACCGAAACGCGGTGCCCCGGGTGTGTGCAAGGTCATCGCGGTGGGCGAAGCCGCCGTCGTCGACCTGGGCTTCGCGTGTTATCTCGATTTGCCTGCCTCGACAAAAATGAAAGCGGGAGCGTTCGTGCGACTGGATGCCGCGGGGCGGATCGCGCCCGCGCCCGCGGCGGGCAAAGCCGACCTCTTCACTTATCCAGCGGCGGTCCTAAAGGTCGTGGATGGCGACACGCTGTGGGTGAAGGTTTATCTCCGGCCTGGCCACTGGGTGAAGCAGAAGCTGCGGCTGCGGGACCTCGACTGTCCCGAGATGGCTACGGCGGAGGGGCGGGCGGCGAAACGGTTCACCGCCGCCTTCCTCGACCGCGCCCCGGCCGTGATAATCTGCACGACCAAGCCCGACAAATACGATCGCTACCTCGCGGATGTGTTTGTCGAGCGAGACGGGGAACAACGGTTTCTCAACAATGCGTTGCTCGAAAATGGGCACGCGGTGCGAAAGGCGAGCTGGGAGTTTCGGGACTGGGAGAAAGAGCTGCTCGGGTGAGCGGGGCGACGTCCGCCGGAGGTGGCCAAGAACCTTAACTTCTTTCGAAACGGTCGGCTTGTTGGGGACGCGGCGCCCTCGCCGCGTCGAAATGAGCAAGCACCGCGACGAGGGCGCCGCGGCTCCAGCGCAGGAGACCGGCGCTACTTTTTGGCGCCGGACACTTCGTCGGCCGGATTCACGAGGTTTTCCTTGTGCTGCCCCTCGTTGTCGCGCGCTTTCTTCACGGCTTTGCCGTACATGGTCGTGGGTTTGTCGCTGGGAGCGGGGGCGGGCTTGGCCGCTTCCGCCGGCTTCGCGGGTGCGGCGGAATTCGCGGGCGCGGCTTTGGGCGCGGGCGCGGCGGGTGCGGCCGGTTGCTCGGCCGGCGAGCTCTCCGGTGTATTTGCCGGCAAGTTCACCGCCTTGAGGGGAATGTGGCCCTGAATTTTGCGGTAAATCACGATGGCGCTGTCGCCTTCCTTGCCCACCACGTCGACGACCGTGCCTGACTTCAAGCCGATCGAGCCCTTGCCCTTGGGCAACTCGAGCCGCGCGTCGCTGACGAGCGTCGTCTCTTCCGCCAACGTCGTCGTGCCGGCGGTGAGTGAAATCAGGGCGATAACGTGGCGAAGCGTCATGGCGAATGCTTGGGAGATTGGCCCAATTGGATTCCGGGACGAGCGGGAAAGCGTGGACCCGGGCCGGTAACATTACGGAGAGGCCTCTGCGGGTTTTTACGATGCGTGGGGCGGGCGCGCGCGAGGCCCGGGCGTTTCGGGAGGCGGTCAGGCACTTTCGGCCAACGAACACTGGAGCCGCAACGCCCTCGTCGCGTTTGTTCTCATCGCGCCGCTCCGCCGCTCCATGTTTTGGCTGCCCCTTTGCTCGCGGCCCTGAGCCGCGGGGCGAAGTAGGCGGGCTAGGGCGCGTGGGGCGGTGCGCCGGGTGATGCGGTGGGGCCAAACATCTCGTCCGGCGCGGTCAGACCCAGTCGCCGCATCTCGCGCACGGCCAGCGCCGCGACCTGGCGTGCGCCGGCGGTCACCAAATGCGTGTTGTCGGTTTTTCCTTCGGGGAGGCGCGGATGAATCCCGGGGGCAAAAATCATGAACAAGTCTTTCGATTTCTCCGGGCCGAGCCCGGTGAGGAGTTCGCGCGTGGCGGCTTCCAAATCAAGGAGCGGAACCTGTTCGGCCGCGGCCACGGTCCGGACGGCCACGAGATAGGGGCCGTGCGTGTCGCGCAGCTGCCCGGCCTCGTTCCAGGCCCGCCGCACGACGGGCGTGGCGAGCACCGGATGGCCACCGCGCTCGCGAACTTCGCGAATGAACCGGCGGAGATTTTCCCGATAGGCGACGTCCGCGTCGGCGTAGACGGCCGGGTTTTCCTTTTTCGAGTCGTTGTGCCCGAATTCGATCACGACCCAGTCGCCGGGCCGCAACTGGTCGAGGAGGTTCTGCCATTGGCCGCCATCGCGAATCGATTTGGTGCTGCGACCGTTCACCGCGTAATTCACCAGCCGCCAAGGTGGCCGGACAAATTCACGCAGGAGCTGGCCCCAGCCGCGCTCGGGATAATCGGCGTCCCCTTTGTCCGCCATGGTGGAATCGCCCACGAGGTGGAGCGTGGGCGCTGGCGCCGGATTCCAATGATCGCTTCCCGCCAGCACCGCGGCCGGCGTGAACGGGGCGCTGGCGCCCGAATCGGGGCGCTTCACCCAGGGGGCGCGAGCGGTTGCTCTGGCCCCGGGGCCCGTGTTGGCGAATTCCGTGTAGCGGACGGTCTTCTCCGCTTCGACCTTGCCCCAATTGTGCCAGCCCTCGGGTCGGACGACGGCGGACATCTCCGTGCGCACGAAGGCGGTCTGGGCGAAAATGCGCCACGGCCGCCCAAGGTACGTCTTGACCCCCTCGGCCCCGGTAATGGTGCAGTCCGCGAAGACAAAACCGTAGGGTGCCTTTTCCGGAGTCGATGCCGCCGTGATGTAGCCGTCGCGCCGGCAATGAATGTGGCAGCGGTCAAAATAGGCCGTGGCGCCGCCGAAGATGAAGTCGACGTGGCCCTCGATGTAGCAGTCCGCGAAATAATGGCGGCCGCGATTCACGAGAACGGTGTCCTGCCAGCCGAGGAAACGACAGTGGCGGAAGACGACGCGGTCGCCATCGACCCGGAGGGCCAGAGCCTGGCCAACGGGTCCGGCGGAGTTGGCGATGGTCAGATTCTCCCATTCCATGTCATCGCCGTCGATTTGGAGCGTGGGCGTGCGGAAGGTGCCAATGGGTTTACCGTCGGGGCCGGGAAGATTCGCGTTGAGATTAGAGGTGAGGATCGTTTTCGCCGGATCTTCGCCGACGATGGTGAGGTGTCCGCGCTCGCGCTGGACGTAAATGCGCTCCCGGTAGGTGCCGTTCTTGATGAGGATGATCCATCGCGGGTCCGAATCCCCTCGATGGGGCGCCGCGCTGATCGCCTCCTGGACGGAGGTGAATTGCCCGCTGCCGTCGGTGGCGACGATGGCGTCGGGGGTGGGGGTGGCTCCGAAGGCCAGGCCGCACCCGAGTACGAGCCACACCAAAGCCATCCACGTTCTTCGCCCTGGGTCGGAGTCTCCGCTGGGCCCGCCGGCACGGTTGGCTCGACAGGTGGGCCGGGCGCTCCGCGCGCGGCCAGTGCGTTGGGGCGTTCCGTCCCGTTCCCCCCGAAGGCCGCGCGCGGAGCGCACGGCCCACCGATGAGGCGCGGAAAGCACGGCCCACTGATGAGGCGCGGAAAGCAGGGGGGGGACGATCATGGCGGAAGCCGGGCCGACCTCGCCTATTTCGTTTCCGGCACCGAGTTGAGGCTGCGGCTCTGCTTGGCCGGCTCGACGGTGACGCGGTCGAAGCGAATGGACCCGGCGTGGGTGACCAAGTCGGTTTGGGTCACACCGCGAAACGTGCAATCGGTAAACGCGATGTCGGTTACGATGGCTCCTGCGAAAGCCGCGATCCACATCACGCGCGGGCTGGCCCGGCAATTGACCTTCTCCAGTTGCACATTGCGCACGATGGGACGGTGCGGACCCTTCGCGCCTTCCTCGTAAATGAGGTCGATGGTCAGGACGGCCTCGCTGACTTGTCCGACCTCGACGTGGCGCATGAACACGTTCTCGAGCGTGCCGCCGCGCTGGGCGTTGGACTTGAACCGGAGCGCGCGGTCGAGGTTCGGGCTGTCCATCGTGCAGTTCTCGATAAAAACATTGCGCACGCTGCCGGAAATCTCGCTGCCGAGCACGACGCCGCCGTGTCCGTCCTTCATGGTACACCCGCGGATCACGATGTTTTCGCTCGGGACGTTGAGCCGGCGCCCGTCGTTGTTGCGGCCGGATTTGATCGCGATGCAGTCGTCGCCGGTTTCAAAGGTGCATTTTTCGACGAGGATATCGCGGGACGATTCCGGATCGAACCCATCGTTGTTGGGTCCGTAGGAGTGAATGCGAACCCCGCGCACCGTGATGTTGCGGCTCAGCACGGGATGAATCTCCCACATTGGAGAACGGATGATGGTCACGTCCTCGATGAGAATGTTTTTGCAGCGGTAAGGCTGGATGAAATTCGGGCGCAGAAAGCCGCCTTCGCCGAACACCCGTTGGGCCACGGGCACGCCGGTTTCCGCCATGGTGATGAGCCGGTCGCGGGCCGCCTTCTGTTTCACGGGCGGTTTTTCCTTGTTGTTCCAGGCCCACCACGTGTCCCTGTCCGCCTGGCCGTCGAGCGTGCCTTTGCCGGTGACGGCGATGTTTTCCTGTTCGAAGGCGTAGATCAGGGCGGAATAGTTCATGACCTCCATGCCTTCCCAGCGCGTGAAAACGATCGGATAGTCGGCCGGGTTGACGCTGAACTTGAGCGTGGCGCCTTCGCTGACGTGCAGGTTGACGTTGCTGAGCAGGTGGACGGCGCCCGTGAGCCACTCGCCCGGGGGAATCACCACGCGACCGCCGCCGGCGGCGTGGCAGGCGGCGATCGCCGCGCGAATCGCCTCGGAAGCGTTGGCGCCCGGTTTCGCGCCGTGCGCCGTGATGACAAAATCGCGGGCGGGAAAAACCGGGGCCTGGATGGGAGCGAGCACGCGCTCGTAGTCGGCCCAACCGGTGACGGCGGACGGTTCCACCGCGGAGGCGACGCCAGAGAACATCAGCACTCCGAGGAATCGATGCAGCCCCCGTTTTAAGACGCGCTTTGCGCCGCGCAAGAAGTGCCAGGCCGTTGGTAGTTCCGCCTTCAGGCGGAAGGATTGAGCTACACCGATTCCGCCTGAAGGCGGAACGACGAGCACGGCCCAGTCTTCCCCGAGATGGCTTGAGGTGGAAGCGGACCTCCCGACCTCGCCGGGGCCTTGGCAGGAAAACATAGCGCGGAAATTCATGAGAGAAAAATACTGGGGTCACCGCCCGCACCAGCCGCCATCGACCGCGATGACCTGGCCGGTCAGGAAATGGGACGAAGCCGAGGCGAGGAAGACGACCGTGCCCTCGAGATCGCCGGGCTCGCCCCAGCGACCGGCGGGAATGCGGCTGAGAATCTCCTTCGAGCGCACGGCGTCGGCCTGCAGCGCGGCGGTGTTGTCGGTGCGCATGTAGCCGGGCGCGATGGCGTTCACCTGAATGCCCTTGGCCGCCCACTCGTTGGACAGCGCCTTGGTCAGCTGGCCGACGGCGCCCTTGCTGGCGGCGTAGCCGGGGACGTTGATCCCCCCGAAAAACGTGAGCAGCGAGGCGATGTTGATGATCTTGCCCGAACCGCGGGCAAGCATGTGCCGGCCGGCGGCGCGGCAGGCGGTAAACACGCCGTTGAGGTTGACGTCGAGGACGGCGTCCCAGTCCGCGTCGCTATGCTCGGCGGCCGGCGCGCGGCGGATGATGCCGGCATTGTTGACGAGAATGTCGAGGTGCCCCTGCCACGCGACCGCCTGATCGATGAGCCGCTGGACCTCCGCGCGTTGACCGAGATCGGCGGCGATGCCCGTGGTCTTGGCGCCGGTCGCGGCGAGTTCGGCCGTCACGGGCGCCAGGCTCGCGGCCGCCCTTCCGTTGACGATGACGTCCGCTCCGGCGGCGGAGAGGGCGCGCACCATCGCGAGCCCGAGGCCCCGCGACGAACCGGTGACGAGCGCGACTTTTCCGCGCAGGCCGAATTTTTGCTGGAGAAAGTCGCTCATGGGTCAGCGCAGTCCGGTCAGCGGCACCGGGTCCATGTCGCTGAAAACCTGGTTGTCGCCGCCCATGGCCCAGACGAAGCGGTAGTTGCCGGTGCCGGCGCCGCAATGCACGGACCAGGCGGGGGAGAGGACGACCTCGCGATCGTGCACGATGAGGTTTCGCGTGGCATTGGGCTCCCCCATGAGATGCACGACCACGTTTTCGCCGAGATCGAAGTACAGGTAGATTTCGGTGCGGCGACTATGGGTGTGCGGGGGCATCGTGTTCCAGACACTGCCCGGCTCGAATTCCGTGCAGCCGAGAACGAGTTGGCAGCTCTTGATGCCGTCGAGGTGGATGTACTTCGCGATCCGCCGGCGATTCGCCTTGGCGGGGTCGCCGATGGGATCGGCTTTGGCCTGCTCGCGCGTGGCCACGGCGGTCGGGTATTTGGCGTGGGCGGGCGTGCTGACAAAATAGAACTGCGCCTGCCCCGTCGGGCCGTTTTCGAAGACGACGTCGCGTTCTCCGAGCCCGACATAGAGACAGTCGAGCGTGGCGAGGGGATACGTCGTGGCGCCGACCCGGACGACCCCCGGGGCGCCGACGTTGAGGATGCCGATTTCGCGGCGTTCCAGAAAAAAGCTGGTGCCCAGCGCCTTGTCAGCAGGGAGGGCAAGCGGAGCGGTGGTGGGCACGGCCGCGCCGGTGACCATGCGGTCGAGATCGGTGTAGTGGGTCACGACCTCGCCGGGGCGGAAGATACCCCCGATGAGGAAGGTCTCGCGGAGCTCATCGGTGCTGAGCGTATTGGTCGCCGTGGGCGTGGGAAAATAGTGGAGTCTCATGACCTTGGCACCTTGGACCCGGTTTGCGGCGGCGGCGAGGCTGCAACCGCACGAAAGAAATTGGACCGTCCGACGGGCGGCGCGATTATCTGACGATTCGAACGAAGCGACCGACCTGTTCGTCGTAAGCGAACGCGGCGTTTTGTTCGTAGTCCCGCCTTTAGGCGGAACGAATGAGCACGAGGCACCGCCTGAAGGCGGAACAACCAACATCGGCAGCGCAGTCCATTTTCCGAGCGCAGTCTCGGAAAAAACCGCACTGCTGTCCGGCAAAGTTTTTGCCGGTGGGAGTAAATTCCGAAGCCAGGAAGCCAGGAAGGGATCAACCTGTTTGTCGTAAGCGAACGCGGCTTTTTGTTCGTAGTCCCGCCTTTAGGCGGAACGAATGAGCACGAGGCACCGCCTGAAGGCG
>CANJNJ010000183.1 GCA_947474995.1 Opitutaceae bacterium | reverse complement strand
TCACCTTTCCTGGCCCTCGAGGCACCGAGACCCTGAGCCGCCGAAGGGCTCGCCCTTGGCGTCCATACCTGTTTTTCTGCGCCGTGCATTTTACCCATCTCGCCTGCACCGCCTGCGCCAAGGAACACGACGGCAACGTCCCGCAGAATCTCTGCACGGCGTGCGCCAAGCCCCTCTTTGCCTGCTATGATCTGGCCGCGGCCGGGCGGACGTTGACGAAAGAGTCGCTCCGCACCCGCGTGAAGTCGCTTTGGCGCTATCGCGAAGTGCTGCCGGTACGGCAGGAATCCGACATCGTCACGCTGGGCGAAGGCTGGACCCCACTCCTCCCGGCCCCGCGGCTCGGAGCAAAACACGGGTGCGAGAAACTCTTCATCAAGGACGAAGCCCAAAATCCCACGGGCAGTTTCAAAGCGCGCGGGATGGCCACCGCCGTTTCGATGGCCAAACAGTTCGGGCTGAAAAAGCTCGCCGTGCCCTCGGCCGGAAACGCCGCCGGGGCCCTCGCCGCCTACGCCGCCCGGGCCGGCATGGAAGCGCATATTTTCATGCCCCGCGACACGCCCCGCGCCAATATCATCGAGTGCGAGCAGATGGGCGCACACGTCACGCTGATTAATGGACTCATCACGGACTGCGGGGCCGAAGTGGCGAAGCGCAAAGTGGCCGAAGGTTGGTTCGATGTTTCCACGCTGAAAGAACCGTATCGGGCGGAAGGAAAAAAGACGCTCGGTTACGAATTGGCCGAGCAATTCGGCTGGAAACTGCCCGACGTCATCCTCTATCCCACCGGTGGTGGCACGGGACTCATCGGCATGTGGAAGGCCTTCGATGAGCTCGAAAAACTCGGCTGGATCGGACCGGAACGCCCGCGGATGTACACGGTGCAGGCCGTGGGCTGCCAGCCCATCGTGAGAGCGTTTCACGCCGGGGAGAAATTCGCGGCGGAACATCTCGGGGCCCAAACCAGGGCTTCCGGACTGCGCGTGCCGAAGGCGGTGGGCGACTTCATCATGCTCGACGCCTTGCGCCAGTCCCAGGGCGGGGCCCTGGCCGTATCAGACGAGGCGATGATTTCGTGCACCAAGGAGGTCGGCGCCGCCGAAGGAATCTTTCCGGCGCCCGAAGGCGCCGCCTGTTACGCCGCCCTCAAAGACCTGCTGGCCAGCGGCGCGGTACGGCGCGACGAAACGATTGTCCTCTTCAACACGAGCACCGGTTTGAAATACTTGGAGTGCTACACGTCGTAGCGTGGTTCCTGCCACTCCTCCCTTCTATTGCAGGCAGTCGAGGGCATTCCCTCTCCCGGAACGAATCCACTGAACGGGGGAACCCGATGTCCTCATCGGGTTTTGAACTGGGCACGCTCAAGTCAGCCCGTTGGGGACAACGGGCTCCACCTTCCATGGCATCGTTGCGGCTAAGAATGACCAAGCCGTTACCCGGTTTATTTTTCACTCCTTGCCACCGGGCACCTTCCCCGTTGTAACGCCAATTTCCCCCATGCCCAAGAAATCCAAGTCCTCCTCGTCCGCCTCCAAACACTTTAAAGGCAAAGTCGTCCTCGTGACCGGCGGCGCCAGCGGCATCGGCCTCGCCATCGCGACCCGCTTTGCGGCGGAAGGCGCCAAGGTCGTCATCAGCGACGTCCAAGCGGAGGCCGGCGCCCGGGAGGCGCGCAAGCTCAAGGGCAAATTCATCGCGGCCGATCTGAGCAAACGCGCCGACTGCAAATCCCTCATCGACCAAATCAAAAAGGAGTTCGGCACCCTGCACGTCTTGATCAATTGCGCCGGCTTCCAATACATCGCGCCGCTCGACGAATTTGATGAGGACCGCTGGGAAAAGATGATCGGCGTGATGCTCACCGCACCGTTCCTCCTGACAAAGTATAGCTGGCCCAGCCTGCAGGCCCAAAAATTTGGCCGCATCATTAACATCGGGTCAGTGCTCTCCGTGCGCGGGGTTGAATTCAAAGCCGGTTACGTTTCGGCGAAACACGGCCTGCTCGGGCTCACCCAGACCACGGCGCTGGAAGGCGGTAAGTATAACATCACCGCCCACTGTATCTGCCCGGCTTACGTCCGCACCCCGCTGATGGAAAACCAAATTGCCGCCCAGGCCCGCACCCGGGGCATGAGCGAGTCCGAGGTCATTGAAAAGGTCATGCTCAAGGGCACCGCGATCAAACGACTCATCGAACCGAGCGAAATCGCCGGGATGGTCGTCTATTTATCCCGCGAGGATTCCGTCGTCACGACCGGCTCGGCCATCATGATGGATCTCGGTGTCACGGCCGGGCACTAGCGCCTGTCATGCACTTCCTCGTTGTAGCCCTGCCCGGGAGGGCAGGGACTGAAGGTTCGGTCGGATCCGACTTGTCCCGCTTCTCTCGAAGCGGGCTACCTCCAGTCGACCCGGCTGCGAGAGGGCAAAAGTTTATGACCGCCACTAAGGAAACCCTGCGCTCGACGGCATTTTTTCGTCGGCGCCTGGGAGCGCGACTAATGACGCCGGTCGGAGAACGGCGCTACATTGCGGCATGGCCACTTTGAATCCGGTCACCCTTGCCGCCGCGCCCAATGGCGGGCGGCGAACCAAGGCCCATCATCCGGCGCTTCCGCTCACGGCGGCCGAGCTCGTCCGGACGGCGGAAGAATGCCACGCCGCTGGCGCGGCTATGCTCCACCTGCACGTGCGCGACGCCCAAGGTCGCCACCAGCTCGACGCCGAGAATTACCTCAGCGTCATCCGCTCGCTCCGAAAGTCCCTCGGGGAACGCCTCCTCATCCAAATCACCAGTGAGTCCGTCGGGATGTACGGCCCGGAGGCCCAAATCGCGGTCGTCAAGGCGGTGCGGCCCGAGGCCGTTTCGATTGCCGTGCGGGAGCTGGTGCCGGACGCGGCGCACGAAAAGGCGTTTGCGGAATTCCTCGGCTGGATGCGACGCGAGCACGTCGTGCCGCAGGTGATTCTTTATTCGCCCGACGAAGCGATCCGCTTTGCGAGCCTCCGCGAGCGCGGCCTTGTTCCCTGGAACTCCCTGCCCGTGCTTTACGTGCTCGGGAGTTATACGAGCGAAAAACCGTCGATGCCGGCCGATCTGCTTCCGTTCATTGCTCCCGGAATGCCCAAATTCGAGTCCTGGATGGTCTGCGCTTTTGGCTCCAACGAAGCCGCCTGTGTTACGACGGCCGCGCTTCTCGGCGGACATGTCCGGGTTGGATTTGAAAACAATTTCCACCGTCCGGACGGGACGATTGCGCCAACGAATGCCGCCCAGATTCAGGCGGTGGCGGATATTTTGCGCGGCAGCGGAGTTAGTTTGATGGATGCTGCTGCGCTTCGCGCCGCCTGGGCGGCTTTGTGACCAGGCGGGAGCGCGACCCGCCCTCCCACAATGCGCCAACAAAAAGAGCCGTTCGCGAGAACGGCTCTTGGGGCAAAAGAATTTCGAACGTCTCAGCGGGTCGCGGGCTTCATCTGGGCGATAATCGCATCCCACTTCGCCTTCGTGAATTCCTTGTTCAGGTCGGCGCGGCTGTCTTTTATCGCCTTGATCTTCGCCTTGTCCGCCGCGCTCGTGGCGGCCGCTTCGAGACGCTTGATTTCGCTATCGAGGGCACTGAGCGCAGCAGACACGTCCGCCTTGTTGGCCGGCGACGGGCTCAGCTTGTAAACGGCGACCTCGCCGCCACCCTGCATTTTCTTCGGCGCGGGCGGGGGCGTAAGCGGGGCGGCCAGCCACATCGCGAGCCGCTGATACTCGACGTTAATGTCGAAGCGAATTTCGTCGTATTTGCCCTGGTCAAAATTGGCCTTCTTCATCGCGTCGCGGCGGTCCTTGAAGCCGTCGAGGAACGCTTTGACGGTGGCCTTGTGCTGAACGTCGGCGTCCTTCTCGAGCATGGCATCGAAACGCGTCAGCTCGGCATCGAGGGCCTTGAGCAAGTTCTTCTGCTCGTCCGTGAACTCCGGCGCCGCCACGACGGCGGCCGGCTCGCCGGCCCGCAGGGCGGGCACGAGCGGCGAAGCCAAGCCCAAGACCACGGCGGGTAAAAGGCAAAGGAAGTGGAAGTGCGGGTTTTGTTTGGGATTCATGAGCAAGTTAGTAGGGGTCCGAAAGAAAGGGTATGGCCGCCGCCTGCAATTACTCCTGCGCCGGCCGACCAAGCGAATAATTTTGCGGGCTCGAGTCTACACAATAAGGCGAAAAACGGTGAAGATAAGTGCCGGCGATGACCCGGCAGTTTTTGCACAGACTCAGGTCATTTCCAAGCCGCGCATCGTCCCCGTCGAAGAACCATATTTGTCTTCCTCGAGGCCCAGCCGTTGCAACATGGACACAAAAAGATTCGGGAGTGGATAATTCCTCTCCGTGTCGAACGCGAGGTGCTGGCCGTGCTTGAAGCCACCGCCGGCGAAAAGAATCGGCATGTTCGTCGTCACGTGCTTGTTCGCGTCGCCGAAATTCGAACCGTAAATCACCATCGTGCCGTCGAGCAGGGTCTGCTCGCCTTCCTTCACCGCCTTGAAGTCCGCGTACAGCCCGGCGAGGCGCTTCATGTGCCAGGTGTCGAGCGTCGTCAGCTGACCGCGCTTGTCCTCGGCTTTACCGTGGTGCGAAAGATTGTGGTAGCTCTCCGTGATGTTGGCTCCGGCGAGGCCTTCCACCACGGGGGTCGAAACGCTGTCGAGCATCAGCGTGATGCAGCGAGTTGAATCCGTTGCGAACGCGAGCCGGGCGAGATCGTACATCACCTTCACCTTTTCCATGTACTGGGCCGGACTGGCGGGATCGACGGGGATCGGCGCCTCGACCACGGGCTTGGGTTTCTGCTCCCAGCCGCGCGAGGCCTTCAGTCGATTTTCCAAGTCGCGGACGCTCGAATAGTATTGGTCGAGGCGCTCGCGATCACGGGCGCCCACCGTGCGCTCCAAGTCCTTCGCCTGGCCGGCGACGGTGTCGAGAATGCTCCGTCCCTTGTCTAATTTCTTGATTTCCGCCGCGACCTGCTCGGGGGTGCCCTGGATGAAGAGCTGCTTGAAAACTTCGGCGGCCTTGTCCTCGGGTGGAATGGCGACGCCCGTGCCGGTGCACGAAAGACTCCGGCTGCGGGTGTTGACCGCCAGGGTCAGGGAGGGAAAGCGCGTCATGATGCCAATCCGCTCGGCGATATGCTGATCGAGCGAGATGGTATTGCGGAACGAACCGCTGCCGGGATGTGGCGCGCAGGTCAGGAAGCACACATCGGCCGGGTGCCCGCCATCGACATTGGGATGGGACACGCCGCTGAAGACCGTGAAATCGTTGCGGTGCTCCTTGAGCAGCGCGGTGTAGAGGGAATCCTTGTAATCACGGCCACCGCCATTCGGGAAAAACTGGTCCGGCAGCAGGCCAAGGTTGTTGCAGATCGCGAACATCCGCCGGGGTTTTGCCCCCGGCGCCAGCGGTGCTGCGGCCGTGGCCGCCCGGGTGAACCTCGGTGCCATGACATCGAGCAAGGGCAGCGAGAGTGCGACACCCGCCCCCTTGAGAAAATGCCGGCGGGAAAGCGGGCGCCGGTTGGCGATGAACGGTCCGGAAGGCAGCGAGGGCTTGGCGATCATGGGGATGGGGCGGCGCTGAATTAAATCAAAAATCGCGGTTTGAGAATAAGCGGTCTCGGCGAATGAGAAAATACTTTTCCTGTTGGTAAAAGACGTTTTTCCCGGGGAAAGGAATCGGCCTGATGGTCTAGCTTGTATGCCGTTTTCGCCGAAGTCCAAGCAAGTGCAATCATGGCACAGGCCGTAGATTGGACGGCACCGCCGGAGCGGGTGTTAGCGACGATGCTCGGGTAGTCGGTCCCGTGAGAGGGAATTTGCTGGCAAACCTGCCGTCGCCGTCAGCGAGAGGTTTGTATCGCCTCGCCCCCCGCCTCGGCCAATAGAATTTGGCTGTCTTCTTGCATCACGACGGAGCAATGCGCGCTGCCGTGCCTGGAAGTTTTCCCCCTCATGAAAATCCGCCTTACCCCGCTCTTCCTGATTCTCAGCGTCGCCTTCACGCCGGCAGGGGCCGCCTCGGCGCCGGATCTCGTCACGGTGCAACGCGAAGTGGTCGAAACCCTCAAGGATTTCATCCGCCTCAAGACCTTCAGCCCACCGGGCGACGAAACCAAGGCCGCTCTGTTTCTCCAGGCCATTCTCCAGCGGGAAGGCATCGCGTCGGAAATCCTCGAGAAGGAAGCCGGGCGCGGCAACCTGATCGCCCGGATCAAGGGCACCGGAAAGAAGCGTCCGATTATTCTCATGGGCCACCTCGATACGGTCGGGATCGAGCGTGAGAAGTGGACGCTGGAGCCCTTCGACGCGGTGGAGAAGGATGGCTATCTCTATGGCCGCGGCACCACCGACGACAAGACGTCCACCACCGTGTTCTTCGAAGTCATCCGGCAATTGCACCGCTTGCAGGTTCCGCTGGACCGCGACGTCATCTTCGTCGCCGAAGCAGCCGAAGAAACCGCGCCCGGGCTCGGCATCGAATTTCTGGTTAATGAGCACTGGGACAAAATCGCCGCCGAGTTCGCCCTCAACGAGGGCGGCATCACCCTCGAAGAGGACGGTCGCGTCAAATACGTGGCCATCAGCGCGGCCGAAAAAGTGCCGCGCCGCCTGTTCCTCTCAGCGACCGGCTTCAGCGGTCACGGTTCCCGACCGCGTCCGGACAACGCCATCGTGCATCTGGCCACGGCGGTCGCGAAGCTCGGCGCCTGGCAGCCGCCGCTGCGCTTCAACGAGATCACGCGAGTCTATTTTGAACGGCTCGCGCGCATCAGCCCGCCGGGCGAAGCCTGGCTTTATACGCATCTCGACGATCCTGTCATCGGAGCCGAAGCGCAGGAAATAATCCGCCGGACGAATTTCCTCCACAATTCCATGCTGCGCACCTCGATCTCGCCCACGGTCTTCAAGAGCGGGTTTCAGATGAATGTGATTCCCAGCGAGGCCCTGGCGACCCTGGACATTCGCGCGCTGCCGGATGAAGACATGACCGCGTTCATCGCGGCGATGCGCAAGGTCATCGACGATCCCGCGATCGAAATCGTTTCGGTGGGCGGAGCGCTGCGTCCGGCCACGCCGGCGTCGCCCATCGCGTCCGAGATGTTCCAAGCGCTCGAGCGCGCGCAGCAAAAGGTCTTTCCCGGGGCGAGCACCCTGCCCCAAATGGACGCCTTCGCCACGGACTCCGCGCAACTGCGCGTCAAAGGCGTGATGGCGTACGGCGTCAGCCCCGTCACGACCGCGGAGGACAACGCCCGGATGCATGGCAATGACGAGCGAATCAAAATCGCGACCCTGAAGTCGTTCTTCGAACTGGTCTGGACCGCCGTGCTCGACGTTGCGGCCGCCAAGCCCTGAAAACTGGCGCAGCCGCAGGGAGTCATTAGGATCGGCACATCGTGAGCACGGGACGGTTGTTAAGGGACAACCTGCCTCTACCATGCCGTTTTCCGTGAGTTCCAGCCATTCGGTGGAGCCGTGAGGGTCCCAGTTCGCCGTATCGAAAGAACGCACACTAAACGGCCACCGTTGCCACCCTCCGGGGGGAGGGGTCGGCGATGCGGAGGCTGGGAAAAATTAGGAACAATCCCCTCCCCCAAGTAAGGTTCCGCCATGCGCGGTTTCCAAGCCCTCCAGACTTCTTGGAAACCTGAGGTGACCCCGCCCCTTCAAGGTGGCTTAAAACGGCCGGAATGGGGAACTGGCGGGGCTTTTGCAGGTGCGTTTGCCCACGCCTTGGCTGGACCATAATTTTGCTTTAAGCCTCCCCCGACTCCAAACCCTTCACGAACCGGACGCCTGTAAAATAATACAGGCGCTCCATTCCGACTCCACAGCCCCCGGCCACCAGCCGGTTCAAAACAACGGCGCGTTGTTCTTCGGGTCGTTGAGCAACGCCTCGAACCGCGGGTCGCCCTGGAGGGGGAAATACGCGGGATTCTTCCGCATCTCGTGAACGTTTACAGGCGCAGACGTCGTTTTCAGCAACCGGGCATATTCCGCGATGGCTTGGTCCTTGTCCCCCGTCCACGCATAGACAAAGGCCAGCGCGACCCGGTAACTGGGCCCGATAGCCGCATCGATTGACTCGGGCTCCAATTCCATGGCTTTGCGGACGTGGGTCAGCGCTGGTTCTGTGTTACCCATCACGGACTCAATTTCGCCCAAACGACTCCACAAGGACGCATTTGTCGGTTCCCGTTCGAGCCGGGTCCGAATTTCTCCCTCGACACCCGCCAGTCGGGTCCGCGCCGCATCCCTTTTTCCCTGAGCCGCCAGAGTCACAGCAATATCGAGTGCGCGCGCATGCCACTTAGGATCAAAAAATGAGCCACTACCACTATATGGTTGCAGCTTATCGAGCCGCAGAGCCTCCGCATGGTCTCCGCGCGTCACAGCCCAACTCTTCCTCATATCCAAGGCGTTCGACGACTCCGACGGAACTGAATCTAGTTCAGCAGAGAAAATTTCCATTTCTCGCGTGGATCCACGCGAGAAAAACGGAATCATCGCAAAATTCCACCTATCCCGAAGGCCGCTCGAACCAAGTGTGATCAAAACCTTTTGCTCGGCCATCGCCTCATCGTACCTCCGGCCGTAAAATGCGACATCTTGGACTTGGAGAATATAATCGCGACTGAGCGGGTCGAGCTGCGAAGCCCGGCGAAAACTTTGTAGTGCCTCCAGCCAGTTACCCTGTCGGCGGTAAATGCTCGCCAGCGCATTATGCAGGGCCGCTTCGTTGGGTTGAACCTGCAACAAACTCCTGAATATTTCAGCGGCACGTCCATAGTCCCGGAAACAGTAGTAATAGTAGTAGCCCCTTTCGATCATGACGTCAGGGGCCTCCGCGGCCAGTTGAACGGCATGGTCCATCGCGGCCTTGGCCAGGGCCATCCGGCCATCGGAGCGGTCTA
>CANJNJ010000182.1 GCA_947474995.1 Opitutaceae bacterium | reverse complement strand
TCGCCACCGATCTGACGGTGGCTCAACTCGCGGCCATTCGCCAATGCGTCACCGTGCCGATTGATATCTACGTGGAGTCCCCGGATGGGCTGGGCGGCTTTGTGCGCCACCATGAAACGCCGGAGATGATCCGCTGCACGGCCCCGATGTACGTGAAGTTGGGCTTGCGCAATTCGCCGGACATTTATCCGTGCGGGATCCACCTGGAGGCGACGGCGATTGCCCTGGGGCGTGAGCGCGTGCGCCGCAGCAAGCTGGTTTTCGATCTCATCGCGCGCGAGTATCCGGGAGCCAAAATGTCAGTCGTCGGCCAAAGGCAGCCGGACCTCGCGGTGCCGGAACTTTAAACCCGGCCGAATCCGAAATGGCGCCACGCGACGCGGCCTTGGCTACTAGGTTGCGCCGATGCCGGGGCACGGCTCGAACGCACGAATAAAGGGCTGGAATTTTGGGATTCGAACCGGATATCCGCGCAAAAACATGAACTTGGCAAAAAGCAGCGTTGAATCCGACGCCGGTCAGACGGCCACCCGACGAGCCGGCGGTTCGCTGCGCTGGTGGATGTTGGGCTGGGCCCTCGCCGCCGGCATCATCAACTACATGGATCGAAGTGCCGTATCGATCGCGGCCCCGGCGTTGATCTCTGAATTCGGCCTGACTCGAACTGACATCGGACTCATGGGCACCGTTTTTTCGTGGACCTATGCCCTGGCCCAGCTTCCCGCCGGCTGGCTCGTCGACAAGGTCGGCGTTCGTCGCATGTATTTTCTCGCGATTGCAGTCTGGAGTATCGCCACTGCGCTCATGGCAGTCGGTTCGAGACTTTGGCATTTTCTATTCTTCCGAACGCTCCTCGGGATCGCCGAAGCGCCCAACGGACCGGCGTCGAGCAAGCTCACCGCCGATTGGTTTCCCCGTTCCGAGCGCGGCCAGGCGACGGCCATCTGGGACAGCGGATCAAAATGAGGCCCAGCGATCGCTCCGCCCATTCTCACCGCGCTGATGGTGGCCTTTGGCTGGCAGGCCATCTTCGTCGTGCTTGGCGTCGCGGGTGTGATTCTCGCCACGGCGTTCTTCGTTTACTATCGTTCACCGGAGGAGCACCGCCGAGTAAGCGAGAGCGAGTTGTCCTACATTGTCGGTGAGCGGGCGACTCAGTCACTGACGGCGGCCCGGGTATCCTGGCTCGATCTATTCAAATGCCGGCAGGTTTGGGGCATGATGATCGGATACTTCTGCGTCATTTGGATTTGGAACATCTTCATCGTTTTTCTGCCCCTATACCTGCAGGAAGCGCGGGGTGTCAGCATCAAGGGGACGGGAATTCTGGCCTCCATCCCCTACTTCGGAGCGGCGCTGCTCGGTATTTTTGGCGGTTACGCCATGACCCAATATACGAAACGAAGCGGACGCGATCCGCTGACCGCGAAGCGCCACGTCATGGCCGTTTCCGCCATCATGGCCGGGATATTGATCTGCGTAATTCCGTTTGTCGCATCTCTGCCAATGACGATTTTTGTCATGACCATCGCACTCGGCTTCGTCGCGACGATGCAAGCCGCCGCGTGGGCCATGCCGGGCGACATCGTCGACAATTCCCAAGTCGCATCGGTCGGCGCTATCCAAAATTTCGGCGGCTACTTTGGTGGGGCCTTTGCGCCGGTGCTGACCGGCATGATCGCTGATGCCACGGGCTCGTATACTCCTTCCTTCGTGATTGGCGGGATCATTGCCTCGATGGCCGCCGTCGCCTATACCGGGCTCGTTCGACGTCCATTGGACGGCCGAGGAGCGCTGGTCGGCCCCGACGGGGTCGGCCGGTAATCGCTCTCGAACACCCTGCCCCAGGGGCCGCGCCCGTTGATTTGGGTTGAATACCCTGCGCCATATTACACCCCATCCGCGGCGTAGAGCGGTTGGTCTGGGCCCCTCAGCTCCTTGACTTAATTTTCCGCGGGAAATGAAGTGCCGTCACGCCACCTCCCCGGTTGGCGCGTGTGTCCGGCCGCATCGCCGTATCCCTGCCCACTTGCCCCATGAGTTTTTCCCGCCGCCAGTTTCTGAAAACCGCCGCCGTCAGTGGTGGCGCGCTTGCCATCTTGGAACGCAACGTTCTCGCGGCCGCCGCGAAATCTCCCGCCACATTCATCACCGGGAAATCCCAAATGCATCTCGGCACCGTAACGTACGAAATCGCGAAGAACTGGGATCTCCCGACCCTGATCAAGAACTGTACCGAAACCGGCTTCGAAGGCGTGGAGCTGCGCACAACGCACAAACACGGCGTCGAAGTCACGCTCAACGCGGACCAGCGCGCGGAGGTCAAGCGGCGCTTTGCCGACTCGCCCGTGAAGCTGTGGAGCCTCGGCAGCATTTTCGACTTCCACACGCCCGATCAGACCAAGCTCCGCCAGGACATCGAGGAGGCGAAACGCTACATCGTGCTCGCGCAGGACGTGGGGTCTACGGGCGTGAAGGTGCGTCCGAACGGTTTGCCCGCCGAGGTGCCCGTGGAAAAAACGCTTGAGCAGATCGGCCGGTCGCTGCGCGAACTGGGCGACTTTGCCCGAGATCACGGCCAGCAAATCCGGCTCGAGGTCCATGGAACCAAAACCCAGCTGGTCCCGAACATCAAACGCATCCTCGACGTCGCCGATCACCCGCTCGTGGGCGCCTGCTGGAATTCAAACCCGACGGATCTCGAAGGCGCGGGCTTTGACGCGAATTTTGATTTGCTGAAAAACAAGATCTTCACCGTCCACCTGCGCGATATTTACCTCGAGGACTATCCTTTCCGGCGCCTCTTTCAGCGGCTGAATGAATCCGGCTTCAAGGGCTACTGCTTCGCCGAAATCCCCGAGAGCCCGGATCCCTTGCGCGTGATGCGGTATTTCCGGTCGCTGTGGCTGGCCTACCAGGGATTGCTCTGAGTGAGGTTCGTGCACCCTGAGCCGTCCCCCGTTTGTAGTTCCGCCTTCAGGCGGAAAGTTTGAGCCCCTCCGATTCCGCCTGAAGGCGGGACTACGAGCATTCGCGTTCGTCATGAGTGGCCAAATTCTCAACTGTCCTCCGGGTTTGACTCACCCGCCGCCGCCGCGTGCAGTAACCACCGCCCCATGCGATTTTCCCGGCTCCACGCCCAGGTTGCGCTCGCCGTTTTTTTCGGCAGCGCATTCACCCGCGCCGAGTCCGTCGACTTCAACCGGCAGATCCTCCCGATCCTATCGGATGCCTGCTTTCGCTGCCACGGTCCCGATGCCGCCGCGCGTAAGGCCAAGCTTCGGCTTGATCAGCGCGAGGGGCTTTTCCGTACCAAGGAAGACGTCACCGTCGTCACGCCGGGCCAACCCGAGGCCAGCGAACTAATCCTGCGAATCACGAGCAAGGACGAGGACGAGGTGATGCCGCCTCCCGATGCAGCCCGGCGCCTGACGCCCGCGGAAATCGATCTGCTGCGTCGCTGGGTCAGCAGCGGTGCCGAGTGGAGCAAGCACTGGGCCTACGATCCGCCGCAACGACCCGCCGTACCGTCGGTCGCGGATGCCACCGTCGCCCGTCGCGTCCGAAATCCCATCGACGCTTTTGTGTTCGCGCGGCTGGAAGCCGAAAAGCTCGCCCCCGCCCTCGAGGCGGAACCCGCCGCCCTGCTGCGCCGCATCTCACTCGATCTTACCGGCCTGCCACCGTCACCGGCCGAACTCGCCGCGTTCCTCCGGGACAAATCGGCCGACGCTTACGGACGCGCCGTCGATCGGCTGATCGCATCGCCCCGTTACGGCGAGCGGTGGGCGTGGGAGTGGCTCGATGTCGCGCGCTACGCCGACACGAACGGCTACCAGAACGATCCCGAGCGCACCATGTGGCCGTGGCGCGACTGGGTCGTCGATGCGCTCAACGCCAACCTGCCCTTCGACCGTTTCACGATTGAGCAACTGGCCGGGGATTTGCTGCCGGGCGCCTCCACCGCACAGAAGCTCGCGACCGGTTTTAACCGCAACAACATGCACAATGGCGAGGGCGGCCGCATTCCCGAGGAGACGCGGGTCGAAAATATTTTTGATCGGGTCGACACGACCGCGACGGTCTGGCTCGGCAGCACGTTCACCTGTGCGCGCTGCCACGACCACAAGTTCGACCCGATCACCCAGCGCGACTACTATGCGTGGTTCGACATCTTCAACCAGATGTCGGAGACGGGCAAAAACTCGAACGGCCAGGTCGCCCCGGTGCTCGATCTTTCCACGGAGGCGGAACGCGCCGCGGTGAAGGCGGCGAACGACAAACTCGACGCGACGGTCGTGGCCGTGGACGCGGCCGAGTTGAAAAAATTTCCGCGGGCACCCGGCGCACCGCTGAGCGAGTCCGAGGTCGACAAACTACCCGGCAACCTGCCGCGCTACCTTGCCCGGACCGAGCCGCGCAAGCGCTCGGTCGATACGCTGCTCGAATCGATCCGGTATTTTCAAACCGTCGACGCCGATTACGCCCACGTGCTCGACGAACTCCTCACCGCGGTGCGGGAGCGGGATGCCGCAACGACGAAAGTCACCAGGGTGATGGTGATGGACCAAGTCGAGGAGCCGCGCGACACCGTGGTGCTGGTCAAAGGTTCCTACGAAAACAAGACCGACACGCACGTGCGGGGTGCGATTCCCGCGTTCCTGCGCACGACCACCCCGGCGGAAGGGGCGCGGATCAACCGGCTGGACCTCGCCCGCTGGCTGGTGTCACCCGAGAATCCCCTCGCGGCGCGGGTGACGGTCAATCGAGCCTGGCAGGCATTTTTTGGCATCGGCCTCGTCAAGACCGCGGAGGACTTCGGCGCCCAGGGCGAGCGTCCGTTGCACCGGGAAATGCTCGACTGGCTTGCGACTGACCTGATCGCCAGCGGCTGGGACATGAAAGCCCTGCACCGGCGCATCGTGACGAGTTCGACCTACCGGCAATCGTCACGCGTGACTCCGGCCCTGACCGAAAGCGATCCCGACAACCGGCTCCTCGCCCGCGGGCCGCGCCATCGGCTGCCCTCGTGGATGCTCCGTGATCAAGCGCTGGTCGTCAGCGGCCTCCTCGTGGAGCAACGCGGTGGTCCGGCCGTCAAACCCTACCAGCCGGCGGGCATCTGGGAGGAGGCCACGTTTGGCAAAAAAACCTACGTGCAGGACCACGGCGCCGCGTTGTACCGGCGGAGCCTTTATGTCTTTTGGCGTCGGATCGTCGGGCCCACGACGTTCTTCGACGCCGGCGCCCGCCAAGTGTGCACGGTCAAAACCGCGCGCACCAACACGCCGCTGCATGCGCTGGTGACACTCAACGACCCCGCCTTCGTCGAGGCCGCCCGGGTGATGGCGCAACGCGTGATGGCCGCGACCCCGAAAGACCCGGCTCGCTTGGACCTGGCGTTCCAGCTCGCCACGTCGCGCCACCCGACCTCCTCCGAGCAGAAAATCATGCTCGGTCGGCTCGCGAAACTCCGGGGCGAGTTCACGGCCGCCCCCGAGGAAGCGCTGAAATTTGCGTCCACCGGCGAAGCGCCGCGCCCGGGCGACGTAGCGTCCACGGAACACGCCGCGTGGGCTGGTCTGTGCCTGCTGATTCTCAACCTCGACGAAAGCCTTTCGAAAGAGTGACCGTATGAATCCTCACCTCGAAGCCAAGGTCCTCCACACCCGGCGCCAATTTTTTGGCCGCTCGGCCATGGGGCTCGGCACGGCCGCCCTCGCCTCGCTCCTCGGACGCGAGGGCTGGGCAGCGGCGGGCGCAACGCCCGGTCGGCCGAAATTCGGCGGCCTGCCCGACTTGCCGCATTTCGCCCCCAAGGCGAAAAGGGTGATCTATCTTTTTCAAAACGGCGCGCCCTCTCACGTCGACCTGTTCGACTACAAACCGAAGCTGCGCGAGTGGCACGGCCGGCAAATCCCGGATTCGCTGACGGGGGGAAAACGCTTTTCCACCATGACGGGAGATCAGGTGGCGCGCCCGGTGCTCGGCGAAATCACGAAGTTCGCCCAGCACGGCAAGTGCGGCGCCTGGGTCTCGGACTTCCTGCCGCGCACCGCCGAAATCGTCGACGACCTGTGCTTCGTCAAATCAATGTACACCGAGGCGGTGAATCACGCGCCGGCGATCACGTTCTTCCTGACCGGCGCGGAAATTCCCGGCCGGCCGTCGCTGGGGTCTTGGCTGAGCTATGGGCTCGGCAGCGAAACGGAGGATTTACCCGCTTTCGTCGTCATGACATCACGCGACAAGGAGGAAAGCTGCGGCCAAATTTTCTACGATTTCTACTGGGGCAGCGGCTTCCTGCCGACGAAATACCAGGGCGTGAGTTTCCGCGGCAAGGGCGACCCGGTGCTCTATCTCTCCAACCCCGACGGCATGAGCCGGTCGATGCGCCGCGGACTGCTCGACGACCTGGCGCAGTTAAACGAAATCAAGCGGCAGGATTTCGGCGACCCCGAGATCGCGACCCGCATCGCGCAATACGAGATGGCCTACCGGATGCAGACGAGCGTGCCGGAGCTCACGGATTTTTCCAAGGAGTCGCCCGCCGTCCTGGAAATGTACGGACCCGAAGTGCGGCGCCAGGGCAGCTACGCCTACAATTGCCTCATGGCGCGCCGGCTCGCGGAGCGCGGGGTGCGCTTCATCCAAGTGATGCATGCGGGCTGGGACCAGCATCGCAACTTGAACACCCAGCTGAAAATTCAGTGCGAGGATACCGACGCCCCGTCGGCCGCGCTCATCCGCGACCTCAAGCAACGCGGCCTGCTCGAGGACACTTTGGTTATCTGGGGTGGAGAGTTTGGCCGCACGCCGTTCCTGCAGGGAAAAATCGAGGACACGAAGCAATGGGGCCGGGACCACCATCCGTATGCGTTCTCGCTGTGGATGGCCGGCGGCGGCGTGAAGCCGGGGTTCAGCCACGGTTCCTCCGACGAATTTGGTTTCAACGCCGTGCAGGACAAAGTCCACGTGCATGACCTGCAGGCGACGATCCTTCACCAACTCGGCCTCGACCACGAACGCCTGACCTACAAGTTCCAAGGCCGGAACTTCCGCCTGACCGACGTCCACGGCCACGTGGTGAACGAAATTCTGGCGTAGATCGTCTTTAACAAAACTGTCGCCCCGGGCGTGTGTCGCCACGAGCGGGAGCGAGTGGAGCCTCCGCTCGCTGGCGCTCGCGGCTACGAGCTGACGCCGGTCCACTCGCTTGGCGCTCGTCGCGACACTATTCGTTAGACGGCTCCAGTACCCGCCCGCCTCGCCCCCAGTCCAACCGCAAAGGCGTCGTGTCACCCCAGAGGTGACACAATTTTTCAGGTTCATTTGTCATCTAATAGATGACAAATGAGTCCGGCCAACGGTTGGGGCGGAGGTGGTTGAAAGGCGGGAGATCTTTTTCCCGCGCGTCCAGCGGTGGCGGGCCGGCGCCCGACGAAGCTCGGCGCCCCCCGGCGCAACGGGTCTTGTCTCGCCGGCGCGGCCACGCAATCGTTCGCCCCATGAAGTTCGGCATCTGTAACGAAATTTTCCAGGGGTGGACGCTCGACGACACGTTTCGCTACGCGCGAACCGCCGGCTATGACGCGGTCGAGATCGCGCCGTTCACGATTGCCAAACACGTGACGGATATTTCCGCCGCCGATCGGATTCGCATCAAGGACTCCGCGGCCAAGGCCGGCGTCGCGATCAGCGGACTCCACTGGGTGCTCGTGCAAACCGAGGGTCTTTATCTCACCCACCCGGACGCGAGCGTGCGCACCAAGACCGCCAAGTATTTCGTCGAGTTGGTGAATTGCTGCGCCGACCTCGGCGGCGACCGGATCATCGTCGGTTCGCCCAAGCAACGAAACTTGATGGACGGAGTGACCGCGGCGCAGGCCACCGCCTGGGCCGCGGAGGTTTTTCGTGATGCCGTCAAACGCGCCGAGGACCGTGGGGTCGTGCTTTGTTTCGAGCCCCTCGCGCCGGTCGAAACCAATTTTGTGAACACGGCCGAGGACGGCCGCCGGTTCGCCGCCCAATTTGGCAGCAAGGCGATGAGCATCATTCTCGACGTCAAGGCCATGTGCTCCGAGTCGAAACCGATTCCCCAGATCATCCGCGAGAGCGCCGGCCAGTTCGCGTATTTTCACGCGAATGATGCGAACTTGAAAGGCCCCGGATTTGGCGACGTCGATTACGTCCCCATCGTCGCGGCGCTACGCGAGGCGCGTTACAACGGGATGGTCAGCGTCGAAGTTTTCCAATTCGAGGAAGGCCCGGAGGCCATCGCGACGCGGAGTCGCGAATATCTGCGCAAAGTGTTCGGCGAGTAAGCCGTCGCCGGGCAACCGGCGACCGCGTGGGCTCAACCGACCGGCAAATTCAGCAATTCGTCCGGATGCGTCTTCGCCCGATCGGTGGTCAGGTATTTCTCCTCGCCGTGGGTCACGACCACCACGAGTACCACGGGCTCACCGGTCCCGACGAAAAATTCGTCCGTGCCCGCCTCGATGGCCGCGATGGCGGCGGCCTGGGTCAGTTTCCACCGACTGCGGTCGGAATTCATGCCCCCAATCGTATCGATGCGTTCGTGCGGGTCGTGGCTATAGGCCCGACTGACAAACATGACGGAGCGACGGCGGAAGGGACGGGCCATTGAGATACGAAAATTTGCGGTGTTTTCTGCGGTGTAAAGGAGGCGAGGTATTCCCGGGCACTCGAATTAGCGAATGAATATGCAGCGTTTGCCAGTGAGTCGGCAACTTCGTGCGCTCGCGGCCGCCTTTCCCGCGACGGGCTACCGGAACGACGCGCGCTTGTGGCCCGCTGCGGAACAGACCGGGTGAAAACTAAAGAAATAACTCATTTTGTCATTCTGAGCGAAGCGAAGTTACCGAGCGAAGCGACAGGGCTCTAATCCATGCCGTCGGGTGAGCCTTATGTGTGGATTCTTCGCTTCGCTCAGAATGACAGACTTTTCACACAGTCTGGGAAGAGGCGGGATTGGGGAACGT
>CANJNJ010000181.1 GCA_947474995.1 Opitutaceae bacterium | reverse complement strand
CTGCCAATCGGTGTAGTGTCCGCGCTGTTCTGCGGCCCCGGCCACGCGGGCGTTCAAGGTATGGTTTTCGGTGCGGAAAACCCGGCTCGTGATGTCCACGGTTTCGCGATAAAATCCATAATTACCGGCGGACAAATTTACGGTGTAGCGACGCTCGGAGGTGGGCTTTTTGGGAATAGCGTTAACAATGCCCGATAGCACGCCGACCCCGTAGAGCAGGGAGTTCGGGCCCTTCACCACCTCCATGCGGTCCAAGTTTACCGAGTCCAGTAAGCCGCCCAAGGCAATGTTGGTGGTCGGAGTAATGACAATTCCTCCCACCCGGAATCCAAGCCGGGTTTGGAAAGGCACATCGAAGCCCCGAATCGACACGAGGTTGGCGAATCGACTGCGTCCGGCACTGGCGGATGCCGAGCGTTCAGCCGAGCCGCCGCCCTCATTGGCGCTCGCACTGTTGCCGCCGCCGGCGGCGGCATTGGAATCGGAGAATACACCCGACGAGTATGCCAGGGCCTCAGTAAAGTCGGTCGCTCCAATGTCGCTCATGAATTCCTCCGTGACCACTTGAATGGTCATTGGAAGGTCCTTGATCAGGGTATTGAGGCTCGTGCCCGATGTCGTATTAGTGGCGCGGTAGCCCACATCACTGCCCTGCTGTACGACGAACGGCGACATGATGACCGTTACGCCCTTGAGCTTCTCTTCCGTTGTTTGGGGCGCTAATTGAGCCAACGCCGGAAACTGGCAGAGGAGGATCAGGGGGACGACCGTGAGAGATTTTAGCGAGGGCATCGGTAAGGAACGGAAAAAAGCGGGGCTGCTGGCAGGAGCGGAATGGATGGTAGGCATGCGCTGGAGAGGTGTCGCAGGGTGATTTACTGTCTTGGTCACCTCCACGACGGTGAGCTTGGGGCTTGGGTTCGGCGAATCGTGAGACTGAGATCTATGACAGGATCCCTCGGTAGTGTCGCCGCATGGGTTGTTAAGGACTGTGCATGGGTTGGCGCGAACCGATGCCCAGTGCTAATCGCCGCCCGAGTCTTGAACTGCGGAAACCGAACATCCTTGAGCATATTTCCCCGCCGGCTGGCCACGGCAAAGCAGTGACACTGGTGGGGGACTAATGGCTCGGCGGGGTTGAAACGCATGCAACGAAAATCAACAAGAATTTTAGTGTACGAAGAATTTGACCCGCAAGGCGGCGTTAACTTTAACGTAAAGGTATGGCGAGTCTTCGTAAGTTACCTCCCGCGTCCTCCCGGGTGACGATGCGGGCGATAGCCGAATCGGCGGGCGTGAGCGTGCAGGCCGTGTCTCTGGCCTTGCGCAATCATCCGAGCATCGGGCCGGAAACCCGGGAGCGGATTCAGGCGCTCGCCCGCAAGCTCGGCTATGCGCCGGATCCCCAACTCGTGAAGTTGATGCACCATCTGCGCGACAGGAGTCAGCGGAAGATCACCTCCACCATTTGTTTTATTACGACCCGGCCGCCGACGGCGAAAGAGGCCTATTGCGACCTGCTGCTCGAAGGGGCGAGTGAGGCGGCCCAGTTAGCCGGCTTTTCGTTTAAAGTGGTTCACGTCGAACCCGACAAGATGACCGGGAGTCAGCTCCAACGGATGCTGCGCGCCCGCGGGGTGGAGGGCTTGCTCTTGCTCCCCATGGTCGATTTGCGGCCGTTGGATGCGCTCCTGGATTGGAGGGAATTTTGCGTCGTCTCCGCCACGCTCTCGGTGCCGAGTCCGCAGTTCGACCAAGTGGTGGCCGATCATTTTTTCAATATGTTCGGCCTCTGTGAACGGCTGCAGGCCGCTGGTTACCGCCGGCCCGGCTTGGTGATTTATGCGGAGCACGATAAACGATGCGGGTATCATCCCACGGCCGCCTTGGCCTGGCATGGAGTTTACGGCGGCATCGAACCGACCAGGGCCCATCGCCTTGAGCGGCTGGACCACGCCGCATTGCGGCGCTGGCTTAAGGTCGAGCGGCCGGATATTCTGCTGCCCGCGCATGACGAACTCGCCTTCGAACTGCGGAAGCAGAGCGCCCTCACCGGTCGGCTGCCAATCGTTAGCTGCTCGGTCCGGCCGTCGCCGGACAACGTGTTTCCCTTTTTAGGTAATTACGACAATCCTCGCGAGATCGGCGCCGTGGCGGTGGAGACCTTGGCGCGGAAAATCGCGATCGGCCAGCGGGGCGTGCCCGCCAATCCCCACACGACGCTGATTCGCGGTGCGTGGGTGAACGGACCAGGGATCCCGCCGCGGACGTGAGGGTGGAGCAACGGCCGGCGCCTCGGGCTGATCTAACGTTGGCTCTCGCGCGGCGACGTGAGTTCGGACAAGTAGGCAATAAGATTGCGGAGTTCCGTATGGCTTAGGATCTGGCCAACGCCATCGGGCATGCTGGAAGGGAGTGTGTCGCGCCGGACGATGTCCTTCTTCTGAATGCTAGAGGTGGTTCGGTCGTCGCGACGAATTACCAGCTGGGTTTCGTTTTCCTGCACCACCACTCCGGTTTCCACGCCGCGACCGCCAAGGGTCAGCGACGTCCGTGCGAAACCCGGAGCGATTTGAGCATTGGGTAAGACGACCGATTCCAGCAGGCTCTCTTTCGACCGGAGTCCGGCGATACCCTTGAGAATCGGACCGGATTCGTTGGAGCCGCGGTTGGTCTCATGACATTTGAGGCAGTCGAGTTTGGGATGCCTTTCAAACAGTCGGCGACCCTCGTCCGGGTTGCCGCCCTCCAGTGCACTGCGGAACGGCGCGAGCCGATCCGTTCCGGTCGCCCAGGCGTCGGTCAACTGCTTCAGCGCCGTGGCGACCTCCGGGCTCTTGCGCTTCGCGGCCGTGTCCAAGAGGTCAGCTTGGGCGGCCAGCGGCACCCCGCCCGTGGCGAGCCGTTGGATGGCCTGAACGAGGATCTCGTCAGTTCTGGGATCGTCGATGCCAGCAAGGAGCGAGTATACTAGGCTCTGTTCGGCGGCGGAGCCCTTGCTGGCCAGAGGTCCGAGGACCGGGAGTGAGACCGCCGGATGCAGTCGGGCGAGAACCGGGATCGACGCGAGCCGAACCTCGGCGCGCGGTGAGTGACCCGACTGGCCGGCCGCGACCTCCAGTCTCAAGTCGTTCGCTTTTTCGAGCGCATGAAGGGCCGCGATTTGGGCGCGCACCGGTCGATCGGCTTGATAGACTGTATCCCAAAGCGCATGCCCGGTTCCCTTGATTTTTAAGTCGGCCACCGCGGCGATGGTCGCGACCTGAACTTCCACCGGCGTTTTGCCGGCGAGTTGGCCGAGAAACTTGAGCAGCGCCTGGGAGGCCGGGGTCGCGTCACGGGGTGGAAGGGGACGAGCCAAACCGGTGATGCGATCGCGGGCCGGTGGGGTGGCCCACCGTGCGAGCTGATTGAGCGCTTCGGCGCGGAGTGCCGCGGGAACATAGGGGTGGCTCGCGAAATCCGCCAGGGCCTCCGCGTTTTCCGTCTGTCCGAGGCGAAAATGCGCGTTGATGCTCCGGCGAACCAGCGCCTCGTCGTCGAGCGGAGCGGAGTTGAGCAGTGCGGCCAGTGCCGGCAAGGCCCCGGCGATGGGCACGTCGTTGATCGCGCGGGCCGCCTCGCGCACGATGAAGGAATCGAAATCGTCGAGGAACGCGGCGACGGCCGGATCTTCCAGCCTTCGGTAAGCCAGGAGACCGCCCAGCCGCACGGCGCGGGACGGATCCTTGACGGTGGCGGCCAGGGCGGGGGTGGGGCCCAAACGCGCCAGTGCGATCACGATCGCATGCCGGAGCGCCGCGTCCTGACCGTCATTTTTGCGCAGGAGCCCGATAAGAGCCGCCGCCGCGCCGCCTTGTTTGAACTTTCCCAGGCTCTGGGCCGCAAAGAATGCGACCCGGGGCTCGGGATCCCGCAGGGCAAGCGTCAGGGTGCGAAAGCCCTCGATGCGAAAATTGTCTCCCAGCACCTTGGCCGCCTGCGCTCGTACTTCGCCGTCCTTGTCGTCGAGGAGCGACGGCACGATATTCAACGCGCCCGGCACGAGATCGGCGAGTTGTCCCATCCCCCAGATCGCATGGAGCCTCGCCAGTCGGGGCGCATCCGCCTTTTCGGCGACGGCCTGGAACACGGGCACGCTTGGCCGGCCGCGGCTCGCGAGCTCGAACTGGGCGGCCAGGCGGACCCTTTGGTCCGGATGCCCCAGCGCTCGCGCTAACTCTTCGGGTGTTCGGCTGGCGGTGCCGGCGGCAAGGAATTCTCGGGTCTGCGCGGCGGCCGCGACGTCGGCTGCGACCGGATTTGTCGACGCCACGGCATAAATGCGGCCCCGCCCGGACTTCGGCCATGGCCAGCCTGAAACCCAATCGGAAAAATAAAGCCGCCCGTCCGGCCCGAACGCCACATCGGTCGGCATCGCGCCGCGCAGGAAAGTGCCCGTCGCGGCTGCCTTGAAACCGGCGCCGTCGGGGGTAAGGGAATACGTCCGGATGCTGCTGTCCGCCGGGCCGCCATTCACCTGGCTCAGGAAAAACTTGCCGAGGAAATCCGGGGTCAGGCCGGTGCCTGGATAATAAGCGAGACCGCGCGGGCCGGACTCGATATTGCACACGGGGGGCAGAAGGTAGGCCGGCTGCGCCTCGAAGTGGGGTCGCCAAAGTCCCTCTCGCACCCACGGGCTGGCCTCGTCGAGCGGCGCGGGTTGATAACCCAGTCGCCAGCCGCTGTCGCCGCCGTCGATCACGTGGATGAAACGCGCGAGATCGCCGTGGCCGGAAGCACTGTCGGCCGTGAACAAATTACCGAAATCGTCAAAGGCCAGTTCCCGCGGATTGCGCAGACCGGTCGCCACGACTTCGAGCCGGCTGCCGTCGGGATTGCAGCGGAAGATCGCGCCGCTGTCAGGCAGGTCGAGGGACTTTCCGTCCTTGCCTTCAATCTGCGCGCCTTGGTCACCGACCGAAAAATACAGCTTGCCGTCCGGTCCCATAATCAGGCCATGCAGGTCATGGCCCGCGAATCCGACGTGAACGCTGAACCCGCGGACCAGTTCCGCCCGACTGGTGGCACTCGTTCCGGTCGCGCCCGGAGTCAACGCGTAGAGGTTGGGTGCGCTCGCGAGCCAGACCTGACCGCGCTGGGCCAGGACGCCCGCGGCCGTCCCGTGGGCCGGGGAATCGAAGCCCGAGGCGAAGACCTGACTCGCGCTCGCGCTGCCGTCACCTTTCGTATCCTCCAGCACGCGGATCCGGTCGGACTCGAGCCCAAGTTGGCTCGTCTGACTGCCGAATGCCTCCGTCATCAATTTGGTCCGATCCGCCACCGTTTGGCTGGCGAGATCGCGTTCGAGCAACGCGGGATAGTCCCGGATATCCAGGGCGCTGGTCCGATACCGATGGGTCTCGGTTACATACAGGCGGCCCCGTTCGTCGAAGGAGATGGCGACAGGATTTGCCAGCATGGGCTCAGCGGCCCACAGCCTCGCGGTGAAGCCGGGCGCCAGATCAAAATACTTTGATGCGGCCAAGGCATCGACCGAAGCCGCCTCCACCGCGGGCTCGGCGCGCCGGTCGGCCGGCACCAAGGCGAGCGATTGCGCGGCGGAATGGTTCCCCGTCCAGAATAGTACGGCACCAGCGACACCAAGCAGCGTGCGCAGCGAAAAATCCGTTTGCGACGTCGCGCTTCGACGGGGCAAAGGGTGTGACCGCATTCGTGGCGAAACCGAAGAAAGGGGTGGTCGCATATTCTTGTTTCGCACGGATAGAGCTAATTTCAGCGAGTGCACGTATTTTCGGTTTGGCTTCGGCCTCGCTCCGGAATCCGCACCGGGGCGTTGCGTCAGGGTTGCGCGGTGGTGAACAACTCCTCACTTTGCCCTTCTCATGTCTCAAGTTCGCGTCCGCTTTGCCCCGAGTCCCACGGGGTTTTTCCACATCGGCAGCGCCCGCACGGCCCTGTTCAACTGGCTTTATGCCCGCCACACCGGAGGCGTGTTTATCCTGCGCATCGAGGACACGGACAAGGAGCGTAACAGCGATGAATTCCTCCGCCTCATTTACGACAGCATGCGGTGGCTTGGCCTCGATTGGGATGAGGGTCCGAACCCGGACGGGCCGGGTGACCGTGGCGCTTTTGGTCCCTATCGGCAGAGTCAGCGGGCGGATATTTACCAGGCCCATCTGAAGAAATTGCTCGAGGCCGGCCGCGCCTATGAGAAGGACGGTGCGATCTGGTTCAAATTACTCGGCGAGCGCTACGAGGTCTTCGACGAGCACCGCAAGAAGACGGTCACCAAGGTCAAGAGTCCGCCGGTCGTAATCGACGACCAGATCCGCGGCAAAGTGGAGCGGATGGAGGACGAGGATTTCGTGATCTTCCGGTCGGACGGCAACCCGGTGTTTCACTTCGTGAACGTCGTGGATGACATCACGATGAAAGTGACCCACATCATCCGCGGCGAGGATCACCTTTCCAATACCAGCAAGCACGTCCGGCTCTACGAAGGGCTGGGCGCCAAGTGTCCCGTCTTCGCGCACATTCCGCTCATTCTGAAATCGCCCGAGATGGGGCAGGGGAAGATGAGCAAGCGGGACAAGGGGGCGCTGATTGAAGAGTATCAGCAGCGCGATTTCCTGCCGTCGGCCCTGGTCAATTACCTCGCGCTCCTCGGCTGGAATGGCGGCGACGACCGGGAAAAGATGCCGCTGGCCGAGATCGTGAAGCTTTTTGATCTGCCCGGCGTAAACCAGTCCAACGCGAAATTCGACGTGAAGAAACTGGCGCACATGAACATGGCGTACCTCTTGGAGTTGCCGGCGGATAAGTTCGAGCAGCTTGCGCGAGATTACCTCGCGAAACAAAAGGTGACCGCCGCACTGGCGACGGAGGCGGCGTACTTTCGCGACGTCATGCAGCTCAGCCAGCCCAAGATCAAGGCGATCGACGAACTGCCCGCCTACACGGCGTATTTTTGGAGCGACGACTATCCGGTGGACGACAAAGCGCGCGCCAAGGCGGTGGGCAAGGGCGACCCGAAGAGCCGGCTGGGCGAGCTCATCGCGGCGATGACAACGGCGGATTTTTCGAGCGACGGCGCCATCGAAGAGACGATCAAGCATCTCGCGACCGCCCAGACGCTCGGCTTTGGCGATTACCAGGCGGTGGCGCGAATCGCGGTGACGGGGACCAACACGGGCCCGAGCATCACGAGCATCTTTCGGGTGCTGGGTCGGGAGCGTACGCTGGCGAGGTTGAAGCGGTTTCTGGCGAGTCTCTAAACGGCTCCAAGATTACTGTAGCAGGCGTGGCGCAATGCCTACTGGGTGGGCCGGCCAACTCCGTGGGCGGCCGATGCGGTAGGAGCGGTCTCACGTTTAGGCCGCGCACGGAGTGCACGGCCCACCCGGTACGGTAAACGTGAAGGGTGGGCCGGCCACTCCGTGGGCGGCCGATGTTAGGCTCGGTCTCACGTTCCATGGCCGCGCGGTGGAGTGCACGGCCCACCGATGAGCTTCGTTACCTCTTTTCGCCGCCCCATACCGAGCCGCTGCGCCTCAGCAGCGGTGACGGCGCGTCTGCGTCGGTGCGTGTACCCAGCGAGCGGCACGTGCCGCGAGCGTTCATCGCCGCAGCCATTGCGGAGGCGAAAGATTAGCGTGCATTAGCGGTTAAACCTCCGGATCTCCGGCCCTCCGAACCGCCGCGCCGTCGCGCCGTGAGCGCAGCGGGCGGGAGAATTGGTTTGATCTGAGGCAGGATATCTCACGCGGAGCAGCGGAGACGCGGAGAGGAAATCAAGGCAGGTTTAACCGCTGATTTGCGCTGATATCGCGCGGGTCAATGGCCCCGCGCTGAACGCTTGCGGCGACTCGCCGCAAGCTGGGGGCTCGCCCGGCTGCCGAGCAGCCGTTGCCGGCGCTGGGCGCCGGTTCTTTCCGGTTTTCGTACCGGGTCAACGGCCGCGCACGGAGTGCACGGCCCACCCGGTACGGTGAACGTGAAGGGTGGGCCGGCCACTCCGTGGGCGGCTAATGTTGGGCTCGATCTCACGTTCCATGGCCGCGCACGGAGTGCACGGCCCACCCGGTGCGAATGTCGTGATGGGTGGCCGCACGTTCCGCTGCGCGGCCTGACCGTTTCACTCACGCCTTCGCGAAATGCCGGGTGAGATCGATCTTCCGCTCCTTCATCACCGCCGCGAGCATTTCGCGGCTCGGCAGGACGGTGATCCGGGGATCGAGCCCCTGGGCCAAATCGAGCTCCGGGTTCGTGAGTTCGACGAAGATCTTGGCCGTGGGGTTGAGCTGACTGATGCGCGAGACGGCGTGAAGCGTCTTGAAGTCGGGATCGATAAAACGAATGTTCGCAAAGACGAAGATGTACGCGGCCTCAGCGATACTCGCCTGCTTCAGCGCGGCGGGACTCAGCGGCACGCCCCGGACGAAATGGTGCTGCGGGTAGGGCTGAACCTGCACGAGGTCGGTGACGATGACACACTCGCGGCAGGCGAGTTCGGAGTAATGGGGCAGGACTTGGATTAGTTCGTCGGCGAACGCGGTATATTCGCAGATGATGATGTGGTCCCGGGCCTTCACCTGCGCCGTGCCGAGGCGCTTCTGGTTGGTCAAGCCGTGCAGCGAGTCGGCGGTGAGGGTGATGAAGTTGGTGTAGCAATAAATCCCGATGATGATGGTGACGACGCCGGCTAGCCGTCCCATGGTGGTGACGGGCGCGATGTCGCCATAGCCGACCGTCGTGGAACTCACGAACCACCACCACAGGGTGTCGCCATAGGTCGTGATGTGCGGGTTGACTCCGTGTTCGTACGTCCAGAACACGCGCGTCGCGCTGAGGCCGCTCACGACCAACAACAGGAGAAGAAAGCGAAATTGGCGGGCCATTTGGCGGTTTAAGACGGATTCCCCAAGTCACCGCAAGCCTGCGGGTTCGGACTCGGCGGGCCCGGATCGGACAAGGCGTTAGAGACGGCGAGGCACTTTTTCGTCGGAACTTTGCGCGCAGACTCGGGATCCTCTTTGGAGTGCGGCGACCTGGCGCCGCTTTTGCCGAAGAACCATAGTTCCTCACTGTTGCCCCTTGG
>CANJNJ010000180.1 GCA_947474995.1 Opitutaceae bacterium | reverse complement strand
CCGCGCCGGTTTTGGGGTGCGTGCGGCGCGGGGAGGCGAGGGAGTAGATGACGAGATCGACCTGACCGAGGTCGGCGCGAATCAGGTCGAGTGCCTTCTGCTTAATCTCGCTCGAAAATGCGTCGCCATTGATATTCTTGGCGTAAAGTCCGGCGGCGTGGGCGGCGCGGGTAAACCCAATCGTATTGTACCAACCCGGGGTCGCGGTCCGGCCTTCCTCGGAGGGCCGTTCATAAAAGACGCCCAAGGTGGCCGCGCCGGAGCCAAACGCCGCCGTGACCCGCGAGGCGAGACCGTAGCCCGTCGAAGCCCCGATGACCAAAACCTTCTTCGGGCCATTCTTGATCGGGCCCTTCGCCCGCACGTAGTCGATGGACTCCTGCACATGTGCCGCGCAGCCTTCGGGGTGGGCGGTGACACAGACGAAGCCGCGAACCTTGGGTTTGATGATCATACGTTCCAAGATTTCGCGTCACGACGACGAGTGGCAAGGGGGAATCTCGGGGCGAAATTCAGGTCGCAACTGCTCCCGGGTTTCCCTGACAGGCGGCAAACGCTGACATCGGCAGGAGCCAAAGAGCCAAGAACCAAGTCATCCTGGTTTCCTGGCTTCTCAATTTAACTCCGTCTTTTACTTTCCGAGCAGTACGAACGGACCCTCGGCCTTGGGGACTCCGCCCTTGCGCTCGAGCGTGACGGCGAAGGCGTTGATGACATTGACGGGCTGCTTCGATTTGAAGGTGACTCGCGCTGCGCCCGCCGGATTGACCGTGAAGACCCCGCCGTCGACGGGGATCGGGTACTGCGGATCCACGACCCAGAGTTGGTATTCCTTGTCGGCGGCGAGGGAGGGAAGCTTTTCGACTTGGAGCACGCCCTCTTGTTTGGCCGGATCCCAGACGGCCACGGCCAGGGCCTGCGGCGAGTTATTCAGCATGGAGGCGAGGGTGGTGATCTTGAAGTTGGCGAGGTCGCCTTGGGACTTGAGCTGGTGGGTGAGGGTGGCGACTTCGGACGTCGCCGCGGCCAAGCGTTGACTGCCGTCGGCCAACTGCGCGCGGACGCCGGCGAGTTGTTCCCGCAAGGCCATGCTGTCGGATTGGGCGAGGAGCCGTAGACGGTCAGCCTCGGCCTGGGTTTGTTGAGCGGCAGTGAGCTTTCCGGACGTATCGGCGAGCTGATTGTTGAGCTCGGTCAATTGGTGCGACGCGACAATGCGTTCGGCCTCGAGCTGGTTGCCGGCGCTTTTCAGTGCGAGAGCGGCGAGGTTCTCCTGCGTTCGGGTGAGCGAGAACTCGGTCCGGCTGAGGGAGTAAAGCGCCGCAAGCCAGCCCGCACCGAGCGCGAAACAGGCGGCGGCCAGCCACGGCAGGTAGGCGCGAAAGAGCGAAGCCGGTGGCCGCACGATAGTGTCGGGCGCCGGCTCTCGGGATGACGCGGCGGTGTCGATGGCCGACAGGACCCGGTTCCTCAGCGCCGGCGGCGGGAGCGTGGCTTGGACGGTGTAGGTCAACGCTGCCGCGGCGTCGCGAAGTTCCCGGACCAAGGCTTGGAGCTTTGGATCCTGATCGAGCGCGGCTTCGAATTGCGCGCTCTCCGCGCCCTCGAGCAGATCGAGGGCGTAGAGGGACGCGAGTTCTTCCTGGCGTTCGTCGATCATGGTCGGCGGGCGAGTGACTCGCGCAATTTGAGCAGGCCGCGACGGATGCGGGCTTTGACGGTACCAAGTGGCTCGCGGAGTTGGGCGGCGATTTGCTCCTGCGTCAGACCCCCGAAGAAGGCCAGTTCGAGGGCCCGCCGCTGCTCGCCGGGGAGGGTGGCGACCGCGGCGCGAACCATGCGGGCGTCTTCACTCTGCGTCAGAGCGTCACTGCCCGTGACGGCGTGTTCGTCGGTCGCATAGCCGAGATCTGCGGGCGGCGCGTTGGCGAGCAGTTCGGCACGACGACGTCGGGAACGCACGCGATCGATGGCGCGGTTGCGCACCAATGTGACCGCCCACGTGAAGGCATTGCCACGGCTGACATCAAACGTGGCGGCCTTGGACCACATGGTGACAAAGGCATCGTGGACGATATCCTGGGCCTCGGTGGGATCGTTGACCACGCGCACAGCCATCCCGTAGAGCGGACCGGAAAAGCGGTCGTAAAGTTCGGCAAATGCCTGTCGGTCTCCCTTGGCGAGCCGCCCCATCAGGCGGGCGTCCACTCGTTCGCGACTGTCCGAAGGCTCGGTTGTCACCTGGGATGTCATGTGTCCGCGCGGGCGCGGCTCTGCTGCCTCGCCGGCTGCAGCCAAGGCGTAGGCGGAACCTTCCGCCAGGTAGGACAACATGATCGCCATTTACAATTCATACGTGCGCCGGAGCAAAGGGGATGCAGGCCCAAGAGGGTTGGCGAGGTTTTTCACGTCCGGCGGAAACGGGGTGGAGGTCTCGCCAGAGGCGCGGTCTATGATAATGCGAAAAAGATCAACGCGACGACAATCAACAGGCCGACGACCGCGAGGACGCGCTTTTCATGGGCAGTGACGGGAAAGGGCATGATCGGCAGAAAATTCAAAGCCCCAGTGGGCGGAGTTGGGCGAAGAAATCGGCGACGACCTGTTCGCCTTGGATATCGGACCACGGTCGGTTGCTGGAAAGGCGGACAAAGAACTGGTCACCGGCGCGCCGAAAACCATAGCGCCAGGCGATCTTCAACAATTCACTCGCGGAGTACGGGTCGCGGTACGAAATGGGCCGGCCGTCATACAGATGCCAAAACCAAACGTGCTGCGGATAGTTGCCGGATTTGAATAACCGGTACTCGGCGTCGAAGAGCGTTCGATTGTTCACCAAGAGTTGCTGGCGCGGTTGGGCCACGGGCAGAACCGTCCACCCGGATCCCGGCAGGCACGCGTCGGGCGTATGCGAGGCCACCTGGCTGACGGGCACCTGCCCGGCCGGCCAGTAGGCGACGTAGAGGGTGATTTCCTCCAGCTCAGAACCGCTGCCTTTCAGATACTGCCGCTGCGCCAGGTAGTTGGTTTGGAGGATTCCACGAAACTCGTAGAGATTGGTGGTCTTGACCTGCCAGCCGGGCACGGAGGTGGGGAGGAGGGTGAGGAGGTCGGGCCCGGGCGTGTCACGCCGCACTGACGAGCGGGTATTTTGGACGAAAATAAAAACCAGCGCCGCCGCCACGACCAAGCTGCCGCTGAGCGCCCAACTGGAGGTAGAATTTGGTTTGGACGGTGCCACGGGCTCGTTGGTGGCTGGCGCGATTTTGCGCCCACGCTCGAGCAGGAGCGCCAGCCCTCCCAGCATGGCGGCGGTCAGACCAAGCACCGCGAAGCCGGTGGCGTCGTGCCAGGTCCCCGAGATATTTATCCCGGAGTTGGCCAGAAGGGTCAGCACCAGCGACCGCAAAAAATTCATGACGAGGGCGAGGGGCCCGGCCAGAATGATCAGGAGTGCCCGCGCGCCCGGGCGCCGCACCAACGTGGCGGAAAACAGGAAACCGGCAAAGATGCACGAAAGGAGGCTGCGCACGCCGCTGCAGGCTTCCTCCACTCCCACCGCGGCGTTGGCCAACTCGATGATGTTGCCGTGGCGGATGGCCGGAATGCCGAGGGTGTGCAACGAGCGCAGCACAAGTTCGCTGACCCAGAGTTGCAGCGTGAGGGTCAGACGCATATAGGTGCCCGGCGGCAACGGCGTGCTGAGGAGCCAAAGTCCGATGGCCACAAGCGCGGTCCAGTTGAAATTGAGGAAGCCGATTTTTTCGGTCGAGTAAACGACGAGCGCGGCCGTGAGGAAAAACACCAACGAAACCGAGAGACTCAGACCGACCAGGGCGTGGGACCAGTCGACCGCTGCTGCGTAGAGTCCGGCGGCCAGCAAGGCCAGCAAGCCACCCGCCAGCAGTCCCAAAACGCTCGACGTCATTCGGAAACCGACGGGCAAATGGCGCTCGGTTCCGTGGGAACGGCTCTCGAACAGCAGGACCAGAAAGACGGCCGGCATGAGCAGACCGTGCGAGAGATCGGGGTTGCCCGTCCATTCCGGCCAGAGCCGGACGCACATCGCGCCGACCCCAAGAACCAGCGCGGCGAGATTCACCTTTTCAATGGCTGAAAGGCGGGCGAAGTCCCGGGAAAGCGAGACGGCCTGGCTCATGGTCGCAGGGGGGCGGCGGTCGCCGTAGGGACAGTCACGTCAGTGTAGCGCTCAAGCAAGGCGTAGGTGACCTCAAGCGGGAGGGGCAGGATCGGAAGAAACGAGGTGATCGACCGTCCCGGCAATTCCCCGCGGAAAAAGGACTCGACCACGTTGAGGGCGAAGAAGGGGGTCTTGGAGCCTGCCTTCAATCGGGCGGTAATTTCATGCAGGCGAGTCGTGTCGCCGACGGCTCCGGCGGCGCATTGCAGCGAAAACCACGCGCCCGCAGTCTCCGTGGTAAACGGAATCGTGGCGCGCTCCATTTTTTCCCAGAATCGGTTGAAAATATTTTGCTCCGGATGCCGGATGAGATGGGCGCAGAGAATGTTGATGGTCGAGGGTTCGAGCCGTGGGGCGAGCAGTTCATCCACTTCGCGATAAAGCGTGGCCTTCGCGCCGCGGGCCGCAAACCCATCCAACCGGAGCGTGGCTTCGGCTTCAAGATTCAGCACGCCCGGATGGCGCCCGAGTAAATCGAGTGCGGCGATGACGTCTTTCATCTCGATCAAGGCGTCGACGCGGTAGAAGAGGGCAAAGGCGGGCGACCTCGGCGGCCAAGGACCGTCGATGGCAAGCCGCGCCTCCTTCGTCCGTCGCTCGGCCATGAGGCGCTCGAGTTCGATGAGACGATGCCAAATGGCCGCAGTCGGGGCTTGGTTGGCCAGCAACTCTCGCAACGCGCGGTCGTTCTTGGTCCGACGGCAGGAAAAGAAAAGGGCCCGCATCCACACGCTGGCGTGGGTTGAATCCCTCCCGAGTTCGTTGCGCGCCAAGGTGGTGATTTTTTCAAACTCACCACGGGGCAGCAAGGACCGGAACCACGCTTCGGCCGTGAAATCACGCTTCGCAGGATGGTCGGCCAGCAGGCGTGCAAAGACCTCGTCGGCGTGGGCGGGCTGGCCGACTTGAAAATTTTTGGCGAGCGCAATGCCCGCTTCGTAGTTGGTGGGGTCGAACTCGTAGGAGTTTGCGAGGTACAACATCCCTTCGGCGCTCTGGCCCGCGGCGAAGGCCTGGCGTGATCGTTCGAGAAAATACCAGCCGCGGGCCTGGCCGACTTTGTACCACAACGGCGGCAGCCCGACATGCAGGATGCTGACGGGATAACCGATCGTGCGCAGGAAAATAAAAACACCGATCACGCCGGCCGCGTACACTGCAAGGAACGTGCCGCCGTAATAGCGGGCGGCGCGGCCCCAGAACGGCCGGACGTCCCCGGTATCTGCGGAACAGCGCAGGCCGTCGGGCGTTTCCACGAGGAGCGGGCAGACCCGGCGAAAACGGATGGGCCGATCCCAATGGATGCACGCTTCGCAGGTGGTTTCGAAGGCGCGCCCCGAGTCGCTCAAACTTTGGCAGGGGCACCGGGTTTGCCCACGACGAAGCCGGAACCAGGACTTGCGCAGGTTCCAGTAGAGGAGGCCCCAGGCGAGGCGAAAGAGGTCGGCAACCCAGCCAAGCACGCGCGAGACGCTAGCTTCAGTCGAGCACCCGGCAAACTGAATTCGGCCTCGGCCTCCCCGGGCTGAAATCCTTGTCTTGGTGGTAATTAACCCGTGGCGTGACCCCGATGACTGAACTTACGAAACTCCTTCTGTTCGCCGTGGCCGTGCTCATGGGCGCGGCTCCCCGGCCGGTGCGGGCGGAAGTCGAGGTCGGAAAACCGGCCCCGGATTTCGCGCTCCCTGACCTCACCGGCAAGCCGGTCGAGAAGCGGGTGACCCAAGCGTACGGGTGCTCGATGAAATTTGGGGCGCCGGAGAACTGAGCGCCCGAAGCCTGGCGGCCAAGCCGCTCCGGGGCCCGGCGCGACTATACCTTCACGGCGAACAAGTCGGGGTGCATCGTGCCCTCCGCCACCTTGTTGACGGTGCCGGTCATCATGATCGAAAAGTCCTCACCGATCTCGATCCCAATTTGGCCACCAGGCATGTGGACGGTCACGTTCCGATCCACCAATCCGAGCTTGTGCGCGACGGCGGCGGAAGCACTGGAGCTGCTGCCAGAGGCCAGCGTGTAACCGGCGCCGCGCTCCCAAATTTCGATCTGGATATTTTGGCGATCCCGGACCTTGAGGAACTGGACGTTGATCTTGCGGGGAAAGTTGGCGTGCGTCTCGAGGTGCGGGCCATAGCGGTGGGCCATTTCCGCGGAAATCTCGGGGAGGGGAATCACGCAGTGCGGATTGCCGATGGACGCGGCGCAGAAGGTGAATTCGCGATCCAGGATATGGATCTTCTCGTTGAGCACTTCGCGGGGCGCTCCGATGACGGGAATCTTATCGCTCTGAAACGTCACGCGACCCATGGCGACGGTGATGAGCCGGCCGGACTCTTTGATGACCGATTGCACGTGGCCACCGGGGGTCTCAATCGTGAAGGTCGGCTGCTTGACCAAACCTTGATCCCAGAGGAAGCGGGAAAAAATGCGGAGGCCGTTGCCGGATTTTTCCGCCTCGGAGCCGTCGGGATTGAAAATGCGGAGGCCAAATTCGCTCTGCTTCGAAGGCAGCGGGCCCCAGAGGATACCGTCGGAGCCCACGCCAAAATTCCGGTGGCAGACCACGCGGATTTGTTCAACTGTGGGGGCCGGTTTCCACGTAGGGAAATCAGTCGGATTGAGGACAATGTAATCGTTGCCGAGGGCGTGGTATTTGTGGAAACGCATGCAGATGAGACTCGCGAAAGTGGCGCAGAAAACGCCGAAGACACGCCCAAATTGCCGACCGGGACCAAAAACTATTTGGCCGCCCCGGCCGGTGCCGCCGCCGCCTCGTAACCAAACAGGTGACGTGCCTCGATGGCGCTGGCCACCGTGGACGGGACCATTTGCTCCCACGCGGGATTTCGCTCCTGGATGAGCCGAAGGACTTCCTTGGACGACATGCCCAGAATGTCGCGGTCAAAGCCCGCGATGCAGTCGAGGTACTGATTTTCCAGCAGGTGCTGGTACAAGTTGCGCAAGTGGTCCGCGACGCGGAGATTCTTGGCCGTGATCAAGACACTGGAAGCAAACGCGTGCCCGACGGCGGCTCCCGGCGCCGCGAAACTCCCGTCGATCAGATAGCGATCATACGCTTCCTGCCGCATCGGGTAGATGTAGAGTTTGACGGCATTGCGAAACATGCGGCCGAACGACTCCAGGATGCCGCCCTCGAGGTGTTCGTAATATTTTTCGTCAAAGATTTCGACGAGGTTGTTGATGCCCAGGACGACGCCGATCATCTCCTTCGTGTAACGGCGGAAGTATGAAATCAGCCGGTAATATTCCGGATAGTTTGAAATCATCACGGTGAAACCGAGTTCACCCAGCAGGTCGACGCGCGAGAGGAAATCGCGCGCGTCGAGCGCTCCGGCGGCGAGCAGGTTGTTCATGGTGATCTCCAGGAGCACCACGACCTCTTTGCCCTTCACCTGCTTTTCCTGCACGAACTGGGCGGTCGCGCAATTCAGCATGTCAATGTTGACGTGGGTCACCGGGCGAAAACTGCCGCGTTCCACCAGGACAGCCTTGTGGTAGAGGACCTCGGACGGTTGCAGCACTTGCCCCTTGGGGCCAAACATCACGGCGTTGGTGAGCCCGTATTGGACCAGGTGCAATGACATCAGGCGGTTGTCGAAGGAGGCAAACGCCGGACCGGAAAATTCCAGCATGTCGACCTCGAGTCGTTGAATGCCGAGATTGTCGACGAGTGATTCAATGAAGCGCTTGGGATCATCGCGATAATAGAAGGCCGCGTAGATGAGGTTGGTGCCGGCGATCCCGAGCGCTTCCTGCTGCGGCACGTTTTCCTTGTCCCACATCCGCACGTGCAGGATCACTTCGCTGGGCGGGGCTCCGGGCTCCGCCTGGAACCGCACGCCCATCCAGCCGTGGGCGTCATTTGTTCCCTTGTATCCCTTGGTGGCGACCGTGTCCGCGAAGACAAAGAACGTGGTCCGGTCGCCGCGCTGGGTCGCCAGGCGCTCGAGGAGCAGTTGATATTCGTGCTCGAGCATGAGCGCGAGGCGTTCCTCCGAGACGTAGCGCGGTGCCTTGCCATAGATCGCATCGCTAAACGTCATGTCATAGGCCGAGATGGTCTTCGCAATCGTGCGGGACGCGCCCCCGGCCTGGAAAAAAAGCCGCGCGACCTCCTGGCCGGCACCAATCTCGGCAAAGGTCCCGTACTTCGGCTCGTCGAGGTTGATCGTCAGAGCCTTCCGGTTGGTGGTGAGCAGTTCTTTTTTCTCACTCATGGTCGCGCAATATGGAAGGAGGCAAGCGAGGCGCAACTCGATCGTGTGTCCTTTGGCCGGAGAGTTGGCGCCCTAATTTGGGCAGAGTTGATTGCTCGGCGCGAATGTCGGCCCAGGGACTCGGCGTTAAACGGCCCCTTTCGACTGGTGGATCGATCAAAAGCGACTAGCTTGGCAGGATTCCATGAAGAATTTTTTCACCTCGATGTTGGGCGCCCTGGTGGCCCTCATCATTTTTTCGGGGGGATGCGTGTTGCTGGTCCTCGGATTTTTGGCTGCCATCGCCGCGTTGGGGGGAAGTGAGAAAGCTGGTCCGTCGTTGGAGCGTGGTTCGTATCTGGTCTTTGATCTCTCTGCCAACATTTCGGACGCGCCGCCGCCGCTGGATTTAAGTGCATTTGGCGGGCGTCAGAACTCGGTGCAACTGCGCAGCATCACCCACGCGATCCGCGCCGCGGCCCAGGATGAGCGCGTCGCTGGTATCTATATTACCGGCGATCTGACTCCGGCTGCCTTCGGATCGGGTTACGCCGCCCTCAAGGAAGTGCGCAGCGCGCTGCTGGATTTCAAGGCCGCGGGAAAACCGATCACGGCGTACCTCACGTATGCGACCACCAAGAGCTACTATCTCGCCTCGGCCGCGAGCGATCTGGCGTTGGATCCGTATGGCGTGATCCTGATGCCCGGGCTGGCCAGCGAACCGGTGTTTCTCGCGG
>CANJNJ010000179.1 GCA_947474995.1 Opitutaceae bacterium | reverse complement strand
GATCTACGTGGCGGAGCGCGAGAACGCGGTGCTCCTCAAGGTCGCGGCGCAGAATCGCGGACCGATCAAAATCGATGCGCTGCGGGCCATTTACCGTGAAATCATGTCGGCGGCGATTGCGTTGGAGAAGCCGCTGGTGATCGCCTATCTCGGGCCGGAAGCGACCAACACGCATGCGGCCGCGCTGAAAAAATTCGGCGCCAGCGTGGACTATCACGCGATTGCCACGGTGGCGGACATCTTCACCGCCGTCGAAAAAGGCGAGACGGACTACGCGGTGATTCCGATTGAGAATTCGACCGAAGGTTCGGTGCGCGAGGCGCTCGACAGTTTCGTGGAGAGCGATCTCAAGATCGTCGCCCAAATCTACCTCGAGATTAACCACGCGCTCATTTCAAATTCACCGCTCGAGGCGATCAAGCGCGTCTACTCCAAGGATCAGGCGCTGGCCCAGTGCCGGCACTGGTTGCAGCGCCATTTACCCCACGCCCAGCTGATCGATGCGCCGAGCACGTCGCGGGCGGTGGAGTTGGCGAAGGAAGAACCGGGTGCGGCGGCGGTCGCCGGTGAACTTGCGGCCGAGCACTATGGCGTGCCGATCGTCGAGCGGAATATTCAGGACAAGGCGGACAACACGACGCGCTTCTTTGTGATCGGGCGCAAGGCGTCCGGAGCGGTGGGCGGAGGCAAGGATGTCACAAGCCTCCTGGTTTCGCTCGGGGATGAAGCGGCGTCGCATTCGGGCGCGTTACTGAAAATGCTCATGCCTCTGGCCGAGCGCGGCATCAACCTCTCGAAGATCGAGTCGCGTCCGAGCAAGAAGCGCCCGTGGGACTATTTCTTCTTTCTCGATGTGACCGGCCACCACGACGATCCGAACATGAAGGCGGCGCTGGCCGAGCTGAAAAAATTCTGCCCGATGGTGAAGTGGCTGGGGAGCTACCCGGCGGTCAGCTAGTCGCGCCGCGCTCCGGCCGACGGGGCGAGATCTGGCCGAAGAGCCGGTCGGAATTTCTGTTTGATCGTTCCGCTCGCCAGCGAAGAACCCACGCGATCGACTGAACCCGATCGGCTGGATTCTTCGCTACGCTCAGAATGACCAGGCAAGGAGCGGCGAAGGCGTTGCGGCGCGGCCCGGCGCCTCAGTTCTTCTTCAGGGCGAAATAAAGCATCATGACCACCGCCCCGAGCAGACCCATCGCCGCCGCGAAATAAAGGAAGCAGCCCTTCTTGACGTCGGTGCGCAGGGAGTCCGGCTGAACGCGGTATTCCTCCAGGATGGCATCGGCCTGAGCCGCGACTTCCGGCGCGAGCGGCAGGACAGGGGCGGCGACGGTAGTGGTAATGACCGGAATCGCCACCGGCGCGGGCGCGGACGCAGGCGCCGCGGGAGGAGTGGGAACGTTTTTTTCGGCTCCGGCAATTTCCCGATCCAGCCACGCCAGCTGTTCGGCGACCATGGCGCGTTGGCGGCGAAGTTCGGCGATGCGGTCGGACATCGGGGCGAAGGCTGGAGAATTGGGCGAAGCCGGGCAAGCCCGCGAAATGCCGTGATTTCGTACCGGGTGGCCCCGGCACTCCGGCCCGGCCGGGGCACTCGAAAACTTTTTTCGCCCGGGGCCTCACCGCTCATCGGCTCCACGCAGCATTCCCGGCCCCGTTCGAGCGAGACGGGCGGCAATAAAAAAGGCTGGTCCGAGGACCAGCCTGAAGAGGAATGACGTCGAGAACGCCTTAGGCGGTGACGATCGAGACCTTGCGATGCACCTTATCGAAGGTGACCGTGCCGTCCTTGAGCGCGAAGAGCGTCCAATCGCGACCGGTGCCAACGTTCTTACCGGCGTGCAGCTTGGTGCCCCGCTGGCGAACGATGATGTTACCGGCGAGGGCGGCCTGGCCGCCGAACATTTTTACGCCCAGCCGCTGTGAGTGGCTATCGCGGCCGTTGCTTGATGTACCCTGACCTTTCTTATGCGCCATGGCAGTGTCTCCTTAAGCTTTAATGGATTCGATTTTGATTACGGAAAGTTCTTGGCGATGGCCGCGTTTGCGCTCCATGCCCTTGCGCTTCTTCTTCTTGAAAACGATGACCTTGTCGCCGCGTTTGTTTTCGAGGATTTTCACCGAGACCGAGGCGCCGGCGAGAACCGGGGTGCCGACCTTGTAGGCCGCGCCTTCGCCTGCCGCCAAAACGTCCTTAATCTCGACGGTGGAACCCTTTTCGGTACCAGGATAGCGGTTGACGGTGAGGATGTCGCCCTCAGACACAGTGAACTGCTGGCCTTGGGTTTTGATGGTCGCTTTCATGAATAAAACCTCGGAATAAGCGGTTTCACGGAAGGCAACGCAAGGATTATTTCACAGGAAGAGACGACATTGGGAAATTGTGACTGAGAACACTGGATTTCGGGAACGAGCCCACCGCGTTTCAAACCAGATTTAGCGCGGCCTCCAACCACCCTGACGCCAGGTCCACCTCCGCGACGAAGACGAACCGATCACGGCTCGGGAAATTCGGCCACCCCGGGATCGGCCGCGTTGGCGGAGGCGTAGGGCAGGGCGAATTCGACCGCCTGACGCAACTTCAATCCTCGCCGGTAGATCGCTTCGAGCGCGCAGGCGAACAACACGTCGCCGGAACCTACGGGAGAAACCTCGCGCACGACGGGCGGAGTCAAGGTGGCGGTTGAGCCGTCAGCGTCGCGCACGCGCACGGGCTTTGGCCCGTCGGTAATAATAATCCGCGCGATTTTCGCCGGCAACTCGCCCGCCCCAAGCCCGGCGATCGTGGCAAGTTCATCGGCATTGATTTTCAACAACGCGATGGGTCGTTCGAGAAACCACGCCAGCGGCGGGCCGTAGGTGTCCACGACCAGCGAGCCCCGCGCGAGCCAGCGGCTGAGAGCTGCGCGCAGGGGATCTAAATCCGCTCCGGCCCAGCCGGGGAGGCTGCCGCAGATCGCGAGCACCTGGCCATCGCGCTGGGCGTCGAGAAACTCGGCGCACGCGCGCACCGCAGCTTTGTCGGGCGCGGCGTCGGGTCCAAGAAAGGTTGTCTCCGGACCCGTCGCGTCGCGCACGACCGTGCCGACGCGGGTGGCCGTACGAGTGGCGAAAGAGCGATGCGGCAGGCGGCGTTCGCGGAGCCAAGCCTCGCACTCGGCCCCGGGGGCGCCGCCGGTGAAGCACAGCGCGGTGCTGGGGCAGCCGAGGCGCGTCAGCATCTTCGTGACGTTGATCCCCTTGCCGCCAACTTGGAACGATTCGGCGCGCGCCCGCTGCGTCCGTCCGGGAGTCCAACGCGCATACTCGAGCGTGCGCTCGGCGAGGAGATTGCCCGTCAGCGTGAAGACGTGCCGGTCAGCGTTCATCTTTTTGCCCGCGATAAAACACGTAGTTCACCAGGAAGCTGAGCCCCAGCACGCCACTGAGCGTGCGGATGTTCCGCATGGCGCCGAACACCATCGTGAGCGGGCTGGCCCGCGGCTCATCCACGCGCAGCAGCAGAAAGGCGCCGGAAAGGGTGACGACGGGCTGGAAGATAAAACAGACATGATACACGGTGAGGGCGTCGCTCCACCGCGCGAGGCCCCAGGTGAGAACCAGGCCTCCGACAATCGGCGCGATCGCGGCGAACAGGGATATCACCGCGAGGTTGACCCCGATGGCGAGGCTCTTGGCTTCGAGCGGAATCAGCCGAAGCAGCAGGGTGAACTGTCCGAGGATCAAGCCCGCGCTCGAGACGCCCGCCCAGATCCACGTCGCGTAAAGAATGGCGCGGTTGGTCGGCGTGATGAAGCACCAGATGAAGGCTGGGATCTGGCAAAGCACCAGGGAGAACGCCATGACGGACTTGTTGCCGTGGCGATCGAGCAGATGGCCCCAGGCGGGCAACGAAAGCGCGCCGCCCAACTGCGACAGGGTGCCGAGCACGCCGACGTTGAAGGCGGAGAGCCCGAGCTGTTCGAACATGAAGATATGGTAGAACGGGCCGAAACAGTTGGTCGCGAAGGACCAGACGGCGCCGAACGCGATGAAGACCAGCAGCGAGCGCGAGCGGAGCACGACGTTGATTTGTTCCCGCAACGGCAGTCGGTCCTGGTTGTGATGGGCGCGCGCCTGGGTCGGGCTGACCCATTGCCAACGCAGAGAAAGCATCCGCAGGACCACCGCGGCCGCGACGATAATCTGGAAGACCAGGATCGCATAGTCCCAGTGGGCGAGCGACCAGCCGGCGGCCATGAGAAACGTCAGCGTGGAAACCTGCAGCAGACCGTTGCGCCGGCCGAAAAATTTTCCGCGCAGCCGGTACGGCACCCACTCTTGAATCCAGGCGTTCCACGAGACGCCCGCCACGGCGCCGAAGCAACTCGTCACCAGGAACCACGTGATAAACCAATGGGCGGCCGCACCCGGATCGTCGCGTGGCACCCACGGCAGAAAAACCCCGAACGACGCCCAGGCCAGCAGGTGCAGCGTGGCGCCGGCAATGGAAACAATCTTGGGTGGCCGCCATTTTGCCAGGATCGGCGCGACAAAGATCTGCAGAAAGTTGCCGAAAAAGGGCAGGGAGCAGATCAGGCCGATGGTGGTCTTGGGCAGCGGAAAGGCCTTCGCGACGAGCGCGGTCATGAACACGTTTACCGGCAGTGACATCGTGACGATCGGCATCGCGACGATGCCCTCGGCGATGCACAGGCGCATCGACCGAAGGAGATCCGACTTGTGCTGGAGCGCGGTGGCGCGCGCGGTGGAGGCGTTCACAAGGCTGCTGCTCCGCAAAAATCTACGGGGCTCTGGGGCTTCGCCGGGCTTGGAATGAAAGTCCAGATTGGGAACACTCCGGTATCAAAGCGAATGAGGCCGATTATTAAAGCCAAAGTGCTGCGGACAAAAAAAACGGTTGCGCTCGCACGGTGGTTGATCGGAAAGCATCTCGTGCGCCGATTTCCGGACGGCCGAGAGGAGGCGCGGATGATTGTCGAGACCGAGGCCTACCACGGCGAGCGCGATCGCGCCTGCCACGCGCGCTTCGGCCGCACCCGGCGAACCGAAGTGATGTATGGCCCGGGCGGCGTGTGGTACGTCTACCTCTGCTACGGCATCCACGAAATGTTGAATCTGGTCGTTGGTCCTCCGGATTCGCCGGCGGCGATCCTAATCCGCGGCGTGGAAGGAGCCAGCGGACCGGGCCGGGTAACCAAGGCGCTCGCCATCAATCGGGCGTTAAATGCGGCACCGGCCACCGAACCGAGCGGACTCTGGATTGAAGATCGCGGGGTTCGCTGGCCGCCGGCGCGCGTCGAAGCGGGCCCGCGTGTGGGTATCAGCTACGCCGGTCCGGTTTGGGTCGCGAAAAAGTGGCGTTTCCGAATCAAGCCGGTCGCCTAGCCGGAGTCGGCGCGATAAAGAATTTTTGCAAACGCGTCGCGGGTCAGCGCGGAGCCGCAGGGTTCGTGGTGCCGTCCGATTTGCGCTTCTCGGTGAACGTCACCGGACGGGGATCCACGGTGAAGTCATCGAGGTTGAACATCGCCCCGGGCACGCGTTCGCCCGCCCCGGGAAAATCCACCCCGGGCGTCTTGGGATCGCGCAGCGTCGGAGTCGCGCGAAATTCGCCGGTGCGGAAGGAAATCCGCTCGAGCGAATCCACGCCTTCGAGCAGCTCGGCGTCCACGAGCACAGGTACTTGATCGATGGTCACGGAGAATAATTCCTTGGCGGTGTCGAAACGAATCGCGACGTCATACCAGACATTCGGAACGTAGCGGATGAGGTTCTGCACGTCGGCGCGGTTGCCATCCAACGCCTGCACGCGGCTCTGGTCGTCGAGAAAGATCCGGATGGGGGGACGGTAGCCGTGACGATCGTGCACCTCGATTTCGAGCCGGCCGCGATTGTTCTGCCGGGCGAGCAACTTGAAGCGCAGGGTGCCCTGTTTCATCTCCGGAAAGACCCGCACCGCCCGGGCATAGTCGGCTGGGTCGGAGTCGCTCAGTTCGAGGCTGCGATTGGTGGCCGAGGGAAAATTCGCGAGCCGCACCTCCGCCCATTTCGTGCTGTAGGTGTTCCAGGGCAAATCCTCGAAGGTGCCCGTGTCGAAGCGATCCGCGACGGGTCCGGTGACCGTGCCGCGGATGGGGGTGGGGATACGACTGACCCAAAGGTCATCCTTGTTCATGCTATACGTGATCCAGAAAGCCTGACCCGGCGGGGTGCCGTTGCCTTCCGCGATCCCGCGCACGTATTGCGGACCAAAAGCCTTGTCGAGGCCGTCGTAACGGCGCGGCGGTACTTCGCCCTGCACCGTGAGTAAATTGTCGAAGTTGCTGCCATCGTCACCGGTGACGATGGCGAGCGGCCAGCGGTGGCGGTTGTCGCGGCGCGGATTGTAGACCATGGCGTAGCGGCCGTCCGGCGTTCGCTGGCCCCAGACTTTCCCTTCTGCCGTAACGATCGTGGGCGCGGCGATCGGTTTGCTCCACGTGACCCCGCCGTCGCGGGAGAGCGCGGTCATCGAACTCTTCCACAGGCCAACAACGGAACCATCGGGTCGGTGGTAAAACGAAAACGCCTTCAAGACGGCGCCACCCATGTCGGGATAGAACCCGTCTTTCGCGCGGTCTTCCTCCCACCACTGCATCGTGATGAGCCGGTTCGCCAGCAGCGCGGCGCAGGCCTCCTTGAAGCCGGGGTCGGTCGAGGCCGTGTAGAAGGGATGTGTCGTGTTGGTTTCATTCCAACCGTTGTGCCGACTGTAGCGGATGAAGTAGATGGGGCGGAGGGTGCCGTCTGGGCTGACCTCGCGCACGAGGCGCCCGATACCCGTGCCATCGTTCGGATGGTTCGGGACGCCGAAGAAACCCAGCAGGAGCAGTCGCCCATTGGGCGCCACGAACCAGCCCATGCGCTGGTGCGGCATCGCGAGTGTGCCATCGGGCATCCGGTACGGCGGAAACGCGACGATCGGTTTGTCCCAGTTCACGCCATCCGCCGACGAGAGAAGCAACGTTTGCCCGTGGCCCTTGTTTTCGTGGACGGGACCGCTGAGGTATTCGAGCCAGAACCGGTTGTTCCAATACGCGAGCATCGGCGCGTGGTTGTAGGTCCAGCCGGAATCCTCCGCCTGCTCCGGATGCTCGCGATTGGCGCGAAACGCCTGCCAGCTCTTCACGCCCACGGCGATCCGCAGGCCGCCCTCATGATTGGCATCGACCACATCCGAGCCGACGTAGCGGACCGGTTCGTCCGGCCCACCGGCCGTTGCCGCGGCGAGTCCGGGGCAAAAAATAGCGAAGGCCGCTGTGATGGGGAGAAGGCCGGAGACTTTGCGGATCATCAGGAATTTCGAAAGGAAGCGCTTGGTGCCAGTGGAGTCGTCGAAGCGCGGGGCAACGCGTTGGCCGTGTTTCCGCTGGCCGGCCAGCACACCTTGCGGACCGCGCTAAGCCAAGCCGATTACCGCCTTCACGTCGTCCACGGTGATCGCCTTCAGCTCGCTTCCGCGGCGCAGCACTCGCACGTGGGTCGCGGGCGGGGCCCACATCGCAGGATCGGTCGAGCCGAAGAGAAGGATACTGGGGACGCCACACGCGGCGGCGAGATGGCTGACCCCCGAGTCGTGGCCGAGAAAAAGCCGACAACGCGAAAGTTCGGCGACGAGCGACTCCAGCGGAAGATTTCGGGCCGGTCGCCCGAAATCTGCGAGCGCGGTGGCGGGCTCGGCCTCCCCGGTGATGATGAGGAGCTCGGCGTGGTGCGTCTCGCGAAGCCATCGGCAAATTTCGGCCCATTGATCCAGCGGCCAGTTCTTGCGCGCGGAACCACTGCCGGGGTGTAGGGCGATGGTTTGCCCGGTTCGGGCTGCTGGCGATTGCGACGGGGCCAGGACGACCCGCCCCGACTCGAGCAGACAATACGACCCACGCGGCGCGATGCCGAGCGGGCCTAAAGCCTCCGCGTAATGAGCCGCTGCGGGTGTTTCCGTTGGCAGCGCGGACGCCGACAGGAAAAGTTGGTCGGGTCGCAGCGGAAATTTCCGCGCCAGATCCCCCTCCGCGTCGGGCCAAAAATTGAGGATCAGATCGAATTCGCGGAGCCAAGCCTCGAAGGGCGCGGGCAGTGCGCTGAAGAGTGCGGCCCACCGCGCCTCGTGCTGCGAGTGCACGGCATCCAGCAACCCGCGGCTCCGGGCCAGTTGGGCGGCCGTCGCGTTACCGGCGAGTTCGATTCGTGCGTCCGGCCAGCGCTCACGGAGCAAGACGAGCGCCGGGAGCGTGACAATGAAGTCGCCGAGTGCGCCGCCTCTAAGGACGAGGATTTTGCGCATCCGCGGCGAGGGAGTTCTCCGTCTTGGCCGGCGCCTCGGCGGTCGATGGCTTGAGCACGGGTGGCGGGAGATACGAGACCAACGTGGCGGTACCCGTCCCGATCTTGAATTCCACTTCAAACCGCACCGGCAGCCGGTGTTCGTCCTGGGATATCCAGACGCGAACCGTGCTGCCGCGCTTGAACATTCCCTTGGGCGCCGTCTTGTCCATCCGCGGTTCGAGCACGATGGTGTCGAAGGAGCCAAAACGGGTTTCCAATTTTTCGTAGCGGGCGAAGTGGATCGTCAGCTCGTAGAAGTCATCATTGAAGAGCACGAGCACATCGCGTTTTTCGCCGGGCTGGAGGTTCCAGAAGCGCGTCTCCAGCAGTGCCATGATGAGGTCCACGGGATCGCCGTCGGGGAAGGGCAGGGTGCGGGCGGGCTCGCCGCGGGCGGTGTCTTCATAGCGGGCGGTGCGGGCCGCGTGATCGAAGGCCACGGTGTGCGACTCGCGCTTTTCGCGGGCGACACTCGATTCCGTCAAGGCAACCAGCTTGCCGGTTTGCCGATCAAAGAGCGATTCGGCCTTCGCGTCGAAGGGTAGCAGCAGCCGCGCGAGATTTCGCGTGGTGGTGCTCGTGGTAATCTTGAGCCGGGGTGGGCCGGTGGCTGGTTCGGCCTGGGCCTCGATCCTGATTTCGCCCGCACCGGGTACGATGGCCCAGGACACCCGATAGGTGAGGCGTTCCCCATCCTGCAACGGAAGGGAAACCGCCGCGCCATGGCTCAAGAGTCCGGTGGTAGCGGCAAAGAGAACGATCAAGAATCGCATCGGTGTACTGGGGACCATGTCCGTTACCTCGGAAAGCGCGAATGCGAACTAGGCCGGCAGCGAAAGCTCCAGTTGATTGGCCCGACCCAAGGCG
>CANJNJ010000178.1 GCA_947474995.1 Opitutaceae bacterium | reverse complement strand
TTTGCGGCTAATGGATTGATGGCTCGACTCTGCGCCTTTGCGCCTCTGCGCGATTAACTCTGCTTTGATTAAAAACAAATCTCCCGCCCGCTTCGCTCAAGGCGCGAAGGCGCAGAGTTCGGAGCTGGCCGGGCCTCCCGCACCTCCGGCATTCCGTGCCTCTGGATCGTTTCCTGGTTTCCTAGCTTCTGAATTAATCAGCCGGGAGTTTCCAAGCCGGAGAATTCAGAAGCCATAAAGCCAGGGGCAATCCCGTTTTCTCCCCTCGCAACGCAGCTACCACACGGCGGCCTCGACGGAGCTCGGCCCTCCATTCCCCCTCTGCGCCTTTGCGCCTCTGCGCGAGTTATCCTGCCTTACTCAATCCATTACTCCCGCCCGCTTCGCTCAAGGCGCGAAGGCGCAGAGATCGGAGCTGGCCGGACCTCTGGAATTCCGTCTCTCACGCCAGCTCGATTTCGCGGACCCACTGCTGGTTGGCCTCGTAGTAGGTCTTCTTGTTCGCGATCTCATCGTCCTTGTCGGACGGCTGGACCTTGCCGTTCGCGTCGATGGCGCGGGAAACGAGCGTGTGTTTGCCCGGGGGCAACCCACCCAAATCGATCGAGAAGAATTTCCAGCAGAATTTTTCCTTCTGCTTCGCGTCGAGCACGGCCGCTTTCCACGGGCCGCCGTCGACCTGCACTTCGACCTTCGCGATTTCGGTGCCATCGCTCCACGCGGCACCCAACGCGCGAATCGGCACCTGGCCGTTTTGCGCGGCCCGACGCGTGACGCGGCCGATGACCGACTTCAGCCGAATCTTGGTGACCGAGGACTCGACGTTGACGACCTCATCGCCCCGACGCTCGGCCCGGACGGAAACATAATCGCGGCCCATGAACCGGCCCATGTAGCGTCGGTTCTGCACCTGAATGCGCGAAAGCCATTTCACGTTGGCCACGCCATACCAGCCGGGAACGATCAGCCGCAGCGGCGCGCCGTTGCGCTTTTCGAGCGGCTGCCCGTTGCGCTCGTAGGCGAGCAGCAGGTTCTGGCTCATCGCGTCCTCGAGCGACATGCTCCGGCCAAAGGGCACCTCAATCTTCAACTCCCGCTTGGTGTCCTTGCGCAATACCTCGTCCTGCTTGTCCGTCCCGAAAAACACGATTTCGAGCGCGTCGGACTTGATCCCCAATTCCTTGAGCAAGGGCGCGAGCGGCGTGCCGGTCCACTTGCTGTTGTACACCGCGTTCATGAACCCGGCGTTCTGGCCGTTGCCCGAACACTCCAGCGTCATGTGCTGATCCTTCTTCGGCCGCGCCTTAATCTGGTCGAGCGTCAGCTTCACCGGCTTGTCGAGCAGGCCGGTGAAATCGAGCGTGTACTTCGCCGGATCGATTTCCGGCACGTTGTAGTGCTGGACGTTGAACGCCTGGTCCTGCGGCGTGATCCAGTCGGCGAGCACTTCCCAATCGAGCCGGTTCGGCGGCGTGCGCGGCATGTTGAGGAACGGCACGAGTTCCTCGTCCGTGGTCGCCGCATGGAGCCCGAAGGAACTCCACAGCGGATAGGTCGCGCCAGCCGCGGCCGCGACAAAGCCGGCTTTCAGCATATCACGACGGGACAAGTGCGGGGTGCGATCATTCATGGGGCAGAGAGGTTTTTTTTCTGATCCGGGGTTAAAATAACTTCGAGTTGGACGGGCTCGTTGGCCTTCACGGTCACGGGCTGTCGCCACTCCAATCCGCCCGCAGGATGCACGAGGCGCAAGACGTAATTACCGGCGGGCACATTTTCGAAGCGGAAGAGTCCGTCCTTGCCCGTGAGGCCGAAGTACGGGTGGGGAAAAGCATAAACCCAGGCCCGCATGGCCCCGTGGAAAACGCAGGTCAGGTGAATCGGCTGGTCGAGGCCCTTGCCTTCGTCAAAGCGGTGGGTGTGCTCCTGTCCCGCCGAGAGGTTGACGTTGAACGGGCTCCCACTCTCAAACGTCAGGACATTGTGCAGGGCCTCGTCGCTGTTGGTAAATCGAATCGAGTCGCCGGTTCGGATCGCCGCGGTTTCGGGCGTGAACTGAAAATCCTTCTGATCGATATGCACCGTCTTGGGCTCGGTGGCGGGGCCGCCCAACCCCGGCGCCTCGAGGGCCACGACCGCCTCCGTGAGCCAGCCGTCCTTGGCGTTGTTGACGTAAAAGCGCCCAAATCGCCAGGGCCTGGCCGGATCGGCCACGTAGCGCACACGCCCGCTGACGCTGCCTTTGGCCGATGGCGCGGCGGCCGAGGTCGTCGGGGTTGAGCCCTCCGGCACGGCGGCAATCATTCGGGATGACGCGTCGCCAGCGAACACGCACGCGGCAATAAGGACCAACAACCTAAACGAAGCCGCGGCGTTCAGCCGTAGTCGCGCTCGTAGTTCCGCCTTCAGGCGGAATCTGGGCGGCTCAATCCTTCCGCCTGAAGGCGGGACTACAAACCGGCCGCTTTCTTCCCGTCCGGAACGAAACGCGCTTGGCGGCGGAGCTGAATCGCCCCGGCTTGGGACCGGCGAAGCTTCGGCCGGCTTCCACCACGGGGAACTAACGATCGCAACATTGGGTATTTCCATGAAACAAGAGAAACCGACGTGTCGGCCAGCGTGGTCAGCTTGGCCCACACGTGGCGAGTCGGAAGCGAACCGAAGTTTGCCCCATCACGCCGCGAGAGCGCCCAGCACCCTTGGCCAACCTCCACTGGGGCCGCGACGCCCTCGTCGCGGTATTTTTCCACTCCGACGCGGCGAGGGCACCGCGTCCCCAGCAAGAGCCCGGTTTCCCGAATGGTTAAAGCTCACGACGACATTAAGTGCGAAGAGGCCCCGCCAACGTTGCCCTCAACGCGCCAACGCGCGCGCGCGGGCGAGATTCGCCCGGATTTGCGGGTCGTCGGGCCGGAGCCGAAGGGCGGCTTCGTATTCGGAAATGGCCGCGGCCGCCTGATTGGTCAGCAGGAGGGCATTCCCGAGGTTCACCCGCGCGGCGACGTTGGCGGGATCACTGCGAGCCGCGGCGCGAAAGTGCTCGGTCGCGGCCCCCACCCGATTTGTGCGCACGAGGGCGAGGCCAAGATTGTAGTGGGCGGCCGCATGATCGGATTTCAGCCGGAGCGCGCTTTCATACCGGGGAATCGCTTCGGCCGCGCGACCGGCTTCGGCCAAGGCGACCCCGAGCCCGGATTGCGCATCGGCGTCAAGGGGCGCGATGCTCTCGGCCGCTTCATAGTGGGCAATCGCCTCTGTCGCGCGACCGGCCTGACGGAGCGCTTGGGCCAGATTAAGCTGCGCGGGGGAGGAGGCGGGCTTGAGCCGCACCGAAGCTTCGTAATGGGGCAGCGCTGCTCCCGCGCGGCCGGTCGCGGAGAGCACGTTGCCGAGATTATTGTGAACCTCCGCGTCGTCCGGCGCGAGCCGGAGCGCGGTTTCAAAGTGCGCGACGGCTTCGGCATGCCGCCCGGCCAGGGCCAGCTCGTTGCCCACTTGATTTTGGGCGCGCGCGTTGTCGGGACGTTTTTGCGCCGTGTCCGACCAGAGGGTGAGGGCGTCGCGATAGTCGGTGTTGCGGCGGGCTGTGGCGACCGTCAAGGGCAGCGCCAGGGCCACGGCGGCCAAAACAGCGCGGTGCCGCAGGAGTCGGTACAGACCCAGCGCCACCCCGATCGCGAGCGCCGCCAGCGGCAGATACATCCGATGCTCGGCGATGGTCTGGGTGGCGACGGGGACGAGGCTCGAACTCGGCGCGAGGACGAGGAAAAAGCAGGCGCCGAGAAATCCGAGCGCGCGGCCGCGGCGCAGCCCAACGACGGTGACCACGACGAGACCGGCCAGGAACAAAACCTGCGGTCCCACGGCACTGAACGAGGTGACGAGCGGCGTGCCATAATCAAAGACCAGTCCGCGCGGCCAGAACGCGAGGGCCAGATAGTGGACAATCGCACCGCAGGACGTGAGGGCGTAGTCGAGGGGTGCGATTTTACCCGTGAAACCGGCGGTGCCGGCGCGGGCGGCATTGGTGCTGACCAGCCAGGCCAGCGGCAGCCAGGTGGCGGCCAGGGCGAGATAGTACCGCCAACTCCCGCGCAGCGCGGCGCGGAACGTCCCGGTGACGAAGGTTCGATCGTAGAGGAGGATGATGATCGGCGCCACGGCCATCACTTCCTTGCAGAACATGCCGGCGAGGCAGGCGACGACGGAAAGCCACCGCCAGCCGCGGACAAAACCGTAGAGTGTCAGGAGCAGGCACAACGCCATGAGCGACTCGGCCCGCTGGATCACGTAGGTGACGGCGGCGGTCTGCAGCGGATGGACGAGCCAGAGGAGCGCAGCGGCAAACGCGACGCCAACCGCCGAGCCCGGCGACGGGAATCGCGGAGACAACGCCGCCACGGTCCGCCGGACGACGCCAAACAGCGTAAGCGCGGCGAGGAGGTGGATGAGGAGATTGACGCCGTGGTAGCTCCGGACGTCCGTGCCACTCAGCGCCCGGTTAAACGCGAACGTGAGATTGACGAGAGGGCGCCCGGCGACGGTGCCGCCGTCGCGCGGCGGCGAAAGCGCGGTGACAAAGTTCGCGAGCGTAGGGTTGGCGAGGATGGCGGGACGGTCGTCGAAAACGAAGGGACCCGAAAAACTGTTGGCCCACGCGAGCAGCGCCGCGACGACGAGGCCGAGCACAGCCAGGTGGCGAGGCCAGACTGATTCGGTCGGAGGAAGGGGCGGCGACATGGCAGGCGGGCGGCTAGCGGGCAGTTTTAGCACTTCGGCGAACGGGAGATCGGAACCACCGACTTGGCCGCGCACGGAGTGCCCGGCCCACCCGGCACGAAGACCGGTAAGGGTGGGCCGGGCGCTCCGCCGCGCGGCCATAGAACGACACGTCGAACTCAACACCCAACCGTGGGCTTTTTAGCCACCGGCCAAGACTGGAGTTACTCTCGCATGCTTTCATTGTTATCGTGACGGCCGCCCTGCCGAACTCGGCCTGCCATTTTTGGTAGCTTGGCGCCCGGTCGGCCTGCCTCCCTCAGACTCCCGGGTGCGACGCTTCGCCGCAAGGCCAGGAAATAAAAAGCTCCCCCGCGGTGAGACGGGGGAGCGGAAAAAGTCGCGGCCGAAAAGCCCGCTTACATGTCAAACGTGGCGCTCAGGTACCATTGGCGCGGCTCGACGATGCGCAGTCCCGTCGGGTTCCCGTCGGGATTGACGGAGACCACCTCGAGGCCGCCGTTTTCGAGCGAGTCACGCACGTTGAGCTGAAGTTTCGCTTTCACCTTGTCGCTAACCCACGGAAGTTTGCGGAAGCCATAGGAGGCCCAGACGTCGAGGTGCGAACGGGTCTTGTCGAACACGGGGCGATTCACGTCCAGCGAACGAATGATGCCGTCGGCATCGGGGTTGGCGCCACGGAAGCCGATGATGGCCGCACTCTCCCAACGAACCGCCCCACCGACGCCGAAGCCCTTGAGCTTCCCTTGCTGGAACTGGTAGTTCGAAATCAGGTTCCAGCGCCACTCGCGCTGGCCGGGCGTGTTCTTGCCTTCGTTGCGCTTGTTCGTGCGGGCGATGGCATCGACGTTGGTAAAGAACCAGTCCTGCACCCGCTGCGTGGGAGAGAGGCCGGTGTTGGTGACATTGCCGTTGACGAAGTCCTGGCCGGTGAAGTTCCAGAACGACGTGCGGCCGGCCGCGGTGGCGGCGGTCCAGAGGGCTTGGCGTTCGGCGATCCAGACATCGTATTCCGGCCCGATTTTCGTGAAGACGGTATTCTGCTGGCCGAGGGTGAACTTGATCGTCCAGTTATTCTTCGGGTTGTAGCTGAGTTGGAATTCCTTGCCCTCCGACTCGACGGTGGCCGTCGCGCCGACCGGGACATTGAGAAACACTCCGACCGGCTGGGCCGCGTGATACGCGGGAAGCTTGAGGATGGCGTTGACGGCCGCAGAGTTGTTGGCGGCGCTGCCGGTCACGATCTGGGCCCAGCCGCGGAACATGGTGTCGTCGACGGTGATGGTCCGGGAAAGGGCCTGACCGAGGGCGGCGCCGCGCGAGTTTACCTGAGAGGCTTCGTACCAGTTGAAGCGTCCGACGAGCTTGTCGTTGAAGAGCGAGAAGCCGAAGCCGTAGTCCTTGCCTTTGCCGGTGGGGAGCGGGAGGTCCTTATTGTAGAAATCCGTCGCGCGGCCGGCCGGCGAAAACGTGTCCGACTGGTTGTAGTGAACGCTCAGTCCGCGGATGACGTCCATCAGGACAGAGCCGCCGTTCGCGCCGGCCTCAATGTCTTTCCAGCCCTTGAAGGGCCGCAGCACGCCACCGTAGCTCTTGGTCTTGCCGGTTACGACCTGGGTATTGGCCGCCGGGAAAACGTTCAGGTTGGCGGGATCCGTGAAGCCATTCGGCAACCGGCCGAGACCGGAGGCGCCAAACCCCGCGGTGCGGGAATCGCTCTTGTCCTCACGCACGCCAAAGGTGCCGATGAGGCGTTCTTGCAGCAGAAAGCTCTGCAGGGCGAAGGCCTTCGACGTGACAATTTGCTGGCTGCGACTGGAGACGAAATGCAGGGCCTGTTCCTCCTGCACGGCCTCGTTGACCCAAGCCTGGCTGACCGGGTTGAACCAGCGGAAGGTGTGCGAGTGCGGGCCGTTGTCGTAGAGGCCGGGATCCATCGTCACCTTGCCCGCGGTGTCACCGATGTAGAACCGGCGCTCGATGGCGTTCTGCGTCTGATTATTGGTCCACATGTCGGGAATCAGGGGATTGCCGGCGGTGTTGAGCGGATTCCACAATTGGGTGTTGCCGGAGTAATACGGACGATAGCGCAGCTGATCGCGTTTCACGGTGTTCTCCTGCCACAGGCCCATCACGCGGTGATGACCGAGCCAGGACCACGCGCTGCCTTTCTTCGTGAAATCGAGTTCGTACGCGAGGGTGGCGCGACTCGTCATGTTATCCTCGGGGTGCTCGAAATAGTCAGGCTGCGAAATTTCGATGTAGGGACGGCCGAAGTTGGGATTGGTCGTGCCGTCGAGCCGGACGGTGTCCGTGTCGGCATAGAGGGTGACACCGGTCTGCTGGGAGATGTAATAGTTGATGTTCTGCTTGAAGTCCTCGCGATACCAGCCGAGTTGGAGGTGGAGGTTGGGGAGGATTTCCTGCTCGAGCTCGAGGTTGTAAATCCGGGCTTTTTCTTCGCCGTGATTGCCCGAAAGCATGTTGATCGTATCCCAGTCGTAGATGGACTTCTGGTTGGCACTCGGCTGCGCGTACGTGATGCCGGCAGCGGCGCCGGTGAGGATATTCACCTGGGTGGTCGGTCCGAGCGAGCGCGTGGCGCGGACGGCCTGGCCCGTGTAGTTGAACTGGGCCTGCACCCCGGCGACACTCGGCGTGCTCGAGAGCTGCTGCTGCATGAAGTTGATCTCGCCACCGGCGCCGCCTTCAATCGAGACGACAGGCCGGGAATTGCCCCACGGCTGCACGGTGTTGCCGCTCGCGAGCTGGAACGCCGTGATGCTGGCCGCATCGCTCAGATTATAGGGACCGGAGACGACCCCACCCTTGGTGAGCAGGCGCGTGACGGGATTGTAGGACGGGCGACCCGCGGCGATCCACGGGGAGACGAAATCGCGCGGCGAGGTCGAGTTGGGCCGCCGGTTCCGATTGAAGTAGTTCTCGTAGGACGCGCGGATGAGGGTCTTCGCGAAAGGCTTGTACGTGGCCGTGGCGAAGTGCCGCTGGGTGATGTCGTAGGAGGGCTTGCGCTCAAACCCGCGCTCGTCGTGCAGAAACGCGACCTGGACGGCGAGTTTGTCCCGCAGGAGGGGCAGGTTGACGTTGAGGCTGCCCCGCACCGCGTCGTTCGAGCCGAAGCGAAGATCGGTCCGCACCGTCTGGGTGCGCAGATTGGCGCGCGCGACGCTCTGGTTGACGATACCCGCGGCGCTCCCGAGGCCGAAAAGGAGGGAGTTGGGGCCGCGGTTAATTTCGACGGAGTCCGTGTTATAAATGTCGAACGGAATGCGCTGATTACTGGGATAGTAGTCGTGCAGCCGGTCGGCGGCGGCGATGCCGCGGACGCGGTTCGACGTCGCGGGGCCGAACGGCAGCGACGGCGCGCCGCCCTGGAAACCGGCGTTGCGGTCCTGCATGGCGCCGCGGGTGTCGATGTTGAAATCGGTGTAGTTGTTCGCCCCCTCGGTGTTCGCCTCGTACAGGAACACGTCGTTCAGGTCGATCGAGCCGGTGTCGAGCAGCTGCTGCTTCGTGACGACCGTGATCGAGGCGCCGAGATCGGCCACGCGGGTGTTGAGCCGGCTGCCAGCGAGCGTGTTCTCGGTGTAGTAACCCATGTCCTTGCCTCCGGCGACCGTGAACGGCGAAAGCTCAACGACGGGGCCCGCGGCCGCGGCGGTGGCGGCGGAGGGTTGGGCGGCAGTCTGGGCCAGCGCGCCCGACGGCAGCGCGGCCAAGGACACCGCCGCCAGGAAAACGGCGGTGAGTCGAGATGAGACGAGGACGGGGGTTTTCATGGTAAGGCGTAGTCGAGACGCGAGGTTACGGTTGGACAAAATCGAGGCGGTTTCGAAGGGCATGGGGCACGAAACCAATCCCACCAAAAGACAAGCGGGGGGACGCCATGGCAACCCGTCCGGTGGTCGGACAGTCCGGTCGCTTGCGCGCCGGAATGCCGGAGCGCGTCTCCACGTTGTCGGCCCCGCCTCTCCCGAGGCGGGGTGTAATACCATCCGCGGATCGCATTTGGACTTTCGATCTGCAGCCGGGTAGGGACGCCTCTCCGCAGGCGTCCGCGGACGGCTCGGAGAGCCGTCCCTACCTCTTCAAGAGTCCAATTCCTATTGGTAATTGGTGTAAAACCTGACATTCCGAGCGCAGCGAAGAATCCTTCCGATCCGGGGCCGCGATTGTCCGGACTCTTCGCTTGCGCTGAGCCGGACTCATGCCGTTGAAAGTTGAGCGGTGAACGTTGCAAGCGATGAACGCCGGGGCGAAATTGCTCTTTTGGGACTGGGTTCGAGGCAAACGGATCCGTGACTTCCCCGTTCGCGGTCTACCTCGATTTAATTTTTTGGCTGCTCTGGCTTTCAACTTTCAACCTTCAACTCAGGAGTGTCCGGAATTAACCCGCCAACCTAGAACAAGTTAGGAATATCATCCGTGAAGTTGCTTGTATCAAGATATATAGAACGTGGCGCAAAGAGTTCTGCGACAGGAACTTTCTCGAAGGGAGTGACGGAGAGGACTTGAAGGAT
>CANJNJ010000177.1 GCA_947474995.1 Opitutaceae bacterium | reverse complement strand
TCCGGCAGCTTGCAGGGCAGCAACAGGCGGAAGGTGGAGCCCTTGTTGATCGCGCTTTGCACCTGAATGGCTCCGCCCATGGCCTGCCCGAGTCGCATCGAAATCGCAAGGCCGAGCCCGGTGCCGCCGTAGCGCCGGCTCATCGAGGTATCGGCCTGCGTGAAGGGCTTGAAGAGCCGTTCGAGGGCGGCGGAATCGATCCCGATCCCGGTATCCGTGACGGAAAACTGCATGATGGCCTTGGTGGCGGTTCGCTCGACGCAGGCGACGCTGAGTTCGACGCGACCTTGATCGGTAAACTTGATCGCGTTGCCGATCAGGTTCACGAGGATCTGGCGCAGACGGGTGGCGTCGCCGATGATGGCCCCAGGAAGGTTGTCGCCGATCTTGAGATCAAATTGCAGTCCTTTGTCGCGCGCGCGGGCGAGCATCAGGTCACTGACGGCGCGGGCGGTGGTGGCGGGCTGAAACGGGGCGTTCTCGAGTTCGAGGCGGCCGGCCTCGATCTTGGAGAAATCGAGCACGTCATTGAGGAGGAGCAGCAACGACTCGGCGGAATCGGAGGCGGTCTTCAGATAGCTGCGCTGCTCGGGCGAGAGCTGGGTGTCCCGCACGATACGCAGCATGCCCAGCACGCCGTTCATGGGCGTGCGAATTTCGTGACTGATCGTGGCGAGGAATTCGCCCTTGGCGCGGCTGGCCGTCTCGGCGCGCTCGCGGGCCTCGCTCAGCTCGGCCTCGCGGGTGTCGCGCCGGAGATTTTCTGCCTGGAGCTCCACGGCGAGCGCTTCGCGTTCAAACCGCATCATCAACGCACTCGACAGCGTATTGTGGTTTTGGCGGGCCGACCAAAGCGTCAGGGCCATGAAGAAGACGATAGCGGTTCCCAGGACAAGCCCCGGCAGGTCGGCCGCGGAAAAATAGTGCACGGCCAGCGGCGCCATCAGGGCGACGACGTAAGCGATGCTGCCTTTGCGCATCGGCAGCATCATGCGCACCGAGGCCGTCGCGAGGCCCGCGAGCAGGAGCGTGTGCACCATGCGAAGATATCCGGCCTCACCCAGAACGGGGAACAGCCACGGGGTTGCACCCCACCCCAGGGCAGTGGCGGAAGTGGCCAGCACGAACAGCAGGCCCCAGCGTGACTGCTCCCGATCGCCGACTTCGACGCGTTTGAAGGCATGCGACAGCCACAAGCGCGAGGCGATCGAAAGGCCGATGTAGCCAAGCCACCAGCCCAGGAGAGGCGCCCTGGCCTCGTTGTTGATGACCACGGCAAAGGCGATCGCGGCCGTGGCCGAAATGCATGTGCCGCTAAAAAGTTCCCCGAACGCCAGTTTGACCAGTTCGACCCGCGTCCGGATTTCGATCGGGTGTTCCGGACCCCGCGGCGTGTCCGCGACCGGGGGCAGGGGAACGGGAACAGCCGCGGTGGCAACAGGTGGGGTCTTGGGTGCGGAAGCGGTGGCGGGCGACGCAGGGGCGGGCATGTGACGGGACGTTTGACGACAGATTGACGGGGGATGGCCGGTTGGCGAGCGCGCGGTGGAGGCGGAAATTATTTAGCTGAGGCCGGTCGTCGCGGTCGGTTTCCTCAGACGCTTCTGCAGGGTTGCCGCCAGGAGTTCGACTCGCACTGGTTTGGCCAGGAAGTCGTCCATTCCTGCCGCGAGGCAGGCGGCGCGATCCTCCGTGCTGACGTTGGCGGTGAGGGCAATGATGGGCAGGGTGCGATCCGGGCGTTGGGCCCGGATCTGCCGGGTCGCCTCGAGACCGTCGAGGCCCGGCAGATGGCAGTCCATCAGCACGGCGTCCCAATTTTCCTCGAGGGCGCGTTTCACGGCGGTCCGACCGTCTTCGGCGAGGCCCGTTTCGAGGCCCATCTTCTTGAGAAAGTGACCGATCACGCGCTGGTTAATCCGATCGTCCTCCACCACCAAGACCCGGCCTTGCAGGCGCGGCACGACAAAGTCGTCGCCGTTGGCCGACCGATGGCCGGAAGACTCCGGCCCTTCGGTCCGGTGAAATCGAATCGCGAATTCGAAGGTGGAACCCCGACCGACTTCACTGTGGACCGCGATGGTGGATCCCATGGCTTCGACGAGTTTCTGGGAGATTCCCAAACCAAGCCCCGTGCCGCCGAAGCGCCGGCTCATGGAACTATCGGCCTGCGTGAAGGGGTGGAAGATCCGCTGCCGGGCATCGGAGTCGATGCCGATGCCGGTGTCGGTCACAGAAAACAGAATGGTGGCCCGGTGGTTTTCGACGGCTTCGCTGGCGACGCGCACCCGAATCTGGCCGCGATCGGTAAACTTGATCGCGTTGCCGATCAGGTTGAACAGGATTTGCCGCAGGCGCGTGGGGTCGCCCAGCAGGCCAACGGAGAGATGGGGATCCAAATCCAGCTCGAGTTCGAGCCCCTTGGCTTTGGCCCGCGGGCGCAGGAGGTCGGTCACACTGCGGACCACGGTGGTGGGAGAAAAAGCAATGGTCTCCAGTTCGAGACGCCCGGCTTCGATTTTGGAAAAATCCAGGATATCGCTCAGCAGTTCGAGCAGCGTGTCGGCGGACGTGGCGGCGGTCTCGATATATTCCCGCTGACTCTGGTTGAGGGCGGTCTCGTTGACGATCCGCAGCATGCCGATGATGCCGTTCATCGGCGTCCGGATTTCGTGACTCATCGTGGCGAGGAAGGCGCTCTTGGCCTGACTCGCGGCGGCGGCGCGTTCGCTGGTGGCGCGGAGTTCCCGTTCGACGACCTCACGCCGGGCAATCTCGGCGGAGAGATCGCGATTGAAATTTTCGGCATGTTCCTTCGCGGCCCCGAGCGATTCGACGAGCGCGGCATTCTCGTACCCCAGTCGAATCGTGCGGCGCAGCGTGCGAACCTGCTGGACCGCGGCGATCGTCATGTAGCTGAGGTAAAGGACGCACATGGCGGCGAGGACGCCGCTGTGCGCGCCGGCACTCAACAGCACCCGGACCATGAGCGGCCCAATGGACAGATAGATGTAGGAAAGGTTGGCGGCGACAATGGGCGCCAGTAGGCGCGAGACCCCGGTCGTCATCCCCGCGAGCACCAGGACGATCACGACGCGATAGCCGGACTCCTCGCTGGTGTAAAAGAACCAGGCCGCGAAGCCCCAGCTCAAACCGGTGAGGGCACTTACCGCGACAAAGGCGATATCCCAGCGTTCGGTTTTCTCGTCCGGTACCGGTTGGCGCAGGTAAAGCCAGCGCGTGATGAGCCGGAGCAGGTTGCAGGAGAGGGCGAACGCCAGCCACGGAACCACGATCCGGGGCGAAAAGGCTGGAAATACGGCGAAGCCAAAGAGCAGCACCACGAGCATCGCAAACGGTGCGCCATACTTCGAGTCGTAGTAGGCCGTCCGCAAGAGTTCGACCTCCACGCGCCGCTCGAGGGACCGGCCAAACGGCGAAGCGGAACTGATAGGGGGCGCAGCACTCAATCCGAGCGCACGATGTTGCCCGTCGGAAAAAACGCGAGCACGCGCAACGGCGTGTTTTCACGCGCTCAAACCGGCTGGCTGGTCGGTCCCTTGGTCGGGGCAGACCAAGTCTGCGCCCGCTTAGCGGGCGTTAAACGAGACTTGCCAGAGATCCTCGGCCAGTTTCCTGGCGTCCAGCAGCCGCGGGGGCAGTTCGAGTGGCGGGGCCTTGAAAACCGGTCGGTCCCACATCGCGTCTTCCCGACCGACCGTGCGCACCATGGCGGGTGGCTCGGAAGGCATTTGCGCGCGAAAAGGTGGAACGGGAAAAGGCATGGCGGTCGGTGGGAAAGTGACCTCGGGGACAAATTTTTGTGCCGTGAATTCAGTGAAAAATTTTCGAAAAATTTGGGCCGGACCGTCGGTGGGCAGGTGAGGGGCGATTCGGCCGGTACCCTTAATTCGGTCCACGCGCGCTCAAGTTGAGCGAAAAACAACCCGTGGGATCGCCGGGAGGGAGTTTAAGAATTTCGCAAACTGCACACTTGCCGGGCGGTAAAGCGCCGCTCAGTTTGGCGGTGCTTGCCCCAACCCCTTGCCACGCAGCCCGCTTCCCCGTGTCGCGCCTTTGGAGCGCGCGGACCTATGGTGCCGGCGGTGAAAAGAGGCGCGGATGCGCGGGGGCGGCATTCCAACCACAACCACGTCAGTCCCCATCCATGAGCAACGCGCCTGCCTATAACCAACCGATTGCCCCCAATGCCAGCCGCCTGCTCTGGGCGGGCTTTGCGGCCATCTTCGCCGCCGGAGTCGGCTTCGCCATCCGCGGCGGTATCTTTGACAACTGGGGCAAGGAATTCGGTTTTACCGCCACGCAACTGGGTGCCATTGGCGGGGCCGGGTTCACCGGCTTCTGCTTCGGCATCATCATCGGCGGCGTCGTCGCCGACAAAATCGGCTACGGCAAGCTGGTGATCGCGGCGTTCGTCTGCCACGTGCTGTCCGCCTTTGTGACGTTCGGCGCGACGACGCCGGCCAATGCGTACCAAATGCTGACGTGGGGTATGTTCATTTTTGCCTTCGCCAACGGCACGCTGGAGGCGGTGGCCAATCCCCTCGTGGCGACGCTCTTTCCCCACAACCGCACGCATTACCTCAATATTCTCCATGCGAGCTGGCCGGCCGGCCTGGTGGTCGGCTCGGTGTGCGGTTGGATTCTCGATGACAAGCTTCAGCTCAGTTGGAAGCTCCAGTTGGCCATCTATCTGATTCCGACGGTGGCCTACGGTCTGATGTTCCTTGGCCAGAAGATGCCGAAATCGGAAGCGTCAGTCAAAGGGACCAGCTTGGGTGATATGTTCAAGGATGTGGGCCTGCTCGGCGCCTTGGTTATCTGTTATCTCCTTTCCCTCTTTTGCGCCGGCCCGCTCGGCCTGCCGCAGGGCGCCGCCTATGGCATCGCGGGCGTGCTGCTGATCGCCGTCGGCGTCTTGACGAAGTTTTCGATCGGCTCGCTCCTGCTCTTTGTCCTGTTTGTGACGCACTCCCTGATCGGCGCGGTCGAGCTCGGTACCGACGGCTGGATTCAGAATATCACCGGCAACCTCTTCACGTCGGAAAAGGGCAAGTTCCTGTTCATTTGGACCTCGGCGATCATGTTCAGCCTGCGCTTCTGCGCGCACTGGATTGAGCGCACCTTGAAACTGACCCCGGTGGGCCTGCTGCTGGTGTGTGCGATTATCGCGATGATCGGCCTGCGTCTGGCGAGCGGCATGCAGACCTTCGGCATGGCCCTCGTTGCGCTCGGCATCTATTCGCTGGGCAAGACCTTTTTCTGGCCGACCATGCTCGCCGTGGCATCGGATCGCTTTCCGCGCTCGGGGGCCGTGGCGATTTCGATCATGGGCGGCATTGGCATGCTCTCCGCTGGTTTGATCGGCGGGCCCGGGCTCGGCTACAGCAAGGACCGCTATGCGGCCGACTCGTTGAAGGAGTCCAACCCGGCGGCCTACGCGAGCGTCAAAGCCGCCACCCCGTCCGAGTTTCTCTTCTTCTCGCCCGTCAATGCCATCGATGGCAAGAAACTGGCCGAGGCCCAGGAGGCGAAAACGCCCACGGACGCCCAGAAGGCGATCGTGGCCGCGGACCGGCTCGGTGACCGCAAGACGCTGTCGGCCGATTCCTATATTCCGATGACCATGGCGATTATCTTCCTTGGAATCGTCCTCTATTTCAAAGCCATCGGCGGCTACAGGATAGTGCACATCGACGCCCCGGCGGAGCCGGTCTCGAACTGACGGAGGAGAGGCAGGCCGCGCAGCCAAGCACGCGACCCGGGGCGTAATTCGCCCCGGGTGGGCCGCGCACGGAGTGCCCGGCCCACCGATGAGATCCCTCATGGGCGTCGGATTGCTCATCCGCCGCAGAATTTGTCCCGGCCGGCCGCGGTCGCCATGAGGAGCGCGCGTTTCCAGAAACGCGGCGCCGCTTACGCGGGCCGCTGCCGGCCGGGACAAAAAATCTACGCGACCCGTTTCAGCCGCGGTGCCGTGGTCGGTGCCCGCTTGGGCAGCGTCACCGTCAGCACGCCTTGGCTGATTTCCGCCTGCATCGCGGCAAAGTCGAAGCCCGTGCCTAACCGAAGCCGCAACCGATAATCGCTTTGGGCGCTCTCGAGGTGCAGGGCCTGCCAGTTGACGCGAACCACGTGGGGTTTCCGGGCGGTGACCGTGAGGTCCGCCCCATGGCCCTCGACCTCGACGCCCGCGGCCTCCACGCCGGGGACGTACACGACGAGTTTCATCGTGTCGCGCATCTCTTGGCAGTCGTAGGCGGGCTGGCGGAACGCGTGCAGGGACGCGGGCGCCGTGGCCTTCTGCCGATTGCGGGAAGCGAGGGGGTGGATGATCGTATGCATGGGAGGAAATTAAACGGAAGCGTCTCCTCGGAGGTCTGGGACCGCCGGGCTCAGGAGGCTAAACGCGTTCCGATTGAATCGGTGGTTTAGCTCGTGTGGCCGGCGGCGGTGGTTTTATTCCAATGGGAAATAACAACCGGTCGCATCGCGACGCAGCACTGCTGGACGGCCTTCGAAAACGAAGTGCCGGCCTGGCTGCGTTGATGTTTTTGTGACCCGATCATCGGAATAGGAAGTGCACGCTGCATATTGCAGGCGGCGTGCCAAGTGCGATTTTTTTGTGCCGGTCGGGATTGCACGGGAGTGTTCCGGTCCCATCATCTGGCCATGGCAGCACTTACTGACTCCACTGCGACGATTTCCGACCTCAAAAAAAAGGTCCTGGCTTTCGTGCGCGAGCGCGATTGGGAGCAGTTTCACTCGCCGAAGAACCTCAGCATGGCACTGGCGGCTGAGACGGGTGAACTGATGGAGCACTTCCTCTGGGCCACGCCCGAGGCGTCAAAAGCGATTGCCGCCGACCCGGCCAAGCGCGGCCGGATCGCGGACGAGCTGGCGGACGTGATTATCTACGCGCTGGAATTTGCGAACACCACCGGACTCGACGTGGCCGCCGCCATCGAGACCAAGATGGAGGCCAACGCGAAAAAATATCCGGTCGAGAAGTCGCGCGGTCGCGCCGACAAATATACGGAACTCTGAGTTTTCCGCCCGCGGGCGGAAAACTGGATTTGGTTTTGGCGCAGCAAAAACCTAGCCCTTGCCGCCGTAGCTCACGTAGTCGTCGAGGTCGAGCAGGTCGGCGAACGAACGAATATCGTCCCGCTCACCCGCCGACGCTTTGACGGTCTCGGCGACCCATTCGTGACCGGGCGCGCCGCCGGGGCCATGCTGGTCGAGCCAGCTGGACCACGCGACGATTTCAAAGTGGAGGCGCTTGGTGTTCGCCCGGATCCACGCCAGCATTACGGTGTCGGACCCGCCCTTTTTGACCTCGGTGAACATCGCTTCCGGATCAATGCCCGTGAATTCGAAAAACAACTTGTCCAGCGGGCAGTTGTATTTGTAGGGACCGTTCTTCCCGGTCACCACGGCGCGCGCCTTGTCGAGCAAGCGGGGCAGGTGCGCGAAACCGCCGAGGCGGACGCGGATGCTGCGCGGCGGATTTTGGGTGAGGTCGAGGGCCGAGTAGTTGAGCATTTAGTTTGGGATCGCTGTTGGGGGCAGGAAAATCATTTCTTGGCTGGTCTGTCTTTAATCTGCCCCGCCTTGGGTGTCGTCGGATGACGTTCGGTGATCAAGCTGTAACCGAGGGAAATGACCCGGCGTACGGGCAGCCCCGTTTGCGGATCCTTCGTGAAGGGGGCATCGCGCATCGACTGAACCACCTCGAACTGACGGGGCTTTTCCCCGGCCTGCTGGGGAATGGTTTCGTAAACGTACGTGGGCATGGGGAAAGCCTTGAGCCTAAGTTGAAAGTTGAAGGTGGAAAGTTGAAAGACCGGTCAATTGGCCCCCGCTTTCAACTTTCACCTTTCAACCTGCAACGGTGCGCGAGCGCACCTCAGTGATGGTGATCGATATGATTATCCGGGCCGTGTCCGGTGTGCTCGTGGCTGTGGTCGCGGGGGTCCTTGTGGTAGACCGGGCCTTTTTCGAGAATTTGCCAGTTCGGCGGACGATCCTTCGCTTCCTTGCCGATGACGCCGAAGCCGCCGGAAATCACCCGCCGCACCGGCTTGCCGGTTTCGGGGTGTTTGGTGAGTGGCGCGTCCTTCATCGACTGGCTGAACTCAAAACGGAGCGGTTTCTCGCCGGCCTTCCTGGGGATCGTTTCGTAGACGTAGGTGGTCATGGGGAAAAGGGGAGGGGGATATGATAGCGGAATTTTGAAATTGAAAATCGAAATCGCCGGGGCGGTTCCAAACCCTCCGGCGCACCGGTGGTGAGTTCGAATTCGCCTGGAGCCGGCGCGCGGCGGAACGCGTGGCCTACCCGGTACGGCATTCATCCCGGGTGGGTCGGACACTCCGGGCGCGGCCATTTTATTTGCCTTCGCACTTTGAATGGATCGTCCCGCACTTTTTCACCACGTTTCCGCCGATCCATCCCCACCATGAAAAACGCCGGTGTCGTCCGCAATTACTACGTCCTCCCGTGTTGCCTGCTGCTGCTCAACCTCGCCGTCGAGTTGGTGAGCTACAAGGCCCGGATGATTGACGACTCGCTGCTGCGCACCGCCGCCATCATGGGCATGGTGCTCTTCGGCGGTTCACTCGTGGGCTTCGTGGTGGCCCCGGCGATTGGAATGCTGGTGGGCGTGTTGCACCGGGGCAGCCGCCAGCGCTGGGGTGAATTGGGCGAAATCTTCTTCCTGCTCTTTCTCGGGGTCGCCGTTTTCTGGCTCTACTACCGGGTCTACATCATCGGCCCCGAATCGATCCTCCCCTACGACTGGCGCAATCCGCGGCATTGAAAGCCCCCGGCCCAGGCCCGGCTGGAAGTGCGACGCGGAGTTCGCGGCTCCGCCTGAAGCGGGCCGTTGAAGGTTGAAAGGTTACGCCCGACGGCTCAAGCGGTCGTCTGGATTGTCTCGTCGGGCAACAGCGCCGGGATCATCGCCGCGCCGGCGGTCTGTTGATCAGCCGTGAGCGTCAGCGACTCGGCATCGGTCAGGGAAAGTCCGGTCAACTTGCCGGCGCCGCCGTTATAGAGGTCGACCAGCGAGTTCCAGCTGATCGCGATGTCGCCCGAGGTGTCGGCGACCGACAACTGCGCGATCGTCGAATTAGCGGCGAGCGTGGAGGCGTCGCTGGCGTTAACCTCCGAGAGATTTGCCTGATAGCTGCCGTCGATCGTGGCCCGGGCGCTGGCGCCGGAGGTCCAGTCGGCTTGCGTGAGCGAGAGGACGGGTGTCGTGTCGGTGAGGTGGAGGCTG
>CANJNJ010000176.1 GCA_947474995.1 Opitutaceae bacterium | reverse complement strand
TGCGGATGGTGCGCGCCTGATCCGCGATGGACCGCGTGATGGCCTGGCGTATCCACCAGGTCGCGTAGGTGCTGAACTTGTATCCCCGCTTGTATTCGAATTTTTCCACCGCCTTCATCAGGCCCATGTTGCCCTCCTGGATCAGGTCGAGGAAGGAAAGGCCGCGGTTGGTGTACTTCTTCGCGATCGAGATCACGAGGCGAAGGTTGGCCTCGACCATCTCGGTCTTGGCCTTGTGGGCCTCGCGCACGTGCACCATGGTCTGGGCGACGACGCGCTGCATTTCGGCGGGAGCGATGCGGTGCTGGGCTTCGATTTGCTTGAGGCGCGCGTGGACGGCCTTCGTATCGATGCTGGCATCCTTCTTGGTTTTGGGATGCTTCGCGCGCTCGAGTTGGTTGTTGAGCAGATCAATTTCCTCGATGACCGGCCGCAGTTGCTCGAGATATTCCTCGTAGACCTTCAGCTTGAAATAGAACTTGGAGAAGAAGGAGCGCAGGACGTTTTCCCGTTTCCGGAATTTGGCGTGGACCTTCTTTTTTTCGGCTTCACCCCGGGCGACCAGATATTCCTTCCACGCCTCGTCGACCCCGGCCTCGGACTTCTGCGTGTTTTCGACGAGCTTCGGGAGGGTCTTGAAGTAGCCTTCGCGGGAATCGATTTTCTTGTCGATCACGATGCGGTCGAAGCGCTCTTCGCGATTGAGCAGCTTCGCGCCCAGCGTGCCGATGTGCGCGCCGATGCTCGCGGCCTGGAAGAGCGCCTCCTGCGCCTTCAATTCGGCGGTCTCGATGCGCTTGGAAATTTCCACTTCCTGTTCGCGGGTGAGCAGCGGGACCTGGCCCATCTGCTTGAGGTACATCCGGACGGGATCGTCGAGGATGTCGTTCTGCGAGGTGCGGGACTCTTCCTCCTCCGCTTCCTCCATCCGCTGCTTGTAGTCTTCGACTTGATCGGGTTCGAGGATCTCGATCTCGAGGTTTTGCAGAATCGAAAGGACGTTATCGATTTCCTCCTGATTTTCGACCGACTCAGGCAGCGCCTCATTGATGTCGTCGAAGGTGAGATAGCCTTGCTCCTTGGACAGCCGGATCAGGTGGCGGATCTTGTCGTTGATCCCGCCCGCCGGAGTTTCCGCGCCAGGGCTGGCGCCCTCTACGGCGGTGGATGATTTTTCCAGGATGGTTTCGACAGCGTCGGAACGGGCAGAATCGGCGGGAGAGGACTTGGCTTTACGCGGCATGAGGGAAGAGGGAAGGCGGACGATCGAACGGCGATCGGTAAGAGGTCAAACGGCAGCAGCCAGCGCAAGCGGCTGGCGGAGCTGGCGTTGGATTTCGGAGCGTTCTTTCAACAGTGAAATTGGGTCAGATTCAATGTCCGCACGGGTATTGGCCAAAGCAAGTTCTATTTGCCGAAGCCGCGGCTCGAGCGAACGCGCCCGGATCTGGCGGAGTCCCTCCAAGGCCACCTTGGCCGGGTCCTCGATTCCCGGGGACTCGAAGAGCAGATTGGCGGCAAGTAGTCGCTCCTCTGCGGTTTCCAAAAGTGCCTCGATGTGGTCCCGACCTGGCCAGGAGCCCTGTTCGAACTCCGCCAGAAACCGGTTGAGCAGCACCCCGGCCGCATGGCTGGTGTCGATCCAGTCATGGGGCAGCACGTGGCTCAACGGGTGCCCGAGATGCTCGAAGTGAAGGCAGAGCAACAACAGATGGTGCTCCGGAGTCTGCGTGTGATTCTTCGCCGCGGCCATTGGCGTGGTTGGCGGCGGCGCATTGGCCGGACGGGCGGCGGCCTGCCGGGACTGGCGGGTGAGGAACGTCTGAAAATCCTTCTGGGCGGCGGCCGACGGCAATCGAAGGTGGACCGCGGCTTCGGAGATGAATTCGGAGCGGGCCACTTCGCTTTCCGCGGCGCCGATGATCTCGTAGATCGTCTGCGCGGCCCGGGCCTTGAGTTCCGGTGAAGCGGTGGCTGGATCGGGCAGCGCGGCGTGGCAGGCGAAGGCCATGGCGGTTTGCGCGCCGCGTCGCAGATCTTCGTAGGCGGCAATCCCCCCTTCGAGAAACAACAGATCGGGATCGACCTTGTCGGCTCCGGCCAAGGTGAGGAATCGGGCTTCGAGTCCCGCTTTGATGGCCATCGGCAAAAAGCGCAGCGCCGCCTTTTGTCCGGCACTGTCACTGTCGAAGAAGCATTCGATCTGGGCGTGATAACGCCGGAGCAACACCAGCTGGCCCTCCGTAATCGACGTGCCCTGGGGCGCGATCGCGGTCTTGAGCCCGACGCTCCAGCACCGCAGCGCATCGAGTTGGCCTTCCACGAGGACGAAAGGCCGGCCGTCCCCGACGGCGGTGCGGGCGCGGTCCAGATTGAAGAGTAGGTTGCCCTTGGTGAAAATCGGCGTTTCCGGGGAATTGACGTACTTGGCCTCGCGCGCCGGATCATCCGCGGGCGTGCGCGCACTTTGGCGAGCCGTGAACGCCACGACCCGGCCCTGATGATCGCGAATGGGAATCATCAGCCGGCCGCGAAAACGGGGCCGCAGCGCCCCGAGCGTAAGCTGGGCGTCGTCGTAGATGAAAAACAAACCGCAGCGCCGCAGCGCCTCCTCCGAGAATTTCTTGCGCAGGAGCACGGCCCCCAAACCGCTCCCCTGTTCGTCGGCCGCGCCGATCTTGAATTCGTCCGCCAGCTCGCTCGGGAACCGGCGCTGCTCGATCCAGTAATTCCGGAAGAACTCGCCCGTGGCATCCGCGGCCTTGAACGCCTGAGAGAAATGTTCCGCCGCCTGTTCATGGAGATCGAAGAGTTCCTGGCGCAGCGAGCGCTCTTCCCGGCTCGGGCCGCCGGAGCCCTCCTGATATTCAATGACGATGCCAAAGCGCTGTCCCAAGGCCTCGACCGCCTCGCTGAAATTGAGTTGCTCGGTTTCCTGAACGAACGTGATCGCGTCGCCGGCCTTGCCGCAGCCGAAGCACTTGTAGAAACCCTTGTCGACGTTGACGTGAAACGACGGCGTCTTCTCGTTGTGGAAAGGACAGAGCCCTTTGAGCTGCGAACCGCCGGACTTGCGGAGCGTCACGACCCGCGAGACGACGTCGGCCACGCTCACGCGCAGCTTCAAGTCGCGGATGCTGGTGGGCTTGATGACGGGCATGGCGTAGGGCGCAGTTGCGCCACGGCCATCCCCGATAGAATGACTCGCGCCGCAAAGAATGCACTTTCAACCGGACCACCCGGCTGTCAAGTTCGCCAGACTTTTGGCAGGTTTTCACGGCTTCCGGGGAAACTTCGCCTGCTTTAACGCGACAAACACGCTATGCGCTTTCTTCCCGTCACCCTCCTCAGCTCGGCACTTTTCTGGGCCGTCGCCGGGGTCGCCGCCCCCGCCCCCGAGACGCCGACTGCGGTCACCAAGCCGGCGGAGAGGCAGCCGGTTTGGGAGACACGTTTGCCCAATTTCTCCGAATCGACCTATGAGCGGCAGGTCGAGGCGATGATGGCCCAATTTGAACAAGCCACGGGGAAACGCCTGGTGCCCGGGCCGAAGAAAAAGGCTGGGTTGAAGATCTACGCGGACTCCGGGCCCGGCATGGCGACCCCGGTGCCGCTGGTTAAGGCCGTCATCGCCGCACTCGAGCGCCGGGGATTTGAGCACCAAGACATCTTTTTGGTTGGTCTGAATGCGTTGCGCCTGCGGATGACCGGTTATTTGCCGTCGCTCGTTTCGGGCGAAACGCCCTTCAACGGCAACCCGGTCTACGTGCTGGAATCGAACCGCTTTTACGATCCCGTCTGGTTCTACGACTCACCGCTGCCGCAGCGCTTCGATCCGATCCTCATCGTGCAGGAAACCAAGGGCGTGCCCAACTCGTCGACCAAGGACGAGGATCGCAAAAGCTTTCTCGCGACCCCACTCTTCCTCGACGCCGACTTCTGGATCAATCTGCCGGTCTACACGGACCACCCGACGCTCGGCATCAATGGCGCGCTGGTGAATGCCACGCTCTGGAATGCGTCGAATACCGCGCGTTTCTTTCGCTCGCCCGGCAATGCGCCGGCGGCGGTCGCGGAAATGAGCGCCATCCCGGAATTGCGGCAGACCTGGATGTTCACGATGGCGAGTCTCGAGCACTACCAGTTCATTGGCGGACCATTCTTCAACTCCCTCTATTCCGCCTCGGAGCCGCTTATATGGCTCAGCACCGATCCGGTCATGCTGGATTCGATGGCCCGGGATCGCATCAACGCGCTGCGCAAGAAGGGCGGGTTCGAGCCGATCGACGAGGAAATTCGCACCCTCGAATTCGCCGAGACCCTGGGCGTGGGTTCGACGAGGACGAAGAACGTGAAGATTATCGAGGTGCGGTAGCGGGTGGGCGGGCGCTCCCAAAGAAGTCGTGGCCTGTCGTCTACTGCGACGGGTCACCAACGGAAGCCTGTTCGGTATTCCCGGTGGATCAACCTGCTCCTTTCTGTCATGCTGAACGAAGTGACGAATCCATCCGGTTCGGGGCCCCGATGGTTTGGATTCTTCGCTCGCGCGCAGAATGACAAACCAAGGGAGAGAACCTGGGCGGCGGCGACACGTTAGCAAACGAAGCGGCCAGACGGCGTGCCGGCGCTTCGGTGGGATTGCCTGAAATTCCCTCTTGCGACCGCCGCGCCGCTGCGCCCAATTGTCTCTTCGCCATGAACTCAGCCGCCTATCTTCCCTTTCTCATCCAAGCCGTGTTGGCGGCGGTTATCACGGGCGGCGTGATTGCGGCGAGCCACCTCTTTGGCCAACGGGCGAAACACACCAAAATCAAGGACTCCGCCTACGAGTGCGGCATCGCGGCCGAAGGCTTGGTGCACACGCGTTTTTCCGTGAAGTTCTACCTGACGGCGCTGTTGTTCATGCTGTTCGACCTCGAGGTCGTCATCCTGATTCCGTGGACGTTCATCTACCGGGAATTCCTCGCCAATCACATCGCCATTCTGGGTCCGATCCTTTTCTTCATCGGCGTGCTGACTTTGGGACTGGTCTACGAAGTCAAAAAGGGCGCGCTCCAGTGGGAGCGCTGAAATGAGTCGAGAAGACGAGGAGTCGAAGAGACCAGAAACCGACGAAACAGGGCGCGCGATCGTTCTCGTTCCGCGACCCCTCGGCCCCTCGGCTCGCCGACTTTAATTTTCCATGCGTCTCGATCGAATCATTGCCCGCGGCCGGATCGTGGATTTGCGCAGCCTCGATCTCGAGGGCGCGCTCCAGGAACTGCTCGATGTTTCCGTTGAAAAATTTCCCGATCTCAAGCCCGAGTCCTTGTTGAAGGGACTCCTCGCGCGCGAAGGTACGATGACGACGTACCTCGGCTTCGGCGTCGCGCTGCCGCACGTGAAAGTGAAGATGAAGCGCAGCTACGTGCTGGCGATCGGCCGCAGCCGCGTGGGCATCCGGCACGACGGGGCCTTGGTCGACGAGCGGGTGCATCTCATCGTCATGCTGATCGCGGGCGAAAAGGCGCGCGACTACCTGCAGGTGCTGGCGTCCATTGCCCGCCAGGTAAAGGACAAGGAACTCGTCGACAACCTCGTCAACGCCCCGGATCTCGACGCCCTCTACGACCGCCTGGTCGGCGGCTTTGGCGGCCTGCGGGCGGTCGAGGCCCAGCAGAGCAAAGTTAACCGCCTGATGTTTCGGGAGGCGCAGCGGGTGGCGCTCGGCGCGGATTGCAGTGCCATCGTGGTCTTTGGCGATACCTTCATCGGCGGCGTCCAACCCGGCGTGCTCCGCAGCAAGCTGAAAACCATCCTGGTTACGCGCACGGCGCTGGAGACCAGCGACGGCGAAGTGCAGTTCAGCGAGACCATCCAGGTGCGCTCGTTTTCGAATCAGCGTCTCGCGCAGTTGCGCAGCGCCATGCTGGTCGCGTTGACGCGCGGGGTCGTCACCTTTTCCGATCGCATCTGCTGCGTGGGTGGCATCGCGGGCAGCAACCAGTTTGACACGCTCGTGGTCGTCGACATCGAGCGCGAGTTCCAGACCCTGCTCACGGGCTCGACGGCCGATCTCCTGCCCGAGGACGTCAAACCCGAGGTACTCGAGCGCGTGATTGCCGTGGCCACGGAGTTGGCGGTGGAAGGTCGCGAGGGGCGTCCGGTCGGCAGCCTGTTCGTGGTCGGCGACTACGCGAAGGTGGGCTCCCTTTCCAAGCCGCTCGTCCTCAATCCATTTTTCGGTTACAAGGAGGAGGATCGCAATATCCTCAACCCGTTCATGGACGAAACGGTGAAGGAATTCTCTTCGATCGACGGGGCTTTTATCATCCGCGGCGACGGCGTGGTGGAATCAGCCGGCAGCCTGATTCAGGCGACGGACAGCACCCACCAGTTGCCGGGCGGGTTGGGCAGCCGGCATGCCGCGGGCGCTGCCATCAGTGTGGCGGCCAATTGCATTTCGATCGTCGTGTCTTCCAGCACGGGTCAGGTCACGCTCTTCCGTCGGGGCGTCATGCTGCCGCTGACCGACAAGCGCCGCTGAGTCGGAGCAATTCAGTTGAGCGTTGAAGGTTGAACGTTGAAAGCAGAGCCGGGCTTTCACCTTTCAACCTTCAACGGATCGAGCCCGGCTGAGTCCCCGGCCGGTCTACTTTCCCGGCATGCCGGGCAGGTTCGGCACGCCCGGCAGGCCTTTCATGCCGCCCATCATGCCGCCCATGTCCATTTTTTGGAAGTCGGCCGGTGGCGCAAAAAGCGAATCCGGCAGCGTTTGTTTCTCGATCGCCGTCACTTCCATCCGGAAGTTTTCCTTGCTGTCCTTGTCGTGCGTGACGACGCGGAGCGGAAACAAGTCCTTGCCGCTGAGGGCCCGTTCCCAGGGCTGCGGCGCCGCGCCGCGGCCCCCGCGACCTCCGGCGGGGCCACCGTTGCCCAGTCCCATGAATGCGCCCAAACCCTCGGCGAGCCAGAGTTCGGTCTGGGAGTTGCCCTGGGTGGCGACGAATTTTTCCGCGAGATAGCCGAGGATTTTTTCCTTTTCCCCGGTTTTTTCCAGTTGGGGGGCTTCCTCCGTTTTTCCCGTGCCGCCCGCTGGGGCGGCGGGATTGGCCATCGGCATCACCAGGTACATTTTTTGCGCGTCCATCGTGACGGTCATCTCGCGCTTGGTGCTGTCGATGATGATGCCCCCCATGGTGTTTTGGCCGGGCATTTCGATGCGCACTTTGTCGCCTTTGATACTCTGGCGGATCTCCTGGGCCTGGCCCCGGGCCGTGGTCAGCTTGAAACTCACTTTGCCTTCGAAGGTCGCGGCGTGAACACCCACGGTGACCAGGAACGAACCAAGGAGGAGGATCCGGGGAATCATTTTTATGGGAACGTGGCGTCACTCCAGCCGCGCCCGCCGGATGACGCAACGCCGATTCGCCGGCGGCGGGCGGGCCCCGGGCCGGCGGGATCATAAAGAAACCAAGGCCGGCGGGGTTAGCAGCTTGCCACCTATCCGCCAAAGGGGTGGATTGGCCCCATGGCACTATTCGGCTCACTCGCGATGCTGCGGGCGCAGGCACCGCGGACGGAAGGTTTCGCGACCGCTTTCGCCTACATCGAGGAATTGCTGCGCGCCGATTCCCCCGTGCAAAAACGCGTCCGGGCGCTGGGGGCCGGCGACGTGCAAAAGATCGATCTGACCGGCGGGGCTTTTGTCCTTGAGCAGTCGTACGACACCAAGCTGCGGGCCGACGGCTTCTTTGAGTCCCACCGGAAATACATCGATGTGCAGGCGATTTTCGAAGGGGAGGAATTGATGGAAGTCGCGGACATTTCCCGGATGACCGTGCGCCAGTCGTATCAGGCCGAGCGCGATTTGATCATTTACGCCGACACCGGCGAGGCGTCCCTGCTGCGGGTCTATCCGGGCCAGGCCGTAATTTTTTTCCCGGACGATGGGCACATGCCGACGCTGCGGATTCGATCGGACCCGATGCGGGTGCGGAAGTGCGTGGTCAAAGTCCCGGTTGAGGCCCCGTCCGCCCCCGGGCCGTAGCCAGAGTTTTGGCCCCGCCAAGACTGGATGAACTACCGTCACCATTTTCATGCCGGCAATTTTGCCGATGTCATGAAACATATCCTGCTGCGCCAGCTGCTGCTGGCGCTGCAGAAGAAACCGAAGGGCTTTCTTTACCTCGAGACGCATGCCGGGCGAGGCGAGTACGATCTGGCCGGCGCGGCGGCGGGGGACTCGCTCGCGCGCCAGCCCGAATATCCCGAGGGCATCGGGCGGCTGATGGATCGGACTGATCTCCCCGCCGGGATCGCCGAATATGTGGACTTCGTGAAGGAATTTGATCGGCGCGCCGGCAACCTGAAGGCGGCCCTGCGATTTTATCCCGGCTCGCCCTGGTTTGCCCGACAGTTGGCCCGGCCCCAGGATCGGCTGGCGCTGTGCGAGCTGCAGCCGGCGGAATGCGCGGCGTTGCGGGACGGGGCGGGCCTGGCGCTGCGCGTCTTGGTCCACGAAATGGATGGTTATACCGCGCTGCGGGCGATGTTGCCGCCACTGGAGCGCCGGGCCTTGGTCCTGGTTGATCCGCCCTACGAAGCGGCGGACGAATACGCGCAGCTGGTGCGGGCGCTCGCCGCGGCCCTGCGCCGGTTTCCCAGCGGGGTGTTTGCCGTCTGGTATCCGTTGACCGAACGGGCCCGGGTCGACGAATTTTTCGCGGCGCTGCGGACCTTGCAGCCGCCCCCGACCCTCGCGTTGGAGCTGACGATCGCGGGAGAATATTCCGCCATCAAGCTGCGCGGTTGCGGGCTGGTGATCATCAATCCGCCCTGGCAGTTCGAACGCGAAGCCGAGCCGCTCCTCCGCACCCTCGCCCAGGTCCTGGCCCAGGCGCCGGGGGGGGGCGTCCGGCTGGAGTGGATTGCGCGCGAGTAAGCGGCGCGCGAACGGTGGGATGGGCCCCGTTCTCCCTACGCCGCCGCGGTCGCCGCGAGATTGCGCTTAAGAATGGTGGCCAGCAGTTCGAACCGAACCGGCTTGGTCAGGAAATCATCCATGCCGGCCGCCAGGCAGGCTTCGCGCACGTGCGTGCTGGCATTGGCGGTGAGCGCGATAATCTTGAGCGGTTTGCCGTCAAGTTTCGTGCGGATCTGGCGGGTCGCCTCCAGTCCGTCGATGCCGGGTAGCTGACAGTCCATCAGCACGACATCGAATGTCTCGGAGGTGGCGGTGGTGATGGCGGCCTCGCCGTCGAACGCGAAGGTCGGGGTCACCCCCATCTTCTTGAGAAAGAGATCAATCACCTGCCGATTCACGGAGTCATCCTCCACGACCAGGATTCGGCCACGCAGGGTGGGGGTGACGAATGCCGGAGCCTCTTCCGGCCGCGGGG
>CANJNJ010000175.1 GCA_947474995.1 Opitutaceae bacterium | reverse complement strand
GCCCGGTAGCTCCAGTTGTTCCACCGCGCGGAGCAATCACTCGCTTAAAGCGAAACGAGCCGATCCAGCACCAGCGCGCTCAGCAAGATTGGCAGGTAAATAATGGACGCGAAAAAGAGCCGCCGCGCCGCGGGATCGCGATCGCTCGCCGCGGCGGTGAATTGCCGCGTGCGCCAGAGAAAAACTCCGCCGGCCAATGCGGCCGTCACGCCGTAGATTCCCCCGAGCGAGCCGAGGGCCCAGGGGGTCAGCGATACCGGCACCAGTAAAGCGGCGTAGAGGAACGACCACGCGGCAGTCGTCGCTCCCGTCGGATCGATCGCCGGCAAGAGTTTGAAACCCGCGGCGCGATAGTCGGCGCGGTGCCGCCAGCCAATCGCGAAGAAGTGACGTTTGGCGCCCTCGCCGCCGCGATCATCGCGGTCGTCACGCTGCTGCACGGCGCGGTGGTGATGATTCCCACCTTCACCTACTCGATGGGCTGGACGTCCCAGCCGGATCCCGCGTGGTATCGGCTGATCTGGTGGGCTCTCGGCCACCAGTCGCAGCAGGTCAACGTCTGCGCGATGGTCGCGGTCTGGTATCTGCTTTCGCGCATCACCGTCGGCGCGCGCCCGATCAACGAGGCGGTTTGCCGCACGGCGTTCGTGCTCTACATTCTGTTCATCAACCTGGCCTCGGCGCATCACCTGCTCGTCGATCCGGGCGTGGGCGCCGCGTGGAAAATCTGGAACACCTCCTACGCGATGTACCTCGCGGTGCTCGCCTCGATGATCCACGGCTTCACCGTGCCGGCGGGCATCGAGCTCGCGATGCGCGAGAAGGGCTACACCAACGGCATTTTCGGCTGGGTGTCGGCGCTGCCGTGGAAAAACCCGGCGTTTTCCGGCACCGCGCTCTCCTCCGCGAACCCCATGCCGGACCATCACCAGCATCCTGACGTGGATTGCGAGGTGCTGGCCGATGCGATGGGACCATCATCCGTCGCGCCGGGCTCGCGTCCCCCGGCGCCGCCGGTCCGGGCCGCGTGGCTTTTGGCGGCCGGCGATCGTTGGAGCACGCGCCTGGACTCCCTCCTCGAGCGGTGGCTGCCGCGGGAGTTGAATCCGCTGGCCCAGCTGGGCCAGGCGGCGAATGCGATGCTCGTGCTCGCGACGCTCTCCGGCGTGCTCATGCTGATTTGGTACTCGGCGAGCCTGCAGCTGGCCTGGCATTCGCTGGCGGATCTCGGGCCGCGTTCTCTCGGCGGGATCGTCCGAAGCGTGCACCGCTATTCGTCGGATCTGCTCATGCTGCTGGTGCTGGCGCACGCCTGGCAGACTTTTTTTGCGCGCAAGTTTGCCGACGCCCGCTGGCTGGCGTGGGCGAGCGGCATCGCGCTGCTCGGCCTGATCTGGTTCATCGGTTGGACGGGCTACTGGCTGGTGTGGGATGTCCGCGCGCAGTTGCTCGCCCTCGACACGATGAAGGCCGTGGACGTCCTGCCCGTCTTCGGGGAGCCGATGCTCCGCCTTTTCACCTCGGACCGCACCGTGCCGTCGCTCCTGTTCTTCGTGGTTTTTTTCCTGCACATGGTGATGCCGCTGGCCATCGCCGGTGGCCTGTGTGTGCACCTCGCGCGTTTGAGCCGCTCGCAGCTCCTGCCGGACTGGCGGCTCAGCGCGTGGCTCGTTGGAGCGGTGGTGGTGGCCGCGCTCGTTTTGCCGGCGGCCAACGCCGGCATCGCGCAGATGGCGGTGAAGCCCGGGCGGCTGACGATGGATTGGTGTTTTCTCTGGCCGTTGACGATCACGGCGCGGTTGTCGGGCGGCGGACTCTGGCTGGCGGCCGGTGGCGCCGCGATCGGTTTGGTGACGGTGCCGTGGTGGCTGGCTCGTCGCCGGCCGCGTCCCACCTTCCAGGCGGCGGTCAATATCTCGCGCTGTTTTTCCTGCACGCTCTGTTCGCACGATTGTCCCTTCGGTGCGATCACCATGGTGCCACGCACGGACGGCAAACCGTTCCCGTCGCAGGCGCAGATCGATCCCAACCGCTGCATCGGCTGCGGGGTATGTGCCGGCGCGTGTGACACGCAGGGCATCGGGCTGGCGTGGTTCGACGCCCAGCAGGTCACCCGCGAGTTGGAGGCCTTCGTGCTGGCGGAGATCGCCCGCGGCACGCCGCCGGCCCTGGCGTTGGTCTGTGCGCAATCGGATGGCGGGTGGGAGTTGTTTGCCGCCAGGGCGTGGCAGGCGCGGCTGCCGGGCTACACCGTGCGACCCGTGCCCCGTGTCGGGTGGATCGAGCCGAAGCTTGTCGAGCGCGTGATCAGCAAGGGGGCCACCGCGGTGCTCACGGTTGGCTGCGGCTCGAGCGAAGCGTTTTGCCGGGAGGGGAACCAGTGGCTGCCGGCGCGGCTCAGTGGTGCGCGGGAGCCGGCCTTCCGGCCCAATCGCGCGGATCCGCGCAAGGTCGCGCATGTGGATTTTAATCCGCTGCGTCCCCAGCGACTCACGGAAGCCGTGGAACGGCTGCGGACGCAAAAGCCGCCGATGGCGGCCTCCCGGCAAACTTGGCCGCGGCGATGGATTGCCGGGTTGCCCCTGACGGCGCTGGTACTCCTGGGGCTGTTGTTCGCGAGTGACGCGCCGTTTCGCAATCCCGCGTCGGCGGAAGCGGAGTTTGTCTTTACCTTCCGGGCCTACGGCGAATGGGTTTCGGGCGCGGCGGCGGCGTTGCCGGATCCGGCGCACGACACGCGGCCGATCCACATGCGCACGGCGCAGCCGGCGAAGCGCACGCGTTCGCCGGTCATTGTCCGGCTCGATGTCGAGGGCCGCGCCGAGGAGCACGTCTACCAGCCCAAGGGATTCAAGTCCGACGGATTTTCGGTGGGCGAGTTGCGCGTGCCGCTGACTCCGGGGCGACACCGGGTCACGGTCAGCGTGACGACGCTAATGGACCCCAAGGCGGCGCGGCAGGAGTGGACGGCGGAGATCGACGCGCGTCCCGGGCGGCTGACGGTACTCACGCTCGAAGCCAATCGCGGGTTTCAGCTGGAGCCGTGAAGCGCGGCGAAACCGCCACAGCCTGATCGACGCCTCGGAAACGGGTTCCGGGACCAAACCCAAGACCCCATGACCCGGTCCGGATCACGCTGAGGTGGCGAAGTTCCCGATCCACCCGCTCCCTTGGATCCGGATTCGTCGCATCCAGTCTTTGAGTCTTGCCTCCGAGGCAGTTGCGCCGCTCCTTCTGTTACCCCCGCGGCATCGTGCTCCCCAACGATTCGCACCCAAATTGGTTGGTCGTCTCCGTTAAGCCTCATGAATCGTGGTTGAACGACGGCTGCCCGTCTCCTGATTTTCGCTCGTGCCGGCGGGAGCGTGCTCGAGGCCTGGGCCAAGGGAGTTCTGCTGGTCAATTCCCTTGACGGCGCCCGGTGGACCTAGTCTACAGCCGCACACTCGCGTTCCGAATTTCAACCCGAACCTAACTCAATACCCCATGAAGCAAATCCCCCTCAAGCGACGCCTGGCGACCGCGACTGCCATTGTCGGCCTCGGTATGCAGTCGATCTTCGCCCAGACCGCGCCCGCCTCGAGTGCCCAGAAGGACGACACCGCGGTCAAACTCGACCCGTTCAATGTCAGCGCCGAATCTGATGTCGGGTTTGTCGCCGCCAATTCGCTGGCTGGTGGTCGCATGACGACGGCGCTCAAGGATTCGCCCGTCGCGTATTCCGTCCTGACCTCGGAGTTCCTTGAGGCGTTCAACATTAACGATGCCGGCAAAGCCGCCGAGTTCTCCGTCAACACCAACCAATACTATAGTGATGGCCTGCAGACCACGAACGGGAATACCACCGTGGTCGTCCGCATTCGCGGCCAGCAGGCGAACACGCCGACGCAAAACTTTTTTCCCTACGCCATCGCCTCGGATACCTACAACGTGGACCGACTCGACTTCGCGCGCGGGGCCAATGCCTCCCTGTTTGGCGCGGGCGGATCTGCCGGCACGCAAAATACCGTCACCAAGCGGGCGCTGATCAACAAGACGATTCGCGAGGTCCGGACCCAGGTGGGGAGTTGGGAACGCTATCGTTTGACCGCCGACATCAACCAACCCGTCACCGACAAAATCGCGTTGCGCATGAATCTTCTGTGGTCAGAGGGGAACACCTTTCGGCTGCGCGAATGGGAGAACCGCAAAGGCATCAACCTGGCCGCGACCTACAAAATCACGCAGAATCTTTCCGTCCACGCCGCCTATGAGTTTCGCACCACCGACAAGGCCACCGGCACCAACCACACGCGGGATGCCACGTCAGCGTGGGACGGGAAGTTCACGACGTCGGGCATCGACCTGACCCAGACGGCGGCGCAAAATGCGGTGGTGGGCGTGGCGCGCGCCGCCCAGCGCTTTGTGATCGATCCGAGTGATACCAGTTCCGCGTACAATATCATCAACACGTTTCAGACCAAGGGAGCGGCCTACAACGCGACGGCGACCAACTACCTCGCGGGCCAGCCCATCCGCACCATCGGGTTTTCGCTGACCGGTGACATGACGAAGGTCTGGGACTCGCCGAACCGATTTGCCGCCACCCGGGCCGGCTCGCCGTTTTTTATTCTGCCGGACAAAAATTTCACCCCGCTCTGGGACGTGAACCACAAGTACCCGGTCGGGTGGGAACGGGGCAAGGACGCGACCATCTCGGTGGTTTACCAACCGTTCAAGGGGCTCTTCGCCGAACTCTCGGGCGACATCAACAAAGTCGAACGGTGGGGCGAGTACCCGGCGACGGGTGGCCAGTATTCCATGTTCATGGACATCAATCGGAACAAGGCGAACGGCCAGCCGAATCCTTATTTCCTGCATCCCTACTCGGACAACAGCAGTTTCTCCTTCGCCCGGAATCCCGGTTACCACAGCCTGAATCTCCAGGTGGCATATGTGAAGGAAACGCCCTGGGCCAAGTTGCAGTTGGGGGTCATGGCGGGAATCCAAAACCTGATCCAGGACAACCGCGCCTCTTTCTTCCTGCTACACCTCGAGCAGGGCGTCCTCCCGGGCGCGGATTTCCGCTCCTTCTTCGGCCAGGCGGATCAGAATATTCAATCCATCTATTTCCGTCAGTACAGTGACCTGCGCGGCAAGGTGGCGGACCCTCATCCCGACGAGCGTCCGTATACCGTGGTCGATCCGACACTCGGGACCAAAGCGGTGCTGGCGCCGCGCTGGTACGTGCAACCGGCGCGTCCGGGATTCACCGATGACCTCGCGAAAAAATACAAATTTATCCAAATCCCCGTGAACCTCAGCTTGTTCAAGAACCATCTCGTGCTGAGCGCCGCGGTGCGCCGCGATCTCACCCGGCTGAGTGACGCCCAATTCATGTTCGCCGACGACATGCCGGCGAATTGGGATGGCACCTATATTCTGGCCAAACCCAAGGCCCCCGCGGACTATTACAAGCTTTTGTACACGCCCAAAGATGCCAGTGGCAAGGCGATCGCGGCTCCGATTCCCGCGGCCACCCGTCCCCGGCTGGCCACCAACAGCGTCAACGTCCGTCTCCCGCAGTACGTCAATGATCGATTCCAGGACGATTATAGTACCCCGGACGTCAACAATGGGGTCAATACGTCAACCATCGGGACCGTCGTTAACATCAACTCGTGGCTCGGCGTCTACGCCAACAAGAGCACCACCTTCGATCTGAACGCCGGCAACACCAATGCCTATGCCCAGCTCATCCCGCCCACGACGTCGCAAAGTCTCGACGGCGGAATTAGATTCACGCTGCCGAATGGCCGCTTGAGTGCCTCGATCGGTGCCTATAGCGCCTATCAGGAAGGCGCCACCATCATGGTCGGTGGCAGTTTCATGGGAAATGTGAACACGTTCGCTAATGCTCCCGTGGTGGGCGACCTGAGCAGCGGCGGCGGCAATTCCCGGGGGCTGGCCGTGCTGCCTGGCCGTGATGTTTTTTCCACGCTCACGAGTGAAACCAAGGGATTGGAGGCCGAACTGACGGCCAATCTGACGCGCAATTGGCGGCTCATCCTTAACTACGGCAAAAACAACCCGGTGCAAAAAAATGTCGAACCCGAGCTACCGCGCTGGTTCGCGGAGCATGATGCGGTGATCCGGCAGATTATCGCCGACTCCGGCATCGTGATCAATGCCCAGAACCAAGCCTCCATCAACCCGGCCTTGAATGATCCGGCGAAGATCAACGTCACCCGGGTGCAAGCAGTGGCCGACGCCTGGAACAGTTATCAAACGACCACGCTGCCAACCATTCTGGCCACGGCCGCGACGGCTTCGCGCCAATCTGGCGGGCCCAGCTACAGCGCCAACATTGCGACGGATTACCGGTTCACATCCGGACGGCTCAGCGGCCTGCGGGCGGGGATCGCGGTGAATGTTCGCGGGCCACAGGTGCTCGGCGCCCATACCGCGGACACGATCGTGAACCCGAATAATCCGGCGGCATCGATTCCTGATCCCACGGCGAGCGCGACCAACTATCTGTGGGGTGGCGGTTACACCAAGGGCACGGTGACATTTTCTTATACCCAAAGACTCAAGGAATCCACGCGCCGGTATGCGCCGAAGACCATCCAGTACGATCTGTCGATCGACAATGCCTTCGGGATGAACCGCACGATCAACGAGAATGCGGTGACGACGGTCACCGGCAGCACATTTCTCGCCCCGCGAAACAATGATATTTCGCAGCCGGCCGTCGAAACCAAGCCGGCCACCTACAATTATCTGACGCCGCGCAACTTCACGCTCACCGCGAAGCTGGCCTTTTAGCTTGCCGCCATGCTGGGTACGATGGGAGTCGCGCGCAACGCCGACCCGGCGTTGACGCATTTCGGCGTATGCCGATCAAACCTTACCGACCAACCCAGCTTGGTTCGGGTAAGGGGTCGGTTCGGGTAAGGGGTCGAGTCGTTACATGTTACACGGCGTCTGAGCCGGAAAAAATTCAGTTGAGAGTTGAAAGTTGAAAATTGAAAGCCAGATCAGGCAAAAAGTTAACTGCGGTGTAGACCGCGAAAGGGGAGTCACGGATCAGTTTACCTCGAACCCAGCCCTAAAAGGGCGATTTCGCTCCGGCATTCATCGCTTTTAACTTTCACCTCTCAACTTTCAACTGCACGAGTCCGGCTGAGATATCGGAGGTTGTAACATGTAACGACTCGACCCCTTACAGCCGGCCCAAGGGATTTAAGTCCAACGGATTTTCTGTGGGCGAGTTGCGCGTGCCGCTGACTCCGGGGCGACACCGGGTCACGGTCAGCGTGACGACGCTAATGGACCCCAAGGCGGCGTGGCAGGAGTGGACGGCGGAGATCGACGCGCGTCCCGGGCGGCTGACGGCACTCACGCTCGAAGCCAATCGCGGGTTTCAGCTGGAGCCGTGAAGCGCGGCGGAACGGCCACAGCCCGCTTGTCCGTCCTAGGTCATTTTTCCGAGTCGCGGCGGCTTCGTGCCCCACGTCGTCGGATTGCCTTTCACTTATTTCGGTCCTTGCTGACCCACCGTCGCATGCCCCTCGCCCGCAAACGGATTTTTCGCCCCGCCGCGCCCCCGCCCACGACGATCTACGTGCGGCCGGGCTACAACCGCGTGCTGGCCGAGGAATTCGAAGCGCTCAAAATCAAGCGCGTGGGCCTGGTGAAAGACAAAATCGAGGCCCATAGCCAGGGCGACCTCCGCGAAAATTTCGGCTTCAAGGCCGCCAAGGACGCGATCCGCGCCGTGGACCGCAAGATGACCGCGCTCGACCGGTTCGTCGCGCGCAACACGTTTATCGAGGTCGATCCCGCCACCTGGCTCACCAAGCCGACCGGTACGCTGCTTCTCGGCCATGTGACCACAATCGCCAAGCAGGATGTGGCGACGAATCGGAAACACCGTTTCACGTTTCTCGTGACGACGCACGGTGAGACCGCCAGTGATACCGAATCAGGGATCGAATGCCTGCCCCACAATTCTCCCCTGGCCGCGGTCGTGCTGGGTCTGGCGCCCAACGCTCACACCAAGGTCACGCTCCCAGCAGGCGAAGCCATCCTGACCGTGCTCTCGATTCGCAATCCAACCCAAATGGAACTCGATCGCTTGCTCACGGCCATCCGGCCGCCTGAGATCGATGATGAAGGGGAATAGGGAGCAGAGAAAAAGGGTCGGGCCGGTTCCCGTTAGCGGGCAAGTTTTCGGGGCAAAGTTCGAGCGAAACCCGGTTGCCGAGTTCGGGTAGGGGGTCGAGTAGTTCGGGTAAGGGGTCGAGTCGTTACATGTTACACGGCGTCTGAAATATCGGAGGTTGTAACATGTAACGACTCGACCCCCTACAGCCGGCCCAGGCGAAATATTGCGACGCGCAGTGAAGCCGTGGAGCCCAAGCTCAATTTTTCCGCGATCCATCGGTAGGGCACGGCAGCGTCATAGCGGAGGCGGCAGGCGATTTCCATTTTCCAACGGGCGCGCTGTGGGGCGAACGCGATTTCGTCCTGCGTGTGGCCGGATTGTTGAAGATTTTTCTCAAGGGCGATTTGCCAACCTGCCTCCTTGAGGTCGCGGATTTCGGAGTAGGGAAGGCTGGCACTCAAGGCCAGGCGGCCTTTGTCTTCGGCAATAGCCGCTTTCCAACCCGCGGTGCCGATTGCCCATCCTCTTGAAATTTTGCCGAAGCCGCGCCGTTTCTGCTCTTCGGCATCGCTGTTCAGCGAGGTCAGCCAGTCCAAATAGCGGGTCCAGCCAATGACTGACTCATCAATTTGCCGGTGGGCCAGCCACCGCGTGGCGACAAGCCAAGTTGGCCGCGTTCCGGAAATAAAATAACCGAGGCTGCTCCAGCGGTAACTGGCTGCCTGGATTGGAGGGACAATTCCGGCTCGGACTGGATTGAGGTGAATATAGTCGACGACGTTGGCCAAGGCCGTGTCGTTCTCAATGAGTAGCGCGTGGTATCGTCCCTGAAACAAGTGCCCGTTTTCAGCTCGGAATCGGTTGAAACGGCTGGCGTAGGTCGCCTGTAGCCAGTGCATGCCATCGGTGAGGTTTGGTTCCGGCGTTTCGAGCCCGAGATGGAAGTGATTTTGCATGATCGCGAAGGCATGCAGCCACCAGCCAAAAATCGTACAGGTCTCGCCGAGTGTGTGAAAAAATGCGGTGGCTGCTCCCGTAGTTTCAAAAATGTCGGTGCGGTAGTTTCCCCGATTGATAACATGGTACAACGCGCCGGGATATTGAAGTCGAAGCTGCCGCGCCATGTTCGGACATGAAAGCGCGAGGACCGCTGGACGCCACGGCAGCGAAACCCCAATCTTAGGGTAAGGGGTCGAGTCGTTACATGTTACACCGCCTCCGAAAGAGCGGCGCATG
>CANJNJ010000174.1 GCA_947474995.1 Opitutaceae bacterium | reverse complement strand
TCGCCGCGCCGCAGGGATTGGTATGCTTCAGAATGGCGACGGTCGGTCGCTCAAATTCACCAATCAGGTAAGTCGACGCCGTGATATCGAGAATGTTGTTATAGGAAAGCTCCTTGCCCTGGAGTTGGGAGAAATGCTCGTGAAAGGTGCCGTAAAGCGCCGCCTGCTGATGCGGATTCTCACCATAACGCAGTGCTTGGGCCTTCTTCCAAGAAAGCGTCAGGGTAGCCGGGAAGCCGCGAATCGCATCCAAATCCGGTTCCACGGCCTGCGCTTCGAGATAACGGGCAATGGCCGCGTCGTACGTCGCCGTGCGTTGAAACACTTTCAGGGCGAGACGCTGGCGAAGCGCCCCGAGTTTTTCGGGTGCGGCCATCGCCGCCACGACTGCGGAATAATCATCCGGGTCGCACACGACCGTCACGCTTTCGTGATTTTTCGCCGCGCTGCGGAGCATCGAAGGACCGCCAATATCGATGTTCTCGATGGCCTCTTCGAAATGGACACCAGGCTTCGCCACGGTCTGCTCGAAAGGATAAAGATTAACGACGACCAGTTCGATCAATTCGATGCCGTTCTTAGTCGCCTGGGCCAGATGATCCGGTTTGTCGCGCCGGCACAGCAATCCGCCGTGGATTTTGGGATGTAGTGTCTTGACGCGGCCCTCCATGATTTCGGGGAAACCGGTGTGCTGGCTCACCTCGGTGACGGGCAAGCCTTGCTCCGCCAGCAGCTTCGCCGTGCCTCCGGTCGACAGCAGCTTGAAACCGTGCTGCTGGACGAGTGCCGTCGCAAATTCGACGAGGCCGCGTTTGTCCGAAACCGAGAGAAGTGCGAGTCTGGCCATGAGCGCGATTTCTGTTTGGCCCCGGCCCGCGCAGCAAGCGTGAAACCACGGAACGACAAAGCAACTTGCCGCGCGCTGATTCCCGGTTCTCTTCCTCTTGTGTCCAGTTCCCATCCGCTGCCGGGCCTAGTCGCCCGCCTCGACAAGCTCTGCTACCATCACGGTGGCGCCAGCCTGCCGGCCGACAAGCCGCACGCGTTCGTTTATTTCATCACCATCCGGAATGATTCGGAGCGCACGGTGGAGCTCTTCGGCCGCAAGTGGGTGGTGCTCTATGCCGATGGCACGCGGATGGTAATCGAGGGTGACGCCATTGTCGGCGAAACGCCCCGGCTCCCGCCCGGCGAAGAATTCTCCTACAACAGCTATCACGTGGTCGGCATGGATGCCTCGGCCCAGGGTAGCTTCCACGGCGTCGACGAACAGGGCAACAAGGTGCACGTCGTCCTGCCACCCTTCGAACTGCAAATTCCCCGCCCGTGAGAATTCGAACCCCGTGGCGGACACTTTTTGCAACTTCGTTCTCGTTCTTGCCTCGTAAATACCTTTTTCTGTCAGGTTCATGAAGCTCACAGACCTGAACCGCGACGGCGGCATTGGTGCCAATTCGCTGTTCGTTCAGCTCGGCGACCTCAATATTCTTGTCGACTGCGGTCTCCACCCCAAGCGGGTCGGCCGCGCCGCGACCCCCGATTTGAAGCCGCTGCGCGGGCTCACTCTGGACCTGATCATCATCACGCACTGCCACTTGGATCATATTGGCAGCCTGCCAGTGATCATGCGCGAATTCCCGAACACTCCGGTCATCATGACGACCTCCAGTCGGATGTTGGTCGAACGGATGCTGCACAATTCCGCGAACGTGATGATGCGCCAGCGGGAGGAGAACGATATTCCCGATTATCCGCTATTCACCCACGATGACATCGACCGCTGCGGTCCGCGCATAACCGGCCTGTCCTTCGGGCAGCCGAAACGCTTCCGTGGCGCCCACGACGAGGTGGAAATAACCTTTCATCCCGCCGGACACGTGGCGGGAGCCGCCGGCGTGGAAATCCTGCACAAGCACCGGCGCATCTTTTTCACCGGCGACGTCCTGTTTGAAAATCAACGCACCCTGCCCGGGGCGAAATTTCCCGCAGGCTATTTCGATACCCTGATTACTGAAACTACTCGCGGGACGACGGAACGTCCGCCGGGCAAGGAACGCGTCAACGAGGTGAACCGGTTGATCACGTCAATCAACGATACCATTCAGCGCGGGGGCTCCTACCTTATTCCGGTCTTTGCGCTCGGGCGCATGCAGGAAATGCTCTCCATCTTTCACGACGCCCGGAAATTTGGGCGCCTGGTGGAATGCCCGATTTTTGCCTCCGGTCTCGGGGTCGATTTGGCCGACTACTTCGATGATATCACGCGCAAGACGCGGCACATCCAATTCAACCGCGGCATCATGAAGGACCTCAAGATCAAGTCGACTCCGCGCAAGCTGAATGCGGGCGAGGATCCCCAGCAGAATGCGCTCTACGTAATCAGTTCGGGTATGATGGTCGAACGCACGCCCAGTTACACCCTCGCTTCCGGGTTGCTCGGTCACGCGCGCAACACCATTGGCTTTGTCGGTTACTGCGATCCCGAGACCCCTGGCGGTCACCTGCTCGCCACCAAGACGGGCGAGACCTTCGTGTTCGAGACGGCCAACGTGAAGGCCAAGGTCAATGCGCGCGTCGAACGCTTCGAACTCAGCGGTCATGCCGACCGCGAGGAGTTACTCGAGTTCGCGGTGCAGACCGACGCGCGCAGCATTGTGTTGACGCATGGGGATCCTTTGGCCCGCGCGTGGTTTGCCCAGCAGTTGGCCGCGCAGGCACCGAAATCGAAAGTCCTCGATCCCGTTCCGCTCACCACCTACCAGGTTTAAACCCGCCTCCTTGCCGTTCTGTCCCGCCGGCGGACGGAACTACGCGTAAGGTGCGGCTCAACCCTGCATGAGTTGCTTCAGCCGGGCGGACATGGCCGGACCACCAGCGAGGTAGATGATTTTCTTCATCTTCAGGTCGAACACCCGCATTGGCAGCTGGGCGCCGTTGAGAAAGTGCACTTCGCCACCAGCCGCGCGCACGAGCGGGATCGCGGCGGCCAGATCCCAAATCCGGACGTTGAAGTCGACACAACCCTCGATGATGCCTGCCGCCACATAGGCGAGGTGCAGGGTGGCGCTGCCGAGACTGCGCACTTTAAAATTCCCAATAATCCCCGCCGCCCGCGGCACCAGGGTCTTATCCACCGGGCTATGAAAGCCGACGATACTTTCCGGAGTGAGCGCAGCCGAGCTGACGTGCATGGCCCGCTCGCCGTCGAGCACGCCGAAACCTGGTCCACCGTGCATCAAGGTGCGGCGGCTTAGATCGTAGACGACACCGTACACGGGCTCGCCCATTTCACAGAGCGCGAGGCTGATCGCGCAATGGGCAATCCCCAGGGCGAAATTATTCGTGCCGTCGATCGGATCGAGCACCCAGGAGAAGCGCTCCGTGACGGGAACCGGGGCATCGGTTTCCGCCAGTTCTTCGCTGAAGAATTGGTCGCTCGGAAACCGTGCCGCGAGGTCGCGGAAGATCGCCTCGGAAATGGCGATATCCACCGCGGTGACGCGGGTGCCGTCGGACTTCCAATTGCTCGCCGCGCGCCCAAATTCGCGGTGCATCAGTTCAGTCTGGGAGCGTACCGCGACCTTGGCGGCTTCGATGCGGGCAATTAGTTCGGGCGAAGGCATGTGCCCGCTATCCGGCGCTATTCCGTTCGCTTCCTCAATTCAATTCAGGGCTCCGTCGCGCCCGATTTCCCCTCACGCGTAGTCGTAAAGCTTCGGGTCGCGGCGCGCCGGCGGGCGACGGACCTTGAAGCGATGGCGCGGCTCCTTGGGATCTGCCACCGACGGCTCCCCGCCCAGGCCTTCGCCATAAGGATCATCGGCCGCACCCGGCGCTTCGCCGCCCAGCTGCTCCTCGAGCGAATCAGGGTCCGCCCCTTCCTCGAGCTTGCGGACCACCTCTTCCATCTCGCCATCGATTTTTTCGCCGGTGAGTTCGGACATCCGACGCATCATCTTGGCCATCGCCCGCGGATCGTTTTCATCGACGCTGGAAAACTCCTTCTCCATCGCTCCCATCGCCGCCTCCATCCGCGCGTCTTCGGCGGGGTCCCCGGTCCCTCCCTCCGGTTTGGTCGCGGCGGCCTCGTCCCGCATGCCGCCTTTGGTGACGGCAAATGCCGACACGAGTTTGCGCATGCGGAACTTCGGATTATCGGGACACCCCGGCACGAGTTTTCCCTGCGCCAGCGTCTTGGCGAAGAACTGGTAGATGGTGTGGTTGTCCGGACAGTAGAACTCGTAGATCGGCACGCTTCCCTTCGGGTAGCCAACCCGGGCGTTTTCGCAAGTCGGGATTACTTCGCCGGACGCGGCCGTTTCCTTCGGGACATCACGGTTGCGAGCATCCCCACGCCCAAGCCCAGCGCGGTTACGGCGGGTTCAGGGATTGCCGAAGTCGAGAATCGCACCTCATCGATGAACAACCACGGCCCACTTTGGGTGAATGCGATGGGGAGCGTATTTCTCCGCCCGGAGAAGAAGCTGACTGCGAGAAGGGTAAGGACCTTGAGGTCCGTTCGCATGGCCGGACAGCAAACACCTGACGGGAAACGCGTCAATTGTGTTAGAATTGCCTTCGCCCCTGATTTCGACTCCTAGCCGTCATTCGGGGTACCAAGCTGATGCCCGCGCGCCACGGTAAATTTTTTGCCGCCCTGGTTGATGCGGTCGAGCACGCCCGCCAGTCGCCGTCGCTTCTCGTCCCCCTGATCGAACATCTTAAGCTGCCCGCCGCCGCTTTCGATGGTCGAGAAGCGTACGCTGATCAGTCGGAGCGGACGTGACTTCCGCCAAGCCGCGCGCAAGAGCGGTCGCACGAGTGGATAAAAAGACGCCTCGAGATCGGTCGCTTCGGTCAGACTCTGGCCGTGGGACTCCTGCGAGAAGTCCGGATAGCGCACTTTGAGGGTCAAGGTCCGGGCGCGTTTCCCATCCCCTCGTATGGCCGGCATCAATTCATCGATCATCCTTTTCGCGATCCGCTCGATTTCGGCGAAGTCGGCGATGTCCGCGCCAAACGTCTCTTGCTGCGAATAGCTCTTGGCGTCGTCATGCTCGGTTTCGACCGGACGGTCGTCCTCACCCCGCGCCGTGGCCTGCATCTCCGCCCACCCGCTGCCGAAAATCTCCTTCAGGTCCCGTTCCGACTTCGCGAGCACGTCCCGGACGAACTTGATGCCGTGGCGCGCGGCGAGGTCCGCCTCGGTCTTGGGTCCGACCCCGGGGATTTTTCCAATGGGAAGCGGCGCCATGAATTCGGCCTCGGTTCCGGGCGGCACGACCACGAAGCCGCGGGGCTTGCGCAGCTTGGAGGCAATCTGCGCCACCAACTTGTTGGTCGCCAGGCCGAACGAGACCGGCAGCTGCAACTCGCGCCAGATACGCTGCTGGAGGGCGCGAACCTGGCGTTCGATTTCGGCGCTCGAGCCCAAACCGCAAGGCCCGAGATCGAGATAACCCTCGTCAATGGAGTTGCGCTGGACGAGCGGCGTCATCGTCTCGCAAAGATCGAACATCTGGCCGGACACCCGGCCATAAAGCCCCGCCGTGTGGGGCAGCAGGATAAGGTCGGGACACACTTTCAGCGCGCGTTGGGTCGGCATTGGCGTGTACACGCCACAGGCGCGCGCCGCGTAACTCGCCGAGGAAATGATGCCGCGCTCCCGGCCTCCCACCGCACACTTCGTCCCGCGCAACTCCGGCTTCAACGCGAGTTCGCACGACACAAAGAAAGCGTCGGCATCGAGATGGACAATGGTGGGAAGCAGCCGGGCCATGGCGGAAAGGAACAGCCCCCCGATGAGACACAAAGTCCTCGCCGTGTCCACTGGGCGTCGCGGCGAAAAAGGTTCAAAAATATTGGCCGGCCCGGATTGGCCCCCGCCGAAGTTTGGGCTGGCCAATCCCAACTGCCACGATTGCCTGACGTTGTCGGAGGAATTACCCCCCCTTTCCCCTGCCCTTTCCCCTGCCCCGCCGCTAAATGATTCTAGTCGCGATTTTCTCAGTCGTTGTGCTGCTGATGTGCTGGCTGTGTTACGCCGGCGATTGCGACCATTAGACTCTGTACGGGAAGAACCGGCGCCTGCTTTCGCTGAAAATCGGCGTTGCCGAGTTCGTCGGACTTCCCACTCTCGCCCCATGGGACGTCAATGGCTTCACGCAAAACGCGCGATCGTTAACCTCAAAAAGGGTCAAACGGTTGGCAAGCTCGTCAAGGAAATCACCGTCGCCGCTAAACTCGGCGGGGCGGACGTCGAGGCCAACGCCCGGCTCCACGCCGCGGTGGAAAAGGCGAAAAAAGCCAGCGTCACGCGCGATGTCATCGAACGCGCCATCAACAAGGGCGGTGGTGTCGGTGGCGACAGTGCCTCCCTCGAACACGTGGTCTACGAAGGCTACGCGCCGCACAAGGTGCCCGTGGTGGTCGAGGTGATGACCGATAACCACAACCGCAGCGCTGGTGATATCCGCGTGCTCTTTAAAAAAGGCCAGCTCGGAGGTGCGAACAGCAACAAGTTTCTTTTTGACCATGTGGGGATTGTCGAAGCCCATCATGCTGACGGGGCGACCGATTTGGAAGGGGCCGCGATCGAGGCGGGGGCCAATAATTTTGAACCGATTTCCCCGGAGCAAAACGATGATATTCCCGCCGGGCATGCGGCGGCGCGATTTTTGACTGATCGCGCGGCGGTGCACGCCGCCGCGTCGTGGCTGAAACAGCATGGCTGGACCGTGGTGACCGCGGAGTTGGGCTATGTCGCCAAGATGCACCCCGAACTCGACGAGACCGCCCGGGCCGAGGTCGGCGAATTTCTGCAGGCGCTCGAGGACAACGATGACGTGCAGCGCGTCTGGGCCGCGGTCAAATAGCCTCCGACCGCGCGGTTGGTTTCAGATCTCAGAATCCCGATTAGATATCTGGGATTTGAGCGCTCAGGGACGCCGCTCGACGGCCGGTAGCCAGCCGTTGAAGCGCATCCAGGACTCACAGTGGCGCGGCCACTCCGCGGTCGGGCCCAGTTCCGGAGCCAGACCCGAGCCGTGCGGTCCGCGTGGATATAGGTGCATTTCGATCGGGGCCTTGGCCCGCCGCATGGCCTGATAGAACAGCAGGCTGTTTTCCACCGGCACGGTGGTATCTTCAGAGGAATGGACCAAAAAGGCGGGCGGCGTACGGTTTGTCACGTGTTCGTCCACTGAGAGCCGGTGCTTCATCTCGTCCGTGGGATGCTCGCCGAGCAGGGAACGACGCGACAACGCGTGGACGGAGGGATCCTGCATCGTGATGACGGGAAAGATCAGGATCAGGAAATCGGGCCGCCCGCTGATCTGGTCGAGCGGCGCTCCGGTCTTCCCGTCGTCGGAATCGAACAGCGTGCCGGCGCTGGCGGCCAGATGACCGCCGGCGGATCCGCCCAACATGCCGACACGATCCGGCTGGAGGCCAAACTCCGTCGCGCGACTCCGCACCAGACGCACGGCTCTGAGCGCATCACGCAAAGGCGCCGGGTGCCCGTATTCGGCGTTGCGGTATTTGAGGACAAAGACCGTGACGCCGAGCCGGTTGAGCCACTCGGTTATCTCCCCACCCTTCAAGCCCACGGCGACACGCACATAACTGCCACCCGCCGCCAGGACGATGGCCGTGCCATTGGGGCGCGACGGCGCATAGACGGTAAGGGTTGGATGGTGAATATTGCTAAAGCGCCCCGCCCCGTCGTCCTTTTCCGGCGTCGCGTCGAGCTTGAGTCCCGGCACGCCTTCCGGCCAAAGCGCAACCACCGCCGGTTCCGCCCGGCCGTTCGCCGCCGCAAGGCCCAGGCAGGCCGCGAACCAGAATCCGACTTTCCTTACTTTCGATCCCATGGAAATGCCACGGTCGGCGCGTTTGCATACCGCTTCATCGCGAGGTTGAGCTTGGCGCCGGCACCCGGCGCCAACTCTACCGTAAAGTCGCCGGTATTGAGCTGGGTCGTTCGACCGTCGATTTCGGCCGAGAGGAACTGGTGTTCCCCGTAGGCGCCCGCCTGCACGGTGATGGTGCGCTTCTGCGTTGGGCTGAGATTGACCAGCGTCACGACCGTCCGGGCGTCGCCCAATTCGGAAACCAGGGCGCCGACATCATCCGGTACCCCGGCCCGCTTGGCGATGGGATCGAAATACCGGAGGCGCGCATTGAGCAGCCCTCCATCCCGACCGGGAAGAAGCGCGCCCCACATGAGCTGCAATAGCGCGTCCACCGCGGCCGGATTCGAATCCATCATGTTGTCCGCCAGCCGGGTGTCGGGCGTGGTCTTGTCCTGACGAAATTTGGCCACCTTGCGGGGAATGCTTTCCAAATCGCGGCGCAGCGCGGCCTCGGCAAACCCGGGGTTCCGGCCCTCGAGATAATCCAGCCACGCGTTCTTGCCGATCCGGGTCCGATCAGCCGGGCGCATGGACCAGTAATAAACTTCCAGCGCACCGACATTCCACGGTTCGGCCTGCCAGCCATACCAACCGTCGGCCCCGCACATCGTGGGATATTCCTTGCGACCGCCCACCGTCCGGGCGTGGGAATTCACGGCATCCATCATGGCGCGCCATGCGTCGACGTAGCGCTGATCCCCCGTCACGAGCAGGGCATTGTTAAACCCGACAATCGCGCGCGGGATCCGATTGCGGTCCTCGCGTTTTCCCGTGACCGGATTGACCGGGCTGAAGCCCCAGCCGTAGGCGTTGCCCCACCATTTGTTTTCGGGCCCGCCAACTTTGCCGTCGAGGGCCACGTAGCTGGGGATCACGCCGCCGTTTTGTTGCATGCGCTCAAGCCAGGCATCCATGTACTCCACGATCCATTTTTTGTACTTCGCCTCATTCGCGAGGAGGTAGGCATCGAGGGGCAGCGTCGTTGCGACCAGATTGATGAAATGATCCCCGGCCACATCGCCGTACTCCTCGTAATGCTGGAGGAACTGCGCATAGGTGCTCTCGCCGTGGCCCGCGATGAACTTGGAAACGTCGAACGGGTCACCCACCCAATCGAGCGCCGTCGCTTTGCGCAGCATCGGTCCGCGGCTGCCATTCATCATCGAACGGATTATCTTGAGCTGCGGATCATAGTTCGGGGCCTCGGGCTCCTCGCCCATGTAAAGAGCGGCAAAGCGCCGGGCGCGGGTCTGGTAAATTGGCAGATGCGGGACCGACATCCCCATCCGATTGAAGGTTCGCAGCGCCTCGCCGTGGTGCATCCAGTCGGCCTGCACGCAGAAATCCTTGTAATACATTCCCTGGCGTCCGACCGGCACGTCGGTCGTCTTCGCCTCGGTGTACTGCTTGACCATGCCTTCCCAAGTCCGGATATGCGTCTGAATGATTTCATCGCTCGCTCCGAGCGCGTGCAGTTCCGGCCAGCCGACGAAGTTTTCGAAGGCATCGTCCGGACCGTC
>CANJNJ010000173.1 GCA_947474995.1 Opitutaceae bacterium | reverse complement strand
TCGGTCCTGCTTCTCCCCGGCGAGCAAAAAACGCGGGCACGATCCTGTCGCCCGCTTCGAAAGAAGCGGGATGGGAGCAGATTTCCCGACCGCCTTTAGGCCTCGAACGAGAGACGCCGAACATTTCTGACGCGACTCCGCGGCCGGCATTCGTATGAACGTACGGCTCATGCCCCCACCCAGCTCCGCCGATCTCAAACTCACCGGCCTGATCGGCACACTCCGCAGCAGCCAGCTTTTTTCCGGATTGTCGCCGGAGGACCTCGGGGTGATTGCGAAATTCGTGGTCGCGGAAAAGCTGGCGAAGGGCGACTACCTGTTTCACGAGGGCGACCCGGCGCGCGGCTGCTACCTCGTGCAAAGTGGAGCCATCAATGTCCACCGCGTGAGCGCCGTCGGCAAAGAGCAGGTGATCCATGTTTTTCGCACGGGCGAATCCCTGGCCGAGGCGTCCCTGGCCGCGCCGACGGGTTACCCCGCCAGCGCGCGCGCCGTCGAGCCCAGCACGGTGCTCTTGATCCCGAAAGCCCCCATTCTCGATCTCATTGGCCGCCGGCCCGACTTGGCGCTGCGCATGCTCGGGTCCATGAGCTCACATCTGCGGGTGCTCGTCGGCATGCTGGACGACCTCACGCTCAAGGATGTCGAGACCCGGCTGCTCAACTGGCTGGTCAAGCAGGAGCGCGGCGCGACCAGCGGGGTCATCCAGCTTCCCGGCACCAAGCGCGTGCTCGCCGCCGAGCTCGGCACGAGCAGCGAGACGCTGTCGCGCACGCTGGCCCGCTTGCGCGATCAAAAAATGATCACGGTCGCCGACCGCACCATCACCGTGCTCGCCGCTCCCGCCCTGCTCGCGCAGCTCCGCCGCAACCTCGGGGAGAACTAGGCGCCTTCGGCGCAGTGGAGCGTTGGAGGTTGAAAGCCCGAACAGTTCGAATGCGACGTCGCGCCTGCCTTCATCGCGTTCAACGTTCAACCGCGCAAATCCGCCTACTGGCTCTCCCGCCCGAGCACGCGGCCATGGCGCTCGCCCGTGACTTTGCCGTCCGCGACGGCCAATTGCCCGTTGATCAGGACAAAGCTCATGCCGGTCGCATAGGCGTGCGGTTTCTCGTAAGTCGCAATATCGGCCACCTCCGCGGGATCAAACACCAGCACGTCGGCATAAGCGCCCACGCGAATCACTCCGCGATCTTTCAGGCCGAACACCGCGGCGGTTAATCCGGTGGACGAATGAATCGCCTGCTCGAGTGAAAGCACCTTTCGGTCGAGGGCGTAGCGCCTCACCTTGCGCGGGAACGCGCCATAGGAGCGGGGGTGCTCACTGCCGCTCCCCAATTCAACCAGGCCGCCGTCGGTGCACGTCATCGTCCACGGCTGGCGCATGAACGCCTCGATATCCTCCTCACTCATGTTGAACGACAGGATTTCGGCGCCACCTTTAATCAGGATGTCGACCGCCGTATCGATGGGCTCCTGCAACCGGGCGTGCGCGATGTCATCGAGTCGCATGCCCTCGAGCGAGGGGTCGGACTGGCAACGGGCGATCATGATATTATGCGGCCCGGCCCGGCGCTCCAGATTCCCCAACATCTCGCGGCGAATCAGGCCCCGCTGTTCCGGATTGGAAAGGCGTTCCGTCTGGGCCGCCCTTCCCCCTTCCTGCGCCCAGCCCGGCACCAGCGCCGCCTGCAGTCCAGTACTTGAGGCCGTGTAAGCGTATTGGTCCGCCCAAATTTCCACGCCTTCCGCCCGCGCCGCATTGATGTGCTCGATGATTGTCTTCGACTGTCCCCACAGGTTCGGACCAATGCATTTGATGTGGGTCACCACGCCGGGGATCTTCGCCGCCCGCGCAATGGCGATAACCTCGTCCACGGCCGCCACGACGCCCACGTCGTAACTCGCCTCGTCGCGAATGTGACTCGTGTAGAACGCGCCCGGGTATTCCGCGGCCACTTTCGCGAGCGCCACGATTTCCTCCGTCTTGGAATATTTGCCCGGCACATAGAACGGTCCCGAGGAAAATCCAAAGGCCCCGAGTTCCATCCCGGCCCTAATCTTGTCCTCCATCTTTTTCCGTTCTTCGGCCGTGGGCGCCCGCTGCGCATAGCCCATCGCCGCGATTCGCACCGCATTGTGCCCGATCAGCGGCGCCACGTTCACCCCCGGGACATTTTTCCGGATGGCGCTCAGCTGCGGCGCGAGATCGGCGGGCCCGCCCCCGTCCGGATTGATCATCACGGTGGTTATACCCTGATAGAGTATCGGCCAGGCCGCCGCGAGTGCCGCGGTGGTGATTCCCGGCGCCGCATGGGAATGCGGATCGATGAAGCCGGGCGCGAGGTACTTGCCCTTCGCCTCAATCACCCGACCCGCCGTTGCGGCGGCGGCGATCGGGCCAACGCGGACAATGCGATCACCGCGGATCGCCACGTCCGCATACCGCCAGGGGCTCCCGGTTCCGTCCAACAAGCGACCGCCGCGAATGAGCACGTCGTAGGTCTCGGCCGCGAAACTGGCCGCGCCGCAGGCGCCGCCGAGCGACAGCAAAATTGCACCAAGGTGTAAGCGGGATTTCATGGAAGCGGGAACTCCGGCGCCGCGATCGGCCGCACCTCCGGTTGTCGACCGTGCATCAACCGTGGAAATAATCCAACGAAGTAAATTCCACCCAGCGCCACCTGGATGGAGATTTATCTCCGCCCACTTCCCGAGCTATCGGACCGGGGCAGACCTCCGACCCGCGTCCAACGGAAGGATGAACAGGATTTGGCGGATGGGCGCAGATGCCGTTGCGGGTGGGCCGGCCACGGTGGAGTGCGGCGCAAAGTTCGGAGGTTACTTTGTCCTAACCGGTAAATGAACCTCGTAGCGCTTGAGGAACCAAGGGGTGAAGGGCCCGTTCCAGTAGACGGCGTAGGCCTCGCCCGCGGGTTCGACGTCCTGCCGCAGCGCTAACCACTTCCGCAAGGCGTCGCGGGCCTTTTCAAAATTTTCCCGGCTGTAGCTGCCCTTGCCACCGATACTGGCAACCGATCGCGCCGGCACCTCGACCACTTTCACCCCGCCCTCGCTGCCCGGGACCTTCGACCGCTCGGTTTCGGCAACCCAGAAATACATCGCGGCATTCTCAATCTGGGCCTCGACCGGCGTGGTCATCGCAATGTGGTGCGAGGAGATGTAGCGGAAGAGCGGGCGAAACAGTCCGTTCGCTTCCGAGAAATAATTTCCCCGGCCCTCGGACTTGAGCAGCATTCCTGGGGGAAGGATCTTGAGTTCGCAGACGCCAGGCGCCGTGGGAGGGAATGCTTGTTGCGCAGCCATTGTTAGCGGAAGGAGGAGAATAATGATGGATCGAAAGATTCTGGTACCCACGGGCTGAAAGATTGCACAGGGCCGTGATCGGCGCAACCGCCAGAGCATGGCGCGAAGACCGAAGGCCTCACCTTTTAGCGCCAGCCACCGAAGCAGGCGGCTGGCCACTGGATTGAGACCGTGCCGGTGCCGGCCAACATGCCTGCAACGAGAGAACGGCGAGCCCATGGCGGCTGCGCAGCGAGCCGTGGCTTCGAGCCATCAGCGGCTCGTCAGGGGGTCGAGTCGTTACATGTTACAACCGCCGATCTTTCCGGCGGCGTGGAGCAGGTAACAACTCGGCCCCGTAACCGACCCCTCGGGAATTAGCGCGGCCTCGCCCACCCGATGCCGGTGGCGGCGCCCGCAAGCATTGACTTCCCGCGACCTGACCCCGTCGGAATGGCCGCTCTGGTGAGTTAATTGCCAACTTCGCCTCAGCCTCTACCTTTCGCCTGCATGAAAAAGCTCGGCTTCTTGTCCTTCGGCCATTGGACGCCTTCACCGCAGTCCCAGTCGCGGTCCGCGGCGGACGTGCTGTTGCAGTCAATCGATCTCGCGGTTGAGGCCGAAAGGCTGGGCATGGACGGAGCCTACTTCCGGGTTCATCACTTTGCGCGTCAATTGGCCTCACCGTTTACCTTGCTGGCCGCGGTGGGGGCGCGCACCCGAAAAATCGAAATCGGAACCGCCGTCATCGACATGCGGTACGAGAATCCGCACTACATGGTGGAAGATGCCGGCGCCGCCGATCTCATCGCGGGCTCGCGCTTGCAGCTGGGGATTAGTCGCGGTTCGCCCGAGCAAGTGATCGAGGGATGGCGCCACTTCGGCTATCGTCCGAATGCAGGGGAGGACGATGCGTCAATGGGCCGGCGTCATGCCGAGGAATTTCTCGGGCTTTTGAAAGGCGAAGGCTTCGCTCGGCCCAATCCCCGCCCAATGTTCGCCAACCCTCCGGGACTCCTGCGGCTCGAACCGTTTTCCGCCGGCTTGCGCGAAAGAATCTGGTGGGGCTCGGCGTCCAATCCGACGGCCGTTTGGGCCGCGAAGCTGGGCATGAACTTGCAGAGTTCCACCCTCAAGTTCGATGAAACGGGGGAACCGCTGCATCTCCAACAAGCGGCTCAGATTCGCGCCTACCGGGCGGCCTGGGCGGCGGCCGGTCACACGCGGGTTCCCCGCGTCTCGGTCAGTCGGAGCATCTTTCCTTTGATGAACGATCTCGACCGCGCCTACTTCGGCGGTGAAGGGCAGGAAACGGATCAATTCGGCATTATCGACTCGACACGGGCGGTCTTTGGCCGGGGTTACGCGGCCGAACCCGACGTTCTTGTCGAGCAACTCCGGAAGGATGAAGCCATCGCCGAAGCGGACACGCTCCTGCTGACGGTGCCCAACCAATTGGGCGTGGCGTACAACGTTCACGTCATGGAATCGATTCTCACCGCCGTCGCTCCCGGGCTCGGGTGGCGCTAGCCCGGAGACGACGGAGCGCGTCAGCGCGGTGCGACCCCGGAGCGAAGCGCAGGGGTGACGGTGGCGGCTGCCCTCCGGGCGGCAACCGCCACATAAGCCGGAGGGCGGTTAAAGTTTCACCGATTGGTGAAACTCATCAGCGGATCCTCCCGGTTTGGGTCTTTCCTTCGGTTGCGGCGGCGCCGCGTTAGGAAATGTCCGGGCTAGGCCGTGGGTCCAGATCGAGCGTACTCCCCCATTTTCGATTTCAAATATTAAATTTCCCATTTTTCATGGCGGTCCGGAGATTGAAAATCGGACATTGAAATTCTCCAGTCGGGAATCGAAGCCCCCCTCACCCACCCGCTGCCGCGAATAGGCGCCGCTTTGGGTGACGAGTTCCAGCTCGTCGCCATTTCCTATCGGCGCGCCGCGGAAAGTGGCGCCAGGTCGCCGCACTCCAAAGGGTCAGCCGCCGTTGCTGGCTAGTAGGGGTCCAGGCGACCGGGCGCAGAGTGCAAATTCAGACTCGCGGCCAAAGTATCGGTGATGTTTGCCTCTCTGCTCTCTCGCCAACCCGCTGGCTCTTGCTGCCGATCGATTTGGTATCGGCGCCGCTCATGTCCAATTCACATCGCTTCGATCCTCGCGCCCCCCAACGCCTCGTCGTGCTCCAGCATGGCGGGATCAAAGGTATTTTCGGGAAAACCGGGCTCTCGCTGCTGCGATACCGGGCGGCCGAGGTCGTTGCGGTCGTCGACCACGAGACGGTGGGGCAGTCCCTCCGGGAACTCACCCGACTGCCTTTCCCGACGGACATACCCATCGTGGCCACCATTGCCGAGGCCTTGAAATATAAACCAACCGCCGTCGCCATCGGCATCGCGCCGTCGGGCGGTAGAATTCCCGTCGAGTGGATGGGCGACTTGCGCGGCGCGGTGAAGGCCGGCGTATCGATTTGGAACGGCCTGCACACGCCCTTGAACGCCGACGCGGAAATCGCGGCGGCGCTCCGACCGGGAGTCTACGTCTGGGACATGCGGCGCGAACCCGAGGGCGTGGCAACGGGCAAGGGCGAGGCGCGCACCCTGCCCTGCAAACGGGTGCTTTTTGTCGGGACGGACATGGCCATCGGCAAAATGACCGCGGCCCTCGAGTTGGATCGGATTGCGCGCGTCCGGGGACTGCGTTCGAAGTTCATCGGCACCGGTCAGGCGGGCATGATGATTGAGGGTGACGGAATTTGTCTCGACGCGGTGCGCGTGGATTTTGCCAGCGGAGCCGTGGAAGCCGAGATGATGCGCCGCGGTCGCGACCACGAGGTGTTATGGGTCGAAGGCCAGGGCTCGATGCTCAACCCCGCTTCGACGGCGACGCTTCCTTTGCTGCGGGGCTCGCAGCCCACGCATCTGATCCTCGTGCACAAGGCCGGCACGAAGAGCCTCCGGAACTTTCCCCACATCGCCATCCCGCCACTCGAAAAGGTCGTCACATTTTATGAACAGGTCGCGGCGGCGGCGGGAGCGTTTACCCCGGTTAAAGTGGTGGGGGTCGCTTTGAATACCTGGACGCTGGACGAGGCGGCGGCGCGAACGGAAGTGGAGGCCGCGACCCAAGCGACCGGACTCCCCTGCACGGACGCGGTGCGCTTCGGCGCAGAGTCTCTGCTCGAAGCGATATGCAAGTAATCCGACCGCAGTCGCGGTGGGCTCAGGAACGAGTGACCCCGAATCCCGGCGACCTGGGCGAAACCAATCCGCCCTCTTTCAGCACCGCGCCCATGAACGGGTCGGCTTCCAAGTTGAGGTGGCTGTCAAGATCGAGGTAGTCGACCAGGGGCGCCAATACCGCACCACACGTGTTCCCCAACGTGCTGCTCCCGTAGCAACCGACAAGGATGCGCAGGCCGTGGGCCCGCGCGGTGTGGATCAGGCGCAATGCACCATCCAAGCCGCCGCATTTCATCAGCTTGATATTTATTCCCGCGATCCGGCCGGCCAGTTTCGGAATATCGGTAATCGTCCGGCAACTCTCGTCGACCAACACGGGCAGCGGCGAAGCCGCCTGCAGTGCCGGCAAGTCGTCCTCTTTTCCCGCCGCAAGAGGTTGCTCGATGTGATCCACGGCGTGCCCGGCCAGCCACCGCGACATCTCGATTGCCGCAGATAAATTCCAACCGCCATTGGCGTCCACGCTGAGCCGCGCGCCAGCTGGGACGGCTGATTTCACGGCCGCAAACATCGCCTTGTCGGCCTCGATTCCGGCCGGAGCTCCGAGTTTGACCTTGAATGCCCGCACATCACCAACCTCGAGCCATTGGTGCACGCGCCGGACGGCAGATTCAGGTGTCCCGATTCCCACGGTAACCGAGGTGACACCCGCGGGTCGACGGCCGAGCCCGAGCAAATGAAAAACAGGGATCCCGCAGCGCTTTCCCAGCCAATCGTAGAGCGCCTGATTGACCGCGGCGATGAAGGCCGACGGTGCGCCGCGTGCCCAAAGCTGTTGCTCGATGCCGAGCCGATCGACACCCGAGGTCTGCTCCAGCCAGCCGCGATGTTTCTCAAATGCGTCAACCAACATGGCCAATGTCTGCGGATGCTCGTCGATCGCAAACGGCACGCCCTCACCCCAGCCTTCGACACCCTCTTCCTCCCACCTAAGCCAGAAAATATCTCCGTGCGTCGACGTACCGCGACTGATGGTAAGAGGCACGCGCTTCTTTAGCTTGAGCAAATCGCAAGTGAGGACGGGCATGAAAATGAATCGATCAAAGCTATGCGCTGGTCGGGCGGTACGCGACGCGGATTATTTGTCCAGATCCGGCCATGACCGGCCTAGGTGGAACGTCGATGACCGCCGCCGCCCATTTGGCAGATTGGGCGTATTTGGCCCTTGGTGGAGCAGGGCCGATTTGATTTTTTGCGCGGGACACGGCGTCTAATTAGGACTCCCTTCCTTCCCAACCCCATGAAGAAGATTATCGACGTACGTGCACTGGTGCAGGCAGGCGCTGATCAAGGAGCCGACTATCACGCGAAACCCGATGGCCATTGGATCAATAGCACGATCATCGCGACACCGATGAGCAAATACCCCGCGTATCAGCAAACGCGGCGCTCTTTCGGGATTGATGTCCTCGGCACCGTCCTAGTCGAAGTGGAAGCCGAAGACGGCACCGTTGGCTTTGCGATGACGACGGGAGGAGTCCCGGCAGCGTATCTGATCGAAAAACATTTTCGCCGCTTCGTCGTCGGTCAGCCGGCTGTGAATCTTGAGGTCATGTTCGACCAGATGTATCACGCCTCGCTCTATTATGGACGCAAGGGACTCCCGCTAAACGCGATTTCTGCGGTCGATTGCGCCGTTTGGGACCTTCTTGGAAAACTCAGGGGGGAACCCGTATGGGCGATGATTGGTGGCAAGATTCGGGAACGTCAGCCCATGTACGCCACGGGGCCCCGTCCCGATTTGGCTAAAAAAATGGGGTTCATCGGGGGGAAAATGCCGCTGCCCTATGGCCCCACGCATGGCGACGAAGGCCTGCGCAAGAATATCGAACTGGCGACCCACATGCGCGAGGCCTGTGGCCCGGACTTCTTCCTCGCCTTCGACTGCTGGATGGCACTCACGCCAGCCTACGCGTTACGGTTGATTGAGGCCCTCGAGCCCCTGAAATTTCGATGGGTGGAGGAATGTCTGCCACCGGACGACTATGCTGGCTATCGGCAGCTCGTGGAGCAACGCAGCCACGGCATCATGATTGCGACCGGCGAGCACGAGTACACGCGATGGGGTTTCGAAAACTTGCTCAACACGGGAGTGGACATGGTACAACCCGACATTCACTGGTGCGGCGGGTTGACCGAGTTGCTCAAGATCAAGGCCATGGCGTCGGCCAAAAATCGTCTCTGCGTGTTGCACGGCTCTTCGGTCTACAGTTATCACTTTGCAATCACGAGTGATGCCACACCCTATTCCGAGTTTTTGATGATGGCTCCCCAGGCGGATAAAATCGTCCCGATGTTCGCGCCGCTCTTTACCAACGAGACCGTGCCGATCGACGGACACATTTCTGTGACTGATGCGCCGGGCTTCGGGGTGGAGCTGAACCCCGCGCTTAAGTGGTCGCGACCGTATACGCCCTAATTTCCGGGAAGGTGCGCCTTCTTTAGGGGAAGCGAGCCGCGCCGTGTTGCGCCGTATAAAAAAGGAAGCCCGGTTCTTCTTGCGAAGAACCGGGCTATAAACCTGGCAACGACCTACTCTCGCGGGACCTATCGTCCTACTACCATTGGCTGCTCGGGGCTTAACGGCCGTGTTCGGGATGGGAACGGGTGGAACCCCCGGCATATGGTCACCAGGAAGGGAAACCGGACTTGCGTCCGGTAATTGAAGAAAAATTTAGGGTAGTTTTGTAAGGAGGCAAAATAAACGCCTAGAACGTTTATAGTGATAATCTGCATAAACCGGCAAGGTCATTAGTACCAGTAAGCTCAACGGGTTACCCCGCTTACACATCTGGCCTATCAACCGGGTGGTCTACCCGGACCTTGCACCATCTTGCGATGGATTGTGATCTTATCTTGGGATGGGCTTGGCGCTTAGATGCTTTCAGCGCTTATCCCTTCCGAACATAGCTACC
>CANJNJ010000172.1 GCA_947474995.1 Opitutaceae bacterium | reverse complement strand
ACGGAGGAATTCTACAAGGAGTGCGCCGCGCGGCTCGCCGACAACGGCGTATTCATCACAAATCTCCATGCCACGAGTCAGCTCTACTATGCGGACATCAAGACGCTGCAGGCGGTGTTTCCGCAGGTGGTGTTGTTCGAGACCAAAGGGCGGGGGAATGTCATTGCTTGCGCGGTAAAGTATCGTGCGCCGCTCATCACCGATCCGGCGAAGTGGCCCACGGCGGCGACCCTGAATCGCCCGGTGTTCGCCGGCCGGCTCGATTTGGAGGCGGTCCGCAACGAGTATGCGTCGATCCCGGAAGCCCAGGTGAAGAGCGCCAAAGTCATGACCGATGATTTTGCGCCGGTGGAGTTCCTCGACGCGATGAAGACCAACAACACGAAGTATCGGTAAGCAAAGCGGGGCGGTTCCGGTACGGGTGGGCCGCACCCTCCGGGCGCGGCCATTTTTCGGTCGGCAGGTTGTCCCTCGTCAGGGAATCTTCACGGAGACTTTCGATTTGCCCCGGGCGCGCCCGGAGTGCCCGGCCCACCTTTCACGAAGGCCGGATGATTTCGGGCATTGACGCTGGTCGCGGCGAGCGAAACAACTTTGGCGCTCGTCGCGGATTGCCGCGCTGCCACCCCACACGATGACGTCCCCGACCAGCGGCACCGCCCCCATTGTCCCCGCCTTGGATCGCGCGCGAACGAAAGCCTACCGGCGGCTGTTGCCGCTGCTCTTTCTCTGCTACGTCATCGCTTACGTCGACCGCGCGAACGTCTCCATCGCGAAGCTGACGATGACGCGGGATCTGCCGGGCTTCGACAACGCGGTCATCGGCTTCGGCGCGGGCGTGTTCTTCTGGGGCTACTTCCTGCTCGAGATTCCCGGCACATTGCTCGTGGAGAAATGGAGCGCCCGGAAGTGGATCTGCCGGATCATGATCACGTGGGGCATCATGGCGGCACTCACGGCGGTGGTGAAGACGCCCATGCAGTTCTACGTCGTGCGCTTTTGCCTCGGGCTGGCCGAGGCCGGATTCTTTCCGGGGATTATCGTCTACCTGACTCACTGGTTCCCGAGCAAAGATCGCACGCGGGCGCTGGCTTTCTTCTTTGTCGGCACACCGGTGGCCCAGATTGTCAGCCCGAAGATTTCCAACGCCCTCCTTAAAATTGGCTCCGATGAAGTGGTGAATGGGGTGACCGTGCACCACCCGGCGCTCTTTGGCCTCCAGGGCTGGCAGTGGGTCTATATTTGCTGGGGGCTGCCCGCGGTGGTCCTCGGGGTGATGGTGTTTTTCGTGCTGAAGGACCGCCCGCGCGATGCCGACTGGCTGACGGCCGAGGAACGCGAGGCGCTGGAGAATCAACTGGCCGCCGACAAGGCGAGGAGTGGGGCCAAGCGCCTCACGTTGATGCAGGCCCTCAGGCACCCGAAGGTTTTACTCATCGCGTTCGCCTATTTTTGCGCGGTCACCGGCAGCTATGGAATCGAGTTTTTTCTGCCGAGCATCCTGCAGCAGTGGTATAAATTGAAAATCGACGCGATCACGTGGCTGGTGATTCTGCCGCCGATTCTCGCGCTCGCGGCGCAGTTGTTTGTGGGCTGGAACTCGGATCGGACGCAGGAGCGGCGGATGCACGCCGTGGTGCCGATCGCGCTCGCGTCGATCGCGCTCGGGCTTGCTCCCTTCACCGCGGGCAACCTGCCCTTGACGATTATCTGTTTTATGGTGGGTTTTGGCGGACTGAAAGCCTACCTGCCGGCGATTTGGGCGCTGCCGAGTTTGTTTTTGTCGGACACCGCGGCGGCGGGGAGCATTGGGTTGATCAACTCGCTCGGAAACCTGGGAGGGTTCTTTGGTCCGGCGGTCCTGGGAAAAGTGCAGACGCTCACGGGATCGTTCGTCGGCGGGCTGCACTATCTATGCGCTTCGACCGCACTGGCGGCGGCGATTTTGTTTTTCCTGGGGTTGGGCAAGAGGGCCGGGACGACGACGGAGAAAGGGTCTTAGTTGAAACTTTCCCTCCCGATGTGGCGCGCGGAAGAAGGAAAAGCATGAGCGATTTGGGCCAGGTCCGCGTTCTCCGCTGCTCCGAGTGAGCCCCGATTGGCTCGGTGGTCTTTCCTTTGGGTTTGAGCCGGGGCGGCCTTGAAAAGAATGCCTCCCGTCTCCTATTTTATCCCATGTCTCTTTTCATTGGCATCGATTCCGGCACCCAGAGCGTCAAGGCCGTGGTCCTCGACCTCGAGGCAGGCAAAATCATCGCGGAGGCAAGAGCGCCGCACCGTTTGATTGACGGGCTGCCGATCGGTCACCTGGAGCAGCACCCGCAGGAATGGGCCGCGGCGATGGATGCCGTGATTCTCGAGGTGGCGCAGAAGATCGACCGCACGCGGGTGCGCGGCATCGGCGTCTCGGGTCAGCAACACGGTTTTGTACCGCTCGATGCGAACCGGACGGTGATTCGGCCGGCGAAACTGTGGTGCGACACGAGCACGACCGCCGAGTGCGCGTCCATGACGAAGAAACTCGGCGGCCCGAAGGCGGCGATTCGCCGGACGGGCAATCTCGTCCTGCCGGGGTTTACCGCGCCGAAAATCCTTTGGCTCAAGCGGCATGAGCCGGCGAATTACCGGCGGCTGCGGCACGTGCTGCTGCCGCACGACTATCTCAATTACCATCTCACGGGAAAAACGTTCATGGAGTTCGGCGATGCTTCCGGCACTGCGCTGATGGACGTGCGAAAGCGGACGTGGTCGACCGAGGCGATGGCGGCCATCGACCGCAATCTCGCGGATTGGCTGCCGCCCTTGAGTGCTTCACACGAGGCGGCGGGCACGTTGCGGTCGGAGATCGCGCAACGCTACGGCTTCGATGCGGGCGTCGTGGTCAGCGCCGGTGGGGGGGACAACATGATGGGCGCCATCGGTACGGGCAACGTGTCACCGGGGGTCATCTCCGCGAGTTTTGGCACGAGCGGCACGATTTACGCCTTCGCGGCAAAGCCGATCGTCGACCCGCAGGGCGAGATCGCGGCGTTCTGCTCCTCGACGGGCGGCTGGCTGCCGCTGTTGTGCACGATGAACGTGACAACGGTGACCGAGCAGATTCGGGCGCTGTTTGGCTATAACCACGGTGCGCTGGAGTCGGCGGTGGCGGGCGCGCCGGTTGGGGCGGGCGGACTGGTGCTGCTGCCTTACTTCGCGGGCGAGCGGACGCCGAATGTGCCGGATGGCTCCGGGGTGCTGCTGGGCTTGAACCAGAAAACGTTTCAACCGGGTCACCTCGCGCGCGCCGCGATGGAGGGCGTGACGCTCGGGATGAACTATGGGTTGAGGCGGCTGGCGACCCTCGGTGTGAAGGCGAAGGAAATCCGCGTGACGGGCGGCGGCGCCAAGTCCGCGGTGTGGCGGCAGATCATGGCCGACATCTTCGGCGTGCCCGTCGTCGGCATGGTCGAGGAGGAAGGCGCGGCGCTGGGTGGGGCGTTGCAGGCGGCGTGGTGCGTGGCGCGACGCGACGGCAAGCGGAATGCGAAAATCAGCGACTTCACGGGGGCCGTGGTGGCAGTGAAGCCCGAAACACGTTGCGTACCCAACCAGGCGAACATGAGCCGCTATCGCGAGTTGCAGGTGCTGCAGGACAAAATGAGCCTCAGCCTGCGCGACGTCTTTGCGTCGCAGCGCAAGCTCACGGGTGGATGAAACTCGTGCCGGGTGGGCCGTGCACGGAGTGCCGGCCCACCTCGGACCCAACCTCAATCGCCTTGCAGCCTTTCGGGGCCCAGCATGATGAGCCTCCGAATGGCCGACGCCGCGCAAAATTCCACTGAACTCTGGGCGGCGGTCGAAAGCTATATCAGCGACGCGATGATCGCGGCGGATCCGGTGTTGGAGGCGGTGTTGCAGGCAAGTGCGGCGGCCGGGCTGCCGCCGATCAACGTCGGCGCCAACCAGGGCAAGTTTCTGCAACTGCTGGCGCGGATTCGCGGCGCGCGGACAATCTTGGAAATCGGCACCCTGGGCGGTTACAGCACGATCTGGCTGGCCCGGGCGCTGCCGGCGGATGGCCAGCTCATCACGCTGGAGTTCGCGCCAATGCACGCTGAAGTCGCACGGGCCAATTTCCAGCGGGCCGGATTGGCGGACGTTATCGAAGTGCGGCTGGGCCGGGCGCAGGACTCGCTGCGGCAATTGGAGAAGGAGAAGGCGGGGCCATTCGACCTGATTTTCATCGATGCGGACAAGGCGAGTATCCCGAACTATTTTACCGCGGCCTTGAACTTGTCGACGGCGGGTACCGTCATCGTCGTGGATAACGTGGTGCGCAAAGGCGCGGTGCTTGAGGCGAAGAGCAGCGATCCGGATATTCAGGGCGTGCGGCGTTTTAACGAAATCGTGCGCCGTGAATCGCGGGTGAGCGGCACGACGCTGCAGACCGTGGGCAGCAAGGGGCACGATGGTTTTGCCGTGCTGCTGGTCGTGGCGACGAAGTAGGAGGGAGTCGCGCCGGTCTCCGACCGGCGGGTGGGCCGTGCACTGCGTGCGCGGCCAAGGGGGATGGCGTTGCCCAATCCTTTTTGCCTCAAGCGAAGGAAAAGACCCAACCGCATGGGCCGCGCCCAGAGTGCACGGCCCACCTCAATCCGCGGATCGGATTACCGCGTGACTTTCGGGCACAAAAAAGCGCGACCGAAGCCGCGCTGAAATTTTGCGGACGACTGACGTCCGATTTACTTTCCGAGGCTCTTGCGCAGGTCGGCGAGCTGGCCCTCGCTGCCGAGGAGCTTGTTCCGGCTGGCGATGAACTTCGCGTACTCGTCCATGAAAATCTTGCCCGGCGGGCGGAAGTCGAAATCACCCGGCTTGTCACGGAAGAACTCGCGGTGGACGCGGGTCCAGACGAGACGGCCGTCGGTGTCGATGTTCACCTTGGTGACGCCCCGCGTGGCGGCCGGAATATACTCGTTCACGTCGACGCCCATCGAGTCCTTGATCTTGCCGCCGGCGGCATTGATGCGATCGACCTCTTCCTTCGGAACGGAGGAGCTGCCGTGCATGACGAGCGGAAAACCGGGGAGGCGGGCCTTGATCTTCTCGAGCACGTCGAAGTGCAGGGACTGTCGACCCTTGAACTTGAAGGCACCGTGGCTGGTGCCGATGGCGCAGGCCAGGGAATCGCAGCCGGTCTTCTTGACGAAGTCCTCGGCCTCGGCCGGATCGGTGAGGCACGCGTTGCCTTCCTCGACCTTGATATCCTCTTCGACACCACCGAGCATGCCGAGCTCGGCTTCAACGGAAATGCCCTTGGCGTGCGCCCGGTCGACGACGCGCTTGGTGATGGCGACGTTCTTCTCGAACGGGTCGTGGGAGGCGTCGATCATGACCGAGCTGAAGAAGCCGGAATCGATGCACTCGTAGCAGGTTTCCTCGTCACCGTGGTCGAGGTGGACGGCAAAGACCGCGTCCGGGTAAATCACGCCGGCAGTGCGGATAATCGCCTCGAGCATGCGCTTGTCGGTGTATTTGCGCGCACCCTTGGAAATCTGGATAATAAACGGAGCCTGCGACTGAATGCAGCCCTGGAAGAGCCCCATCGCCTGCTCGGCGTTATTGATGTTGAACGCACCGACGGCGTACTTGCCGTAGGCGTGCTTGAAGAGCTGGTCGGTGGTGACGATCATGGTCGAAAAATAAGGAAACGTTACTGTTCATCTCGCGGAAGACACGCGCAAGGGTTTTTTGCGGGCGCCACGAGGGCGAAAGGGGGGCTCATAGCGCGAAGCAAGAGCCGGAATCGTGCCGAAAGGTGGGCCGTGCATTCCGGGCGGGCGAGTTCACGCGTCCGAGCCGTCTTTGGCCGCGCCTGGAAGGCCGGCCACGATGACGGCTAACCGAGCGGAGCCAACTCAGCCGCGCTTGCGAATCTTGTTCTCTTTTCCGCCACCACCACCCGCGGCCGGAACGTTGCCTTCAGCATTTTTTCCTTGGCCCTGGACGGGCGCGAGAGTCTCCCGAACCAACTGTTGCAGCTGCTGCTGTGACTGTTGCTGCTGCTGGATTTGCTGGAGGGCTTTTACCTGCGGTGGGGCGAGAATGGTCTGCGCCTGCGCCACGGCTGCCGTCGTCACGGGGGCGGTCTGCCCTCCGCGACCGGCCCCATCGAGCACGGCTCCGGCCAATCCGCCCCCCGGCCCGCCGAGCGCGCCCGCCAAGGCGCCACCCAGCGGCCCGCCCGGGCCGCCCCCTCCGCCAAAACCTGGACCGCCGTTGCCCCCGAAACCGAACCCACCACCGCCGAAGCCCCGACCACCCGGCGGCGGGCCACCCGCGCCCGCGGGGTCGTTGGGATTTCGCGCGGGCGAATTCGCCGCCAATATTTGCACGAGTTGATCGGACTGGCTGGGCGTCAGCGGGGTGTTCGTAGAGTTCAGCCGCTGCTGGAGCTGGTTCACGACATTGCGTTGCGGCATCGTCTGGTCGTAATTCTGCAGTTGCGCCAGTCCGGCATCGCCGATCACCGATTTGATCCCGCGGTTAATGTCATTCTGCGCGTCGGCCATCAGCTTCCGAAATCCCTCGGGATCGGTGCGGGGATCGATGCCCTGTTCGCGCGCGGCGTTGCGCACATCCTGCAGCGTGGTCTGGCGCTCGGCGAGCAGGCTCTTGAGTTTGTCGACCTGCTCGGGCTGCAAATTCATGCTTTGGAACATGGCGGCATAGCGCGTATCGATGGCGGCCTTTTGTTGGACACTCAGCAGCGCCTGTACTTCCGGTTTCGCCATCAAATCGCGCACCGCGGCAATTTGCTGCTGGGCATTGGCCCGACCGCCCCGGCCGCCGCCACGGCCACCGCGACCGTTGTCGGGGGGCGGGGGAGCGCCGTTCGCATCGGCGAGAAGCGCATCGCCGGGTTCACCGCTCGCACGCATCGCCGCCAGTTGGTCCTGCAGCTCCCGATTCAGTTTCTCGAGGTCCCACGCCCGACGTTGCAGGTCGGCCCGCTCGCTCGCGTTCATCGCCGCCGCGCGCAGTTCGACCAGCTCCTGATATTGATGCAAGGCGAGCGCCGCACCGCCCACCGTCGTGAGCGCGAGCAGGGCGATGAGGTAGTTCTTGAGGGAGGTCACGTTGAGGGGCTAGACGCGGGTTTTCCCGTAAAGTTACGACGCGGGTGTTCAGCGATGGCCCTGGCGCGGGAAACCGCTCAAGGGGCGAGCGGCGACCAGGCGCCCCTCTGGCCGACGAGTGCCAGTTCGTCGGCGATTCCCGTCAGCGCACCGGGTTAGGCGCGGAAAGCGGCGCCGGGTCGCGCACGGCAAAGTTCCTGACCGCTGCTACCGCGGTGGGAACTCGAAGTCGGCTTTCGAACCCGTTTTGGAAAGGATCAAATAGGCGGCGAAGGGCATGCCCCGCTTCGACATCAGGCCTTCGATGAGATTGGTCCGGCCGGTTTCGACCAGGCTGATCACTTCTTCCGGCGGAATCTGCTTGCCGCAGAGTTCCTTCTTCAACGTGAAGACAATGCGATTGTCCTGCTCCGGCTTGCGCACGTAATAAGCGTCGGCCGTGGCCACGAGTTCGCCGCCCTTGTGCGACTTGCTCGGCCCGAGCACGACGGCCTGCGAGAGATCGGGCGGGGTCTTCGCCTTGCGGGCGATCGGATTGCCGTCCTTGTCGAGCTTGGCCTTGCGCGGCGGGAACTCCCAGGAGATCCGCTCCCCCTTGCGCAGGATGAAGGCGTCAAACGGCCGGCCTTTCTTCGACGTAAATCCCTGGATGAGGTCGGTCTTGCCCACGGTCACGAGTTGGACGGCGGCTTCGCGGGGGATGGCCTTCTGGCACATGAGTCGGCCGACGCGGAAAGTCTGCTTCCAACCTTCGCCGTCGCGCTCGCGCAGGAGGTAGCTGTTGCCGGACTCGCACAACTCGCCGCCCGACGCGGGATCCTTCCAGAAGGACTCGAGCGTCCCGAGATCCTGCTGATCACCGAAATCATAGGACGCCTTCCACTTCTTCTTTTCCTCGTCCATGACGAGCTTGAGGGTGGCAGCGAACCGACTGCGGGTGCGGGCGGAAATAAAGCCATCGAGCGGCCCGACCACGCCCTTGGCGACGAGTTCGCGTACCTCGGCCTCTTCCATTTTGCGGCCGCCGATGACCTTGTAGATCATGAACTCGCCGTCCATCGACTTGTAGCCGCGCAGGGTCTCACGCAGCGGTTTACCGTCGGTGGGTGAAAGGATGTCGGTGACGCGGGCGACGGAATCGTCCTCCTCGAAGCCTTTGACGCGTTCGATGATGCCCTTGGTCGTGGCGATGATCTCCGCCATGAACTTCGCGCGGGTGAACTTGCCGTGCTCCATCTGGCGGAGCTTGTATTCCCACTCGCCGGTGAGATCGGGCTTGGTCAACTCCTCGGCTTTCACGGCGCCGAGAAATTGGATCAGCTGCTCGGCCTTCGTGGACGGGACGAGTTCGCGCTGCATCCGATCCATGTACTTCTGATTAATCAGACCGTCGATCGTGTCGGCGCGGGTGGCGGGCGTGCCCAATCCGCGTTCCTTCATCGCCTCGGCCATGTCTTCGTCGTCGACCAATTTGCCGGCGCCTTCCATGGCGGAGAGGAGGGTCGCTTCCGTGTAGCGGGGGGGTGGTTTGGTCGTTTCGGAATGGAGGACGGGAGCAACGGTCTTGGCCTTGGCGGGGGAGCCATCGTCGGGGGAGAGGGCGGGCAACGCCTTGGAATCCGGCGAGTCGTCGTCGACGGTATTCTTGCCGTAAACCGCGAGCCAGCCGGGGAAGGTGAGCACCTTGCCCTCGGTCTTGAAGTCGTGGCCGGACTTCACGGTGCTGATGCGCGTCGTGACATCGAACTCGGCGGCGGGGAAAAACGCGGCGACGAACCGCCGGGCGATCATGTCGTAAACCTTGCCCTCCATGTCATCGAGGTTCTTGGCCTCGTGCGTGGTCGGGATAATCGCGAAGTGATCCGAGATTTGCGCGTTGTTGAAGATGCGCTTGTTCGGCCGGACCCAGCCGGCGTCGAGCGCCTTGCGCGCGTGGACGGCGAGGTCCCCGTGCAGGTGCAGGTTCTGGAGCGTCTCCCGCACGGTGGGAATGTAATCTTCCGGCAGCGCCCGCGAATCGGTGCGGGGGTAGGTGATCATCTTGTGCCGCTCATAGAGCGCCTGGGCAATCTGCAGCGTGCGTCGCGCCGGCAGGCCGTAGCGGTTGTTGGCCTCGCGCTGCAGCGTGGTAAGATCGTACAGGCGGGGCGACGCCTGGGTGCTGCCTTTCTTTTCCTCGGTGACGCTCGCGAGCGGCTGACCCTGACAGGCGGCAAGAACGGCCTCCGCGAGGGCTTTTTCCCAGACGCGGTCGATCCGGTCGTGCTCGTCGTTTTCAACGCGCTTGAAATTCGGCCGCTGGTAAACGCCTTCGTAGCTGCCTTTGGCCACCTCGAACGTGGCCGTGACCCGCCAGTAGTCGCGGGGCTTGAAATTCCGAATCTCCAGTTCGCGGGTGT
>CANJNJ010000171.1 GCA_947474995.1 Opitutaceae bacterium | reverse complement strand
CCCAGCGAGCGGCACGTGCCGCGAGCGCTCATCGCCGCAGCCATTGCGGAGGCGAAAGATTAGCGTGCATCAGCGGTTAAACCTCCGTCTCCGAACCTCTGCGGCTCTGCGCCGTGAGCGAAGCGGGCGGGAGAAATTGGCTTAGTCTGAGGCGGGATATCTCACGCGGAGCAGCGAAGACGCGGAGAGGAAATCAAGGCAGGTTTAACCGCTGATTTGCGCTGATATTTCGCGGGTCAATGGCCCCGCCGATGAGCGCTTGCGGCGAATCGCCGCAAGCTTGGGGCTCGCCCGGCTGCCGAGCCAGCCGTGGCCGGCGCTGGGCGCCGGTTCTTTCCGGTTTTCGTACCGGGTCCACGGCCGCGCACGGAGTGCACGGCCCACCCGGTACGAAGAACGGGAAAGGTGGGCCGGCCACTCCGTGGGCGGCCAGCGTTGGGCTCGATCTCACGTTCGACGGCCGCGCACGGAGTGCACGGCCCACCTTTCACGGGCCACGTACCGGGTGGGTCGTCCACTCCGTGGGCGGCCAATGTTGGGCTCGATGTTCCCTTCCTCCCGCCGATTCCGCTGTCCCTCTCCGCCCAATCCTGCCAATCGCATCGGGGTGAATTCCGAAAACGCCAAACCGGGTTGGTTTCGCCGGCTGGGAGCCGCCGGACCGGTCGCCATTGTGCTTTCGTTCTGGCCTCCGCTGGGCGGATTCGTGCTGCTCGCTTTCCTGACGCGCCTGGGTCCGTGGCTGCGCGTGCACGGTGGCGAGGGCATCGCGATTTATTTTCTGCTCACGGGCTTCCTGATGGGTGTCTCGTTTCTGCCGACCTATTCGTGCGCCATTCTCGCCGGGTGGGCGTTTGGCTTCGCGGTCGGCTGGCCACTGGCGATGGTGGCGATCACGGTGGCGTCGCTGCTGGCGTATGCCATCGGGCGGTGGATTTCACGGGACCACGTGATCGAGGTGATTCGCGAACGCCCGCAATGGAAGGCCATTCATCATTCACTGCTGGGGAGCACCTTCGGGCGGACGATGCTGGTGGTGACGTTATTGCGCGTGCCGCCGGCGTCACCATTCGCGCTGGCGAACTTCGTGCTCGCGGCGGCGCGGGTGCCGTTTGTCGAGTATACGATGGGAACCCTCGTGGGCGTCGCGCCGCGCACGGCGCTGGCGACTTTCGCGGCGGCGGGGCTCGAGCAACTCCGGTTCAAGAACGTGTCCGACACGTGGACGGTGGTGGCAGGGATCGTCGTGACCATTATCGTGTGCGTCGTGCTCGGGGTGCTGTCCAACCGCGCGTTGAAAGAAATTACGGATCGGCGGGCGTAGGGTGAGGCTTGGGCCGGCCGCTAATGAACATCGCGCCGGGTGGGCCGGCCACTCCGTGGGCGGCCAATGTTGGGCTCGGTCTCACGTTCGACGGCCGCGCACGGAGTGCACGGCCCACCCGGTACGAAGAACGTGAAAGGTGGGCCGCGCACTCCGTGCGCGGCCCTTGGAAACGCGAAGTCGATCCGGCCGCCTTGAACATTCCCCCGGGCCGATAAGGGCTTGCGTCGGGTTTTGCCGACTTCAACGGTCGCTACCCGTTACCATGAAATTCCCTTCTTCCTTCACCATCATCTCGGATGAAATTTCCCAGGACTTGCCCGATGTCCGCCGTTTCGTGCGCGCGTTCAAGTTCTCGGGCTTCGAACTGCGGAGCATGGCCGGCCGGGCGTTCAAGGACCTGACATCCGCCGATATCGCCGAAGTCGGCGCCGTTGCCCGCGGCGAGGGCTGGAAGATCCACGGCTGCGCCTCCCCCGTCTTCAAGTGCGAAATCGACAAGCCCGCCGAGATCAAGGAGCACATCGAAATCTTCAAGCGGAGTCTCGAGACCGCCAAGGCGCTCGACTGTAAGTTGATTCGCGTTTTCACCTTCCTCCGCCGGCCGACGGCGCCCGATGCGTCGACGTTGAGCAAGATCGCCGCCCACCTGGGTGAACTGATCGACCTCGCGGCGAAGGCCGGGGTGACCGTCGGCGTGGAAAACGAAAGCTCCTGCATCATCGGCACGGGCGAAGAAGTGCTTCAGCTGTCGGCCATCATGCCGGCGAAGGGCTGGGGTGTCATCTGGGATCCGTGCAACATCCTTTACGTGCAGGGTTCGACGTTTCCGCCGACGAAGTTTTTTCCGGAGCTCGCGCCGCGGATCATTCATATCCACGCCAAGGACGCGATTCGCCGGGGCAGCGCCGCGAAGAATTATGGGGCCGATGCGGTTCCGGTTGGGCTGGGCGAAGTCGGCTGGCGGGCGCACCTGGCGGAAATCAAGCAGAGCAGCTACCAAGGGTTAATCTCGCTCGAGACGCACTGGCGCGTCGAACAGATCGACGAGAAGCTGCTGCATTTGCCGGCGGGTTACACGTTTTCCAAAGGCGCGGAGGAGGCGAGCAACGCGTGCCTGCGAAATCTGCAGGCGCTGTGTTCGCTGCCGGAGTAAGGCATCGCCGTTGGGGCCGGGTACGAAACTCGTGATGGGTGGGCCGTCCACTCCGTGGGCGGCCGATGTTGGGCTCGGCCTCACGTTCCACGGCCGCGCACGGCGTGCGCGGCCCACCCGGCACGAATTCAGATCCCAAACGCCTTCGGCGCCGCTTCGGACCAGAGGCGGTGCGATTCTTCCAGAGAAAGCCCAAGAAATTCGGCCACGTTGCGGACGCCCTCGTCGGGCGCTAACGTCGAGCCGGCAAAACCGCCACCGCTGCCCGGATTGCGCGCGATGCCATCAGCGCCGACTTCGATCGGGTGGCTGCCAATCGTGTAGCGGCCAGGGCCGGCGCCGGCCCCGGACATGCAGTCGGTTGTGAACAAAATTCTTCCCGCCGGTTTCGCGCGGACGAAATTCCGGAGGACGAACGGCGGGAGGTGGACCCCGTCCGGGATGAAGCAGGCGATGAGTTCATCGCGGGCGAGCAGGCGCTGAATGATATTGTCATGCCGGTGCATCTGTTGCGGCGCGCCGTTGCCGAGGTGCGTGCAGAAACGTGCGCCGGCTTTGACGGCGGCATCGATCTGCGCGACGGACGCGTTGGTGTGGCCGAGCGAAACGTGAACGCCGCGACGCACCAGGCTGGCGATGAACTCGGGGCTGCCGGGCCATTCCGGGGCGAGCGTGACGAGTTTAATCCGTCCGCCCGCGGCGGCTTGGATTCGCGCATATTCGGCCTCGCTGGGTGCACGCATCGGCTTCGCGGGATGCGCGCCGCGGTAGCCTTCCTCGGGACTGAGCCACGGGCCTTCCAAGTGATAGCCGACAATCATCGCCGCGATAGCGGGATCGGCGGCCCGCATTTTCTCGTAACGCTCATAGCGCGCACAGAGCCGGTCGACCTCGTCGGTGATGAGCGTCAGAAAAATGCGGCTCGTGCCGTGCCGGTGCAGCCCGGCGACGGAGGCGCGCATCTGGTCGAGGGTGACGTCGTCGCGCTGGTAATCGATGCCGGCGAAACCGTTGACTTGGAAATCGAACAGGTTGGCGGGGGTGATGGGGGCAGGGGGCATCGAGGGGGAAAAGTGAACGGGACGGACTATGCGAGGGGCGGAATAGGAATGGAAAGTGGAGGGGAACTAAAGAACGGGCGATCGACCGCTGTTACTGGCCGCGCACGGAGTGCACGGCCCACCCGGTACGAAGAACGTGATGGGTGGGCCGGGCACTCCGTGCGCGGCCGGCCAACGTTCATTCGCTCCCAAAACGTCCGTCGAGCAATCTGACAGCCATAACTCCCCTTACCGCACCTCGTGCACGAACCGCACAAACGCGTTGTCCATTTCCTTGCGAATTTTCGTGATCTGCTCGGCGGAACGCTTCGTGCCCTCCGCGGGCTTCTCGGCGACTTTTACGACGAACCGGTAAGCCAGGGGCAGGGCTTCGCCTTTCTTGAGTTCGATTTTGAAGAAAAAGCCGAAGCGGCCGTAATTGCGCGTGGAGAATTCTTCGACCGGGTTCTTGATCGCGTTCATTTCGGTCACGCTGTACCAGCGCTCGTGGAGCGGGAACAGGAACTCGCCCCACTTGAGGTTGTCGCCAATCACGGTGCCGGTTTGGCCGGCGATCGGCGCGGCGGAGTAAACCTTGCCCTGCGAGGCGGGAATTTCCGGCGACCAGAGGTACGAGGTTTCGGTCGGACGCGTGTAAACGCTGGCATCGACGCGCATGTGCACGCCGGCGTGCTGGACGTCGGCGCCGAGGCGCAGGTCGCGGGCGGGCAGGAGTTCGAAGGCGACGTCGACTTGCGCGAGCATCGATGAATTCGGACGTGAGACGCGAATGCGGCGGGTCTCGGTGAGCAGCAGGTTGCTCCCCGTGTCATCCTTGAGGCCGTGGCGCCACTCGATCTTCGCGACAATGCTGGCGGAGTCGTCGTTGGTCGCCATCTTTTCAATTTCGATCAGCTTCTGTGTCGTGCCATTGGCCATCGACCACGTGTCGCCGGCTTTCCCTTTGTAGGAGGTCCCTTTTGCCTCGGCGTCCAGCTTTCCCAGATCCGACTCGATGACTTTCCACCCGATAAAAATGCCGCGCTGGTGTGGTTCGGCCCCGAAGGGTTTGCCGTTCTTGTCGACGCCGGCGTTGGTGATGGCGCGACCCTGCTCGTCATAGACAGCGACGAACGGCTTCTGCTGGCCCTCGCCGTAGATGAGGCGGGCGACGACTTTGCCGTCGAGGGAGACGGTCACGTTTTCGCCGGGGCCGACTTCGTTGGCGGACTTGAAGACCTTCCAATCGGCGGCGGACGCGGTGACTGCGGCGACCAACAGCGGGAGCAGGAGGGCCGTGGAACGAAGCAGACCGTGGGCAAACGAAACGGGACGTGAGGGGAGAAATGGAGAAGACGTGCGCATGGAATTCGGACGTTGGAAGATTTAGGGGAGGAGAGTGGCTAAAAGAGCAACCGGGTGCGGGCAATCTCATTCGGGTGATAGGTGGGCTTAAGCGAATAGCCAGACCCGGAGATCGGTAAAGGTGGGCCGTCCACTCCGTGGGCGGCCGATGTTGGGCTCGATCTCACGTTCGACGGCCGCGCACGGAGTGCACGGCCCACCGGTACGAAGATCGTGAAAGGTGGGCCGGCCACTCCGTGGGCGGCCGATGTTGGGCTCGGTCTCACGTTCCACGGCCGCGCACGGAGCTCGTTCGGCAGGCTCAGGACTTCCAGTGTCCGGCCCACCCGGTGCGATGGGCTTAACCCCGCGACGGCATTCTTTCTTGTTTGTCCGGACACGACCGACAAAGATTGTCCCATTACCCCTGACGATTCGCTTCGTCCCGATCCCACGACTGATTTTCCCTATGAATCGAACTCCTTCCTCTCTCTGTCTTGCCGCCCTTCTTCTTGGCGCCGCCTGGATCGCCCGTGCGGCCGAGGCCCCGGCTGATCTCGTGGTTCTCAACGCCAACGTCCTCACCGTCGACGCCAACTCGAGTCGCGCTCAAGCCGTGGCGATCCGCGGCGGCGTTTTCGTCGCCGTCGGCTCGAACGACGACGTGCGCAAACTCGTCGGCCCCGGCACGCGCACCATCGATGCCCAGGGGCACATGGTGATTCCCGGATTGATCGAGTCGCACGTGCACTCGACGCAGGTGGCGCGCAATGAGGTGCTCCAGCCGTTCCGGCAGCTGTACTCCATCGCTGAGATTCAGGACTGGGTGCGCACCAAGGCCAAGGAGGTTGGGCCCAACCAGTGGATTCAGATCCCGCGCGTCGACGTCACGCGCATCAAGGAACGGCGGATTCCCACGTGCGCCGATCTCGATGCGGCCGCACCGAACAATCCGACGGTGTTTTTGTGGCAGTACGCCAATCGCACCGTGCAAATCCTTAACTCCGCGGCGCTCAACGTCGTGAAGCTCACGAAGGAAACCGAGGTGCCGCCGACGGGAAAGATTTATTTCGATGACCAGGGCCAGCCCACCGGCCGCATCGACAACAGCAGCGGGATCGTCACGCGGTACATGCCTGCGCGTGGCGTGCCGGACGACAAGTATCAGGACTCCCTCGTGAAGCTGCTCCACATGTACAACGAGATCGGCATCACAAGCATCGGCGAGCGCAACTCGAACGTCGCCGGGTATCGCACCTACGAGGCGCTCAAGGCGCAGGGCCGGTTGCCCGTGCGCGTCACGGTGACCATCGGCCTCGCGAGCAACGGGTCGGTGGAAGACACGGAGAAGATTATCAAAGCCATTCCGTTCAAGACCGGCGACGGCGACGACTGGGTGAAGGCGGGCCCGCTCAAGATTGGCGTTGATGGCGGCACGCTTTACGGCACGGCGTTCATGCGCCAGGCGTACCCGAAGGAGTCGTTCGACATCTATTTCATCACCGACCCGGCGTATCGCGGCGACCTGCGGATTGCCCCGGACAAAATCAAGAACATGATTCGCACCGGCCACCGGTTGGGCTGGCAAATGTCCTCGCACGTCACGGGCGACGCGGGGGTCGATGCGGTGTTGGACGCCGTCGAAGCCGCGAATGCGGACAATCCAATCGCGCCGCGCCGGTATAATTTGATCCACGGATATTTCACGAATCCGGAAACGGCGAAGCGCGCGGCCAAGCTCGGCGTGGTCGCGGACACGCAGCCGGACTGGTATTACAAGGACGGCGATGCGCTGGCGGATGTGCTGGGCGCGAAAAAAGTGGCGACCTTCATTGGCCTGCAGACCTGGCTGAAGGAAGGCGTGAAAGTCGTGCTGAACTCGGACCACATGTACGGTTTCGATCCCGAGACTTCGCTCAATCCCTACAATCCCTTCCTGGCGATTCAGACGGCGGTGACGCGCAAGACGGCGGGTGGAAAAATCTTTGGCCCGGAGCAGCGGATTTCGCGCGAAGAGGCGTTGAAGATGGTGACGATTAACGCGGCCTGGATGAATTTCGACGAGAAGAAGACGGGGTCGATCGAGGTCGGGAAACTAGCCGATCTGGCGGTCCTTACTGATGATTTGCTGAAGTGCCCGGAGGATAAGATTCACGACCTTCGCGCGCGCGTGACGGTGGTGGGCGGGAAAGTTGTCTACGAGCGCGCGGCCAAGTAAGCGGTTGCCAAAAGAAGCTCGGTAAAGGTGGGCCGGCCACTCCGTGGGCGGCCAATTGTGGGCTCGATCTCACGTTCGACGGCCGCGCACGGAGTGCCCGGCCCACCCGGTACGATTACTTTATGCCGAGCGAGGTGGCATCGATGACCCATGGCCAGTCTTCCGGTTGGGCGCACAGATTTCTGGCGACGGGATTGAGCCGAATATAGGTGGACTTCTCGTCGTATTCGCGGCGGTTCCGGATGCGGTGATCAAAGTAGCCGTCCTGCCATGCGATGGCCTGGTGCTGGGCGTGATATCTCTTCCACTCGCCGATAAGCCGTGACATTGGACCCAGGGGCGGAAACGCGAGCAGCGCGTGCAGATGATCCGGCATGAGCACGAGGAGGTGACAAAACCAACGCTGCTCCTCGTGGTAGCGGCTGGCGGAGTCCAGCACGGCGTTTCCGATGAGTGGGGTGGTGAGCGTGGAGCTTTGACGGGAGTCGATTCTGATTCGGATATGGAAGGTTGCCTCGGCCGCGACCCAATCCGGAGTGCGGTGGTGTAGCTTCAGCTTCGGCGGAAAAGGCGTGGGCACGGGCCGACGATCGGCCTGGGGCTCGCGTCGGGCGAGCGGGCAGAAGCCCCAAAATAGGGGTGGAGAAATTACATTTTAGGGAGGCCGTGCCGGGTGGGTCGCGCACTCCGTGCGCGACCGTGGGAGGTGAGGCGGAACGGTGCAAAAGGCCGCGCACGGAGTGCCCGGCCCACCCGGTACGGTGATCGTGAAAGGTGGGCCGTGCACTCCGTGCTCGGCCTTTAGGAGGTGAGTTGGATCCACCTGACGCCGGTCAGAGACCGGCGCACCTACGGATTCACCACAATCTGGCTCGTGACATCCACGCCGTTTTGCTCGAGGCGGGCTTGATTGGCTTGCGCGGGGAAGGTCGTCCCGTGCGAGTTGCTGCCGGCGGTGAACTTGAGCTGCGTGATCCCGCTGACCTGCACAGCGCGATTATTGTTCTGCAGCAAGTCGCCGCCGGTGATGCGCACGTCGGTGCTGGAGCCAAGGATTAATACGGGCGTCGCCTCGCCCCCAGCGTTGATGTCACCGACAAACGTCGGGCCGGTGAATTGCACGCCGGGCGCATAGACGCCCGTGTACCCCTTGGCGGCGAACATGCTCGCGTTCGCGGCGCGGAGCCCACCGAATTTTCCGTCGGTGCTGGTGATCGCAATGAAGGCGATGTCCGCGACGCCGTCGTACGTGACGTCGCTGCGGAAGAGCGCTTGGTTCACCGCGTTGGCGCGACCCACGCTGAAGACCGTGAGATTCGTATTCACGTTGGCACCGGTCAGGACGATGCCGGCGTGGCCCTTCATGTAGCTGGTGTTCTGAACGTATTTTGTCGGGAGCGCGGGACCCGCCGCCGCGTCGAGCACGAGCGAGAGCGTCCCAGGGCCGGAGAATTCGACCTGCACGATGTCGTCGTTGAGATCGATGAACGAGACGCGCAGGATTTGGCCCAGCTCCGAATCGGCCTTCATGCTGGCCGCGGCGCCGCCGAGCAGGATTTGGTCGTAGGTGAAACCGGTGCCGGAATGGAAGATATCGGTAAATTCCTGGCCGGGTCCGACCAGCTTCACGGTGCTGTTGACGCCGAGGATGGCGGCGTTGCTGAGCGCGGTGCCGCTCGCGGTGGTGGCTTGCACCAGGTAGATCCCCGTGTTTGCCGGTAGGCTGGGAATCGTCAGGACCGCATCGGTCGCGTCGGTGACCACGGTGCCGTTGCGCTGCCATTGGAACGCGCCGGGTGCGGCACCGCTGGCCGCGGTCGTGAGCGTGGCGGAACCCCCGGGCGCGGCGGCTTGCGACGTCGGCTGCGTGGTAAACACGGGCGCGGCTGACGTGGAAACCGTGACCGTAAAGGTGCTGGAGGCAGGGTTGCCGCTGACGTCCGTCGCCGTGACGGTGACGTCGGCCGTCCCGCCGCTGAGCGGGGCCAACGAGAGTGTCGTGCCGGTGATTGCGGCTGTGACGACGTTCGAGGCGGAATTCTGGACGGCAAACAGGATGAGCGAGGTGCCGGCGCCGGGATAAGTTTGGAGGGGGGAAATCGAGTTAACCAGCGCCAGATTGGCGTCGGTGACATTTGTGCCAACGAGGTTGCGGACGGGCAGGTCGGTAAAGGCACCGCCGGCGTTTACCTTGGGTAAGGCCGCGATGGCGTTGACGATGCTCATGCCGGTGCCGATCACCTGGCCGAAAACGGTGTAGCCGCCGCCATTGGCGAGGCCAAGCGTCGTCGAATTATCGCGGACGTTGAAATACCACTGGCTGGTGGCGCTGTTTATATCTGCGGTCCGAGCGGCTGCTAGCGTCCCGACGGCGTTCGGCAGGTTATATTCCAAGGGAACATTGGCGAAGGTCGTGATCGTCGTGACCAAGGGCGTGCGAAAACCACCGCCTTGCACAATGGAGTTT
>CANJNJ010000170.1 GCA_947474995.1 Opitutaceae bacterium | reverse complement strand
TCACCAGCATTCGAGGGAGGTCTGAGCGCAGTTCGACCGCCGCCTCCATTTTCGCCAGATAGGTGGGAAAATCCCTGGCGTCAGCTGCAACCGTCGCCTCGCGCGCCAGCGTCATCGCCCTCGCCATCTCCGGGCTTTCCGCCGCCCGGCCGGAAACCGCGGCGAGCAAAACCGCCAAACCGACACACCGGAGAGCAAGTAAAAGCATAAAAGGGCGACTCACGGCCGGAAGCCGCGCGGCGCTCAAATTCCGAGGATCATCCTCAGCAAAGAGCTGAGAATCTGCAGCGGATTACCTCCGCCACCGCTGCTGCCCGACTGGCCCGATTGGCCGCCTGACTGACCTTGTTGGCCACCCTGCTGTCCAGAATCGCTCCCTTGCTGGCCTTGCTGCCCCGGTTGTCCTTGTTGGCCCTGCTGGCCTTGTTGCCCACTTTGGCCGCTTTGACCGCTTTGACCGCCCTGCGAACCGCTTTGGTTGCCGCGCTGATTGGACGCCACCTGTCGGCCCTTCTGGCCCGAAGATCCTTTTTGGCTACCTTGGGAACCATCGCCGCCGTCGGTGCCGTCCCCCCCACCGGCCTGGCTACCTTTGCCACCTTTCTTGCCGCCTTTGCTGCCGCCGCCATTTTGGTCTCCCCCGGCCTGATCGCCTCCGCCGTCACCATTGCCATCGAGGCCCGCAAGTTTGCCGCCTTGCCCCCCTCCATCCTTGTCGCCGTCGCCGGTGCCATCCGCACCTGTTCCGTCCTTACCGTCGCCATCTTTGGCAGAGCCGCCTTTGCCGTCGCCGTCCTTATCACCGGTTCCGCCGTTCTTGCCTGAACCGTCTTTGCCGCCTTTGCCATCCTTGCCCGTGCCATCGCCATTTTCACCGGCGCCGGTCCCATCCTTGTCGCCCTGTCCGGCTTTGCCGGTAAAGGGAGTATCGCCCCGCTTCCCGTAAACGCCCGAATAGGTAAAGCGAACAAAGTCCACGCGACTGCTGTTTAAAACCGGGCGATTTCGAATGGCCGCATCTCGCACGGTTTCGAGCTCCCACATTTTCTTGCGGGCGTCCTCCCGCTCGGGAAGCGGCCCAAAAAGATAAGTCAGATTTTCGTGTCGATAGCGCACGTACCAACCCTCGTCGTTCGGTCCAATCGTGCTAACATCAATCCCGGCATATTTTTGCCGGAACTCGTCCGCTGGCAGCTGCCACAAATCATCGATCGCATCGACCGGAAAAATCACCGGGGTGGCCCGGGCCACGGCCGCAACCGCCAATAAAGCGCATAGCCAAAACCTTCTAATTGTCATGGGAATCACACCGAGCAACTCAGAGTCCAGCCGGCATCACGCGGCCTTTTTCGACCCCACGGTTGTTATTATTGCCCGAAGTTGAGCCTTTGCCGCTTCCGCCGACGGCCTTTTCCATCTGCTGCGTCTGGCCGGCCACCTGCCCACCCACAACACTAGGCGCATTCTGAACTCCTTTGATCTGCATCGCCGAATCGCCAATGGCCACCGGTCCAGGTTTCGCCGGCGATCCGCCCGCGCCAGCTTCTCCGGTCTGGCTGGGATCACCTTGCAGCTCCGCCACCTGAATTCCTTGCGCCGTCGCGTTGGGATCCGCCGGCCCGGAAATCGGCGCACCGCCGCCCGCAGCTTGCGCCTGATCCTGGGGGCCACCTGCGGCCGCGCCGCCCTGCTGGCCTTCCGGCGGTTGCTGGCCCCCCGGTTGTTGCTGGCCCCCAGCGCCACCGCCCTTCTGCTGGTTCTGCGCACTCTGGGGACCGCCGCCGCCACTCATTTGGGGCAGCCCGCCACTCTGTTCACCCGCCTGTTGGTTGGGGTTCTGCGGACCGCCGCCTACCTTGCCATTCTTTACGTTTTCATCGCCGGGCAATTCGAATTCGCCCAGCATCCCGTTTTCCGGAATCTTGTCGGCGGTCTGCTTCGAACCATCGAGCAAGGCCGGATCGGGCAACGGTCCCTTGGCCGTCGAACCACGAGCCGGGCGCTGCGCACTGGCGGCGGGCGTACCCGGCGCGGTTGCTCCCGCACGCCCTTTGGCCGCGGGCGTTTCCGCCCCAATACCCGAGGTCACGGCCACAGCCGTCACCGCCAAAATCCCAAGCCACCCGCGCGACGAATTGGTTATCATGAACCGGCTAGCTCTTGCCCGTGGAGACGCTGCACGCAACGGTCACCGTTGGTGGCGGCGTTCCGTTGCGCACCTGCAACAACATCTGCACATCGCGGTAACCCTTGCGGCGCCCGATCACTTCGTAATCGCCGGGGAGGATTTTAACCGTCGAGGACTCAATCTTGCCCAGCATCCGAAAATTCGTGATGGAAACCCAGGTGTTGCCATCGGACTTGAAGGTGACCTCGACCGGCTGGTTTTGAGCCATGATCAGCGCGTGGAGCTGCTGGACCCGCTCGCTGTTTACAAGGTAGGCCGGTTTGACCGCCATGGCTTCGTTGAAGCGCAGTCGCGCCGCCTGAAATTCGTTCTTATTCGCGAGCTGTTCCGCGGCTTCGACGTACTTGTCGTACTGGAGCAGCGCGCGAATCACCGTGCCGGCTCGCGTGTAGCCTTCCTTGGCGTCCGCTTGATTCGCCTCGAGCTGCATCGTCTCATAGTAAGCGTCGCGGGCTTCCTTCCATTGATGCTGGTTCTCGTAGGCGTAGCCCTTGGCAAGCGTCTTCTGGACGGCTTCTTTATGGGCGTTTTCTTTCGCCGACTTGAGCATCGCCTGCACTTCGGGCTTCTGCGGATAAACTTTGAGCGCGTTTTCGGACTCAGTGATCACCTTCGACCAATCCTTCACTTTCACGGCCGCCTCCGCCGCACTCTTGGCCGCCGCGAACTTCGTTTCTTTTTCCAGCCGGGCCGCCCGGGCCTGGCCTTCTTGCGCCACTGCCGAAAAGGCATCCAAGGCAAAGGCCTTTTGATAGGATTCCGCCGCCTGGGCGTACTGGGCCTGCTTTTCAAAATTCTGACCTTGCTGGAGCAAGGCAAATACCCGGTCGATGGTCTCGGCCCGTTTCAGGCCATGGACGGCCGCCTCATTGCCCGGTGATTTTTCGAGCGCCGCCTTGAAAGCTTTCCTCGCCTCCTCCTTCTGTCCGTTGGCCAAGGCCTTCTGCCCAACTAAGAGGCTGTCACGCACGAAATCGGCCAGCGCCTGCTCGGCCTTTTTCAAGCTGGCAAAACCTTCATCAAAGATCTTCTTCGCCCCGCTAAAATTTCCATCCGTCAACAGCTGCCGGCCGGTCCCGGCCGCCTCAAATGCCGCCTCCAACGAACCGGGCGAAAGCTCGCGCGCGATTTCCAGTTCCTTAATCCGAAGGAGGATCGCGTCGTAAGCCTGCTTGGCCTCGCCCTTGATTTTGACGTTTTTACCGAAGGCATCCAAGTCCTTATTGAGGCTGTCAAAGGTCAGGAACGCCTTTGCGTATTCTCGGCCCGCCAGCAGCACCTCGCCCTCATTAAAGGACTTTACCATCAGGATCATCTGCTGCAATTGCACCGGGTGATCCGGCGGCATCCGCTGCAACTGTGCGATCGCCTTCGACGCCAGTTCGTGGGACTGCTCCGCTTTGGCCTGCGAGACAAAAGCCGAATTGGCATCGGCCAAATTCGGACCCGCGGCCGTTTCGGCGACCCGCGGTTCAAAGAGATCAGGGCCCAGGACAAGTTTCGCTACCCGGATCACCACTCCCGCGGTAATCAACAGCCCAAAGAATCCGCCGACACTCCATGCCAATACCCGCGTCCACGTCCAGCGTCGCTGGGTTTGCTCACGCCCTGCGTCTGGGTTCCAGTGAATAATCCGACGTTTCTTTCCAGTATTGGTCTCGTTTTCCTCGGCCATGGTAATGAAAGCGTAGCTGCGACTGTTTGTTGGAATTCGGCTCGGAACGGTTAGACGAACAGCGGGGCGCGGTTGTTCAGTTCGAATTCAACTTTAGAGTGGGCACGCGGACAATGCCGCTCCCGTGCCAAATTGCAAAGGGCTTTCTGGACAAACCGGACCTTCTTCGTAACGGAACGGTCAGACAGGCGCCTACCACCCTTGCCAACCTCGTTTCCTTGGTTTTCCTTCCCGCCAAGTTTCCCAACCAGCGCCCTGCAATGAACGCGCCCTTTCGATTCACCCTAGCCACCCTCGCGGGGCTGCTGCTCGCCGGCTGCTACGCCGTTCCTGTCACCGGTCGCCATGCCATGAACCTCGTCGACGACAACGATGTCACGAAGATGAGCATCGCGATGTTCGACGAGATGAAGCACCAGTACAAAATATCGCGCGACCGCGCGCTGAACGACCAACTCCGCCGCGTCGGCGAGCGGATTTCCAAGGTCGTCTTCTGGGACATGCCCGACGCCGACTGGGAATTTGTGGTCTTCGACGTCCCGCAAATCAACGCCTTCGCCATGGCGGGCGGAAAAGTCGGCGTGTTCACCGGGCTGTTCAAAATTGTGAAGAACGATGATCAGCTGGCCTCGGTCATCGCCCACGAGATCGCGCACGTGACGGCCAAGCACGTCCATGAAAAACTTTCGCAGGAAATGGCCGTGAGCACGATTGGCGCCGTGGGCATGATCGGCGGGATGGCCGGGGGTGCCTCGATGCTCACCGTCGACGCGCTCAGCCAGGCTTACGGCCTCACCACCGCCGCGGGGGGCCTGGCCTTCGATCGGAAAAAGGAAAAAGAGGCCGACTACATCGGCCTCATGTACATGGCCCGCGCCGGTTACGATCCGCAGGAGTCGGTCAGGGTGCTCGAAACTCTCGACGCCGAATCGTCCAGTCAGCCCGCGCCGCCTGCATTTCTTTCCACCCACCCGTCAAATCCCGAGCGGATTATCCAATTGCTGGATGCGATGCCTAAGGCCCTCGAAGAACGGGCTGCGAGCGGACGCACCGCTGCCCCCGTCTTGATTAAGTAGCGCCGGCCTCTGACCGGCGATCAGCATCCCCTTGGATTCCACGCCCAACCATGCGCCGGCCGACCCCGGCCTCCCTCAGCGTCAGTCGCGCCGCGAGGAGAGCAAATATAACAGGTAGAGCAGCGAGCTGACAAAGGCCGCCACGTAGGTCAGCGCGGCCGCATCAAGCGTCTCGTTGACCCCGCCCATTTCGTCGCGATCAAGAATGCCCAGTTCAACGAGCTGGGCCTTCGCGCGCCGGCTGGCATCGAACTCAACCGGCAGCGTCACGAGCTGGAATAAAGTCAAAACCGCGTAGCACAGGATCGCGATGTCGAGCAGCATGCCCGTCAAACCGCGCGCCAGAAAGAATCCCGCCAGCATCACAATCGGCAGTGCCCGCGAGACGAAGTTAGTCGCCGGGACCAGCGCCATCCGGAAATGCAGCATCGAATAGCCGATTTTGTGCTGAATCGCATGCCCCGCCTCGTGCGCCGCCACGCCTAGCGCGGCCAAGCTGGTGCCAAGGTAGTTTTCCTCGGACAGGACCAGCTGCTTGTTAATCGGATCGTAGTGATCCGTGAGGTGGCCATCGGTCATTTCGATCGAGACGTCCGTGATACCGGCGCTCGCCATCACCGCCTCGGCGGCTTCTTTCCCCGTGATCCCGCCCCGGGAAGGGATTTTGGCATTCCGGTTGTAGGTGCTCGACACGCGGAACTGCGCGTAGAGCGACACCGGAATCATCACGATGACGAGTACAAGCAAAACTCCGGGGGACAAGAATCCTCCGCTGAGAATCGAAGCGACAAAGAAGGTGGAAGTAATCATGGTGATACTCGAATTAAGAATAGATTGGACGATGTCGTAGTGTGACCCGGCCGGAGCCAGAACCACTGCACACCTTAATCAAATGGAGGGAATTGCCAGTGCAAATCGCTCGTTTGGAAAAGGCCAAAGCCTTTCCATCCCAGCGGTGCCACCGGCCATTCACCGCTCTCCGACCGGTGAATGGCCCCCCGATCCCCCGCCCTTTAAAAAACGCCGGTCAAAGACCGGCGCTACCTCGCTTCAACCCAGCTTCGGCACATCCACCCAGCGCCGCTCGGCCCACGACTTGAGGCCCAGTTCGGCCAACTGAACCCCTTTGGCGCCCTCGAACAGCGACCAGGGAAACGGGTCGCCCTTCACCACGTGCCGCAAAAACAGTTCCCACTGCACCTTGAACGCATTGTCGTACTCCCCCTGATTCGGCACCGTCGTCCAGCCGTCCATGTATTTAATCGGGCTGTCGACGTCCGGATTCCACAAGCAGCGCGGTGTCGCCGAGAGATGCTGTGCCGTGCAGTTGCGCAGTCCCGCGACCGCGGACCCGTGCGTGCCATCCACCTGCAGCGTCAGCAAATCGTCACGCCTCACCCGGACATCCCACGACGAGTTAAAGTGACAGATCACCCCGTTGACCAATTCGAAGGTCGCATAAGCCGAGTCGTCCGCCGTGCACGTGTAGGGCTTGCCGTTCTCGTCCCACCGCTGCGGGAGGTGCGTGGCGCCAAGGCAGGTGAGCGACTTCACTTCGCCGAACAGATTCTGGATCACGTACTGCCAGTGGCAGAGCATGTCGACGATGATGCCACCGTCGTCCTCCTTACGATAGTTCCAGGAGGGGCGCTGCAGTTTCTCGTGCTCGCCCGTGAACACCCAGTAGCCGAATTCACCGCGCACCGACAAAATCCGCCCAAAGAAGCCCGTGTCGATGAGGTATTTTAACTTCAACAGTCCCGGCAGCCACAGCTTGTCCTGCACGACACCGTTCTTGAGCCCGGCCGCGGTTACTTCCTTCGCCAGCGCGAGCGCTTCAGCCGCGGTCGTCGCCGTGGGCTTTTCGCAATAGATGTGTTTCTTAGCCGCGATCGCCTTGCGGACGCCGATCGGCCGCTGGCCGGTCAGGGTGGCGTCGAAATAGATTTGGTTAAAGGGGTCGGCGAGCGCCGCATCGAGGTTCGTCGAGTGGCGCTTCACGTTCGCCCGAGCCGCGAGGGCCGCCAGTTTGGGTGCGCTCCGGCCAATCAGGATGGGATCAGGCATGATCACCTCGGAGTCACCAAGCTTGATGCCGCCTTGGTCAATAATCGCCTTAATCGAGCGCAGCAGATGCTGGTTGGTGCCCATGCGTCCCGTGACGCCGTTCATGATGATGCCAACTTTGTGGGTGGTCATGGGTAAAGGAGGGGTGGAGGATTACCGCCGAGTCTAGCCTGAAACGCCGAATTGTGTTAGCACGTTTCCGACTTTTGCTAGCACTTACCCGACCTCATGCCCGCTTGGAGTCCGCTTCTCGTCCAAAAGATTGAAATTCACGCGCTCGGCTTCGTGCTGCGAAAACTCCAGCTCAACCGCCACCGCGATGCCGAGGTGGCGTCGCACGGGCATGACTTTGCCCAGCTGATCCTCTATCTGAACGGTGAGGGTGTTCAGACGGTCAATGGCCGCCGCCGCCGGGCCCGCGCCGGCGACCTCTTTGTCATCCCCGCGGCAACGCCCCACGGCTTTTTGGTGGCTGGCCGCAGTCGGCCGCTGTGCCTCGTCCTCGATTACGAGATGGAAGGCTCGAGCCGCGTCCGCGTCGCGCACCGCACGCTCTCTCCCGCCACGCTCAACGAACTTCACGCCTTGTTGGTCCGGGTTCCGCGCAAGGGCCGGCTCACACTGGGCGATTACCCGGCGATTCTCGCCGTCGTGGCGCGCCTGCTCGCCCAGTCGCCGGCCGGTCCTGAGCCCGCCCCCACCCTATTTGAAAAGCTCGCGGACCACGTCCGTTCCCCCGCCCCGCTCGGAAAAATTGCGCGAGATCTCGGCTACCATCCCGACCACCTGAGCCGAAAATTAAAACGCGAGTCCGGGCTCGGTCTCCGGGCCCTGCGCGATCGGTTCCGCCTCGAAGCCGCGCAGGCCGCCCTCCGCGGCGAGCCCACCGTCGCCGCGGCCTCCACCCGCGCGGGTTTCGACGATCCGAATTATTTCGCCCGCTGGTTTCGCCGCCAGACCGGACGCCAGCCCAGCGTCTGGAGAAAGAAACCTTAAGTGGAGTAGTTACCCCTTCGGAACGCCCGGATTGGTCGCGCCGCCCGGGTGTCGCTCCTGAATTTCACCTGCGCGGCCGGTCTCCTTTCAACAAAAATTGCGTTTACGCTCGAGTGCTATTCCGCAGGCCCCATACGCCAGAGCTTAAACATGAGGAGGGGATTCACGCCGCAAACCTATCCTCTCGGCCAAGTCGTTTAGTCGTTGGCGGCCAACCTGAATTTCGGCACCCCGGCGGCGCTTAGGCCCGAACCAAGTGGTCAACCCATCGGGGACGCGCCCGAAGGAAGACTCGCCCTGCGAATCGCGTTGCCGTCCACCCGTCATCGTTCGTGAGTAGACGTTTGCCGGATCCGCAAACCGCACCCCGATGGCTCGCCCACTGACAACTTTACCGCTGCCGTTTTTCCGCTCCCACCCACGCACCGCGGACGATCGGGCGTTCGCACCTGGCGACCAACCTTTCGTCGCCCGAGGGCGGTCCGAGCTTCGGCGCTGGATTGCTCGGGTGTTTCTGATCGGCATTTTTTCGGCGGCCATCGAAAGCCGCGCGGATAGCATCGACGAGGCCGCGGCCCGCGTCCGGCAGCAAGCCACGGGACCATCGCTCATCAACGATTCCCTGCTGCGCAATCTCGGCGGGAATCCAGCCAACCTGGAAGCGGGCCGGGTGCTTTTCAACACGACCTGCGCCGTGTGCCACCTCGAGAATATGCGGGGGAAGGCCGGCAATGCCGCCGTCATCGGTTCCGATCTCACGGACAATATCTGGGACCACGGCGGGCGCCCGGCAGATATCTTCACGACGATCATGAACGGATCGCTCGATAAGGGCATGCCCCCGTGGAAAGACGTCCTGGGCGAGGCGAAGATCGCGCTCGTCGTCACCTATATCCTGAGTCGGCTGCCGGTCGTTGAGACCCCGATCTCCGCGGCCAATGCCGCGCATAACGCCAAGTTGAAAGAGTGGCTCGGCGGATGGGATGACATTCCCCGACCGGCGCCGGGCGAAGCGCCTCGGATCGTTTATTTCCCGCTGCGGCTTCCGGAGGGCGGCCTGATCGATGCCCTCGGGTTGCTCTATGCCGACGGGCGGGTGCTGCTGTACGATCAGGAAACGCTAGCCCCCCACAGTCTGTGGTCGGATGCCACGGTCGCGCGGGACCGGGCGGCAATTCGGGCGTTCCGCCTGGAGGGTCGACGGACAATGACGTTCTCCGGTGCGTCGAACGCCATCTCGCTGTCGGGGCTTTCGGCGGAAGGGAAAGCGTCGAAGCTCGCGCTCGTCGAGGTCGCCCGGCTCAAGGATGGGATTGAGATTCGGACTCGCGCCTCGTTTGGCCCGGGCGGGACGGTCAGCGGACACGAAACCCTGACCGTGACCGATGCAGGTGCTGGAGCCGTGCTGCGGCGGACGCTGACCTTCGACGGAATCCCGCCGGGCGCGACTCTTGGACTCAACCCAGGCGGGGTGAAGGGCGCAACTGAACCGAACCCGGGGATAGTCCGGATCGATGGGCAACTGCAGCCGACCGGAGGGACGGGCGAAGCACAGATTGCGGTCGTTCCGACAAACCGTGCCCGGAACGTCGGCCTGGAGTGGGCTCACCCCTTGGCTGCAAATCCCCAACCGGCGGCGGCGCGTGGACCAAAACCGCCAGCCATCACCTG
>CANJNJ010000169.1 GCA_947474995.1 Opitutaceae bacterium | reverse complement strand
GGCCGTGGCGCGGAGGCTCATGCGGGTGCACGAAATCGCCTCGGTCGAGGCGCCGCGGTTCGAAAACTGGAACGAGCCGCGGGACGAAGAGCGGTAAAGGTGGGCCGGGCGCTCCGCGCGCGGCCAAAGGTTGGGCTCGGTCTTGCGTTCAAAGGCCGGGCACGATGTTCGTGAAAGGTGGGCCGTGCACTCCGTGCGCGGCCATGGAACGTAGAATCGCGCGTAAAGAAATAGCGCCTACGCGGAGCCCGTTCGATCGGCTCAGGGCTTTCAGTACCCGACCCACCCGGCACGATGAGCGGCGAAGGTCCCCGTGCAGATTTTGTCAGGGTATCAGCGCGGCTAAGCGCAGAATTTGTCATGGCCAACGCTCATAACCCCGGGCGGCCTGCCGGGGGCGGTTGACCGGCCCGTGCAGTCGCTAATTTATTATTATTAGCAAAATCGCTCCGGTCGAAGCCGGGAACCTGCCGGGGCGCCGAAACCCTCAACCGCATCAGGAGGAAAAATATATGAAGCGCTTTTTGGTTGTGATGGGGATGGCCGCGGGACTCTCCGTTTCCGCTCTCGCTCAGTTCACCGACAATTTTTCGACTTCCGCCGTGACGTCGGCCAATTGGGGCACGCCGGCGACCACCGCCGTGGGGCCGATCGTGGGTAGCACCAGTGGCATAACATTTGGCCAGAATGACACCGACGGACGGTATAATTGGATGGCCACGATTGACACGAACGGGAGTGGCACGAATCGGATGGCGTCGCTGAAGACTTATGTCGGCAGTTATAGCTCGGACTGGACCGTCTCGATCGGCGCCACCAACACGTTTGCTCCGGCCACGGGTCAGAGCGTTCAGGTTGGGCTGTTCATCAGCAACACGACCGGAATGGCGATCGGCGGAACCCATGACTATCTGAAACTCGTGGCCAACCAAGCGGCCAACCAGAATATTCACGGTGGCCTGCATGTGAATGGATCGCCCGTCCTGGGAGTGACGGTGGTGTCGGGATCAAATCCGGCGTCTCCGACGACGGGGCTGTCATCGACCACCGGCACGCTGCAGGTTTCCTATTTGGCCAGCACGCACGTGCTCACGGCGGCCTATGATTTTGGGAGTCCACAGACCTTTGGGACCTATGGCATAGCGGGCAGCGGAGGCGGCACGGCGGACGCCAATTGGGGGATGAGCGGCTCGGACACGTTCACGAATTCTCTTTACGGGCAGGCCACCGGCGGTGCGGGCTATACCTTGGGTAATAGCACCGCGTCTCTCGACGATTTTTCCTCCAGTGGGCTAGTGGCCGTGCCCGAACCGTCGACCTACGCGGCGCTGCTGGGAGCGGGCGTGTTGTCGTTGGCGCTGTGCGTCGGCGGCGGACGGCGTAGGATTGGGCGAGAGCGGACCTTTCGGCCAACGAGCACGAACGGGCAGAAGGTGGGCCGGCCACTCCGTGGGCGGCCAATGTTGGGCTCGATCTTACGTGCGAAGGCCGCGCACGGAGTGCCCGGCCCACCCGGTGCGATGATCGTGAAAGGTGGGCCGTGCACTCCGTGCGCGGCCGTTTTCCAGTTACGCGTACCGGTCCTCCGTCCACGGATCCGCCGTGTTCGAGTACCCGCGCACCTCCCAGAACCCGAGCTTGTCCTCGGCGAGGAAGGTGAGGCCATTGACGAATTTCGCGCCCTTCCAGGCGTAGAGCTTGGGAATGATCACGCGGGCTAGGCCGCCATGTTCCCGCGGCAGGGGCGCGCCGTCGAACGAGGTCGCGATCAAGACGTCGTCATCGAGGCAGGCGGCGAGTGCGACGTTGGTCGAATACCCATCGAAGCTCGTGAAGTACACATATTTGGCCTCGGGCTTCGGCTGGACGAGTTCGTAGAGGGTGGTGAAGGCGACACCGCCCCAGCGGCAGTCGTATTTGCTCCAAGTGGTCACGCAGTGAAAATCGCTCACGTCCTCGACCTGGGGCAGGGCGTGGAATTGCTCCCACGTCAGGGTTTGCGGTTTCTCGACGAGCCCATCGAGTTTCAGTTTCCACTCGGTCGTTGCAATCTCGGGCTGCACTCCGAGGTCGAGCACGGGGAACCCGGTGGTGAGCTTTTGGCCCGGAGGCAGCCGGTCCTTGGCGGCTTCCGCGCGCGCCACGACGCCGCGGGCCTTTTGTTTTTCCGCCCACTGCTGCTTCGCGGCGATGTAACGGTCCTTGGCCATGCGGCGAAGTTATGGGTGAGGAGTGGTGGCGCAAGCGCCAGCCCCAATGCCTTTTTTGCCACAAATTACACAGCTGGGCACAGACTCAGGCTCTCGGCATTTGTGCCATCTGCGGCTAAAATGGCTTGGCTGGCCTTCCTCTGCACCAAGCGAATCGCGAGGGATATTTACGCCCTAAAGTTCCGTCAGCGCGCGCGTCACCGGTTCGCGGCGGCGGTAGTAATAAATGGCCATGCCACCCTGGTAGAAAAAGGAAATCACGGCGAAAGACTGAAGGGCGAGCCGCTGCACGAAGCGCACGTACTCATCGCGCGTCATGCCGAGCTGTTCGGCGGTGACATCGAGCATCGAGACCAGGGCGTCGGGAATCGGCGGTACTTCGAGGTGGGTGAGCCGCACGGCACAGTAGGCGAGAATCGAAACGAGGAGTGAAATCTGGCTGCCGACGAGCCAGTTGATGCCCCGCGGCTCGCCTTCCCGCAGCAGGCTGAACCCGTGCAGTTCGACGGCGCCGGCGCCCGCCACCAGCAGGCCGACGAGGGCTCCCGAGAAATCACCCTCCATCGCCGACAGCAGGGCGAAGCCTCCCGCAAAAACGAGGACCAGGGCGCCGTCGAACTTCGCGAGGCGAAGCACGCGGGCCAGCGTCTCGTGGGCTAGGAGTGGAGGTTGGCGCATGGAAGAGGAGTCATCCCGATCCGCGCAAAGAAGCTCAAGCCTCTTCTCGCCGCAATTGCGCGCTGACCCGAAAATTTGGGGTGTTGGCACAGGAAAACCGTACCGGGTGGGCCGTGAGATCGAGCCCACCGCCACAGCCGCGCACGGAGTGCACGGCCCACCCGGTACGATCTTCGGCCGTGGCCGCCCTCGCCAGCAATCGACTGCTTCCATGTCGCCCTAAGGTTGCAGCGCTCGCCGTGCTCCGTTAGGTCATCAAATTCGCCTGTGGCTCCCTCGTCCAAAAAACCGTTTCCTTTCCGTCTCGAATTTCCACCCGAGCTGCCAATCAGCGCGCGGGCGGAGGAGATCACCGCGGCCATTCAGGCGAACCAGGTGGTCATCATCGCCGGCGAAACCGGTTCGGGCAAAACGACGCAGATTCCCAAGCTTTGCCTCGCGGCGGGTTGCGGGACGCGCGGTCGGATCGCCTGCACCCAGCCGCGGCGCGTGGCGGCGCTTTCGATTTCACGGCGCGTCGCCGAGGAACTCGGGGTGGCTTGGGGCCGGGAGGTGGGCTGCAAGATTCGCTTCAACGACCACACCACGCCGCAAACCGTCATCAAGTTCCTCACCGACGGCATGCTCCTCGCCGAAGTCGAGGGCGATCCGCTGCTGCGCGATTACGACGCCATCATCATCGACGAGGCGCACGAGCGCTCGCTCAACATCGACTTCCTGCTCGGCCACCTGCGCACGCTCCGGTTCAAGCGGCCGGAGCTCAAGATCATCATCACGTCGGCGACCATCGACACGGAAGCCTTCAGCGCAGCCTTCGACGGCGCCCCGGTCGTGCGCGTGGAAGGCCGTACTTATCCGGTCGAGGTGATTTACGCGCCGCTCGACGAATTGGGGCGCGACTACACCGACAACGACGAAAACGAAGAAAAGGAGGACGCGTCGGCCGTCGCTTCGGCGAAGGCGGAGGCCTTGCACTACATCGACGGCGCCGTCGAGGCGGTGGGGCGGATCGTGCGCGAGAGCGACTCGGGCGATATCCTCGTCTTCATGCCAGCGGAGCGCGATATCCGGGAACTGGGCGATTTGCTCTCGGGTCGGCTCCGCTCGGCCGGCCAGCAAACCGAAATTGTTCCACTCTTCGGGCGGCTGTCCAACGCCGAGCAGCAACGGGTCTTTGCGCCGTCGCAGCGCCGGAAGATTGTCCTCGCGACCAACATCGCCGAGACGTCGCTCACGATTCCTGGCATCCGGTTCGTGGTCGACAGCGGGCTGGCGCGTTTCAGCCGGTACTCGCCGCAGGCGCGGACCCGGCGTTTGCCCATCGAGGAAATCTCGCAGTCCAGCGCGGACCAGCGGAAGGGCCGCAGCGGGCGGGTCGCCGCCGGCGTGTGCATCCGGCTCTACTCGGAAAAAAACTTCCTTGAGCGCCCGCGCTTTACGCCGCCGGAAATCCAGCGCGCCAACCTGGCCGACGTCATTCTGAAATTGAAGGCGTTCGGTCTTGGCGACATCGAGCGCTTTCCCTTCATCAACATGCCGGCGACGAAATCCATTCGCGCGGGCTATGGGTTGCTGGAGGAACTGGGGGCGATTGTTCGCGAGGAGGCGGGGGAAAGGAGCCAGGAGGCAGGAGCCAGGAGTCAGACGGCGAACGACGGCGGACGGAGGGAGGAAGGAGGAGGAGCGGAAGGCCAGAAGACCAGAATTCCAGAAACGCAGAGGATCGAGCCCGCCGGACCTCCGAATTTCCGAAATTCCGCGCCGCTGCAACCAATGGAACTGACCGCGATCGGCCGAGACCTCGCTCGCTTGCCGGTGGACCCAACGGTCGGCCGGATGATCCTGCAGGCCCGCAACGAAAAGGCGGTGCGCGAGGTGCTCGTGATCGCCGCGGGACTTTCGATTCAGGATCCGCGCGAACGGCCGCTCGACAAGCAGCAGCAGGCCGATGCCGCGCACCGCCGGTTTGCGCATCCGGATTCGGATTTTCTGACGCTGCTCAAGATCTGGGACACGTATCATGACGAGTTCGAGCAGCTGTCGCAGGCGCAGCTCCGGCGGTTTTGTCGCGATCACTTTCTCAGTTACGCGCGGATGCGCGAGTGGCGCGACGTGCACGCGCAACTCCTCGGGATTGCGCAGGAGCGCGCCGATTTCCGGCTGACGTCCGTCGGAGAGGCGTTACCCCCCGAGGTGATGGACCAGAAGGGCCGCACGGGTAGGTCGGGGCATGAGGCAGCCGGGCATAAGACATCGGGGCATAAAGCCCCTCCTCCAGTGGGCGAGGTGCATGGGTTCGGGACGCCGGGTTACCGGGCGATCCATCGTAGTATTCTTGCGGGACTGCTCGGCAATATTGCCCACGTCGATGAAGATTCGGGCGGCTACAAGGCGACGCACGATCGCAAGGTCGGGTTGTTTCCAGGGTCGGTGCTTTTTCGGCGGGACGCGCCGAAAAAGAAACCCTCCGGCGCCAAGCCACCGGAGGCGACCAAGGGGGCTGACAAACGCGGGCCGCGCTGGATTGTGGCCTCGGAGATCATGGAGACCACCCGGCTCTATGCGCGGACGTGTGCCCGGCTCGATCCGGCGTGGGCGCTCGATCTCGGCCAGCACGTGGTCCGCGTGGCGCACAGCGAACCATTCTGGGACAGCGAAAAGGGTCGGGTCATGGTGAAACGGCGGACGCGACTTTACGGGCTCGAACTGGAAAGCCGGGCCGTCAGTTACGGCAGTGTGGATCCGGTTCGCGCGACCGAGATTTTCATTCGCGAGGGGCTGGTGAACGACACGGTCACGTACCCGCTCGATTTCATCACCCACAACCGTGGCCTCCGGGAGGAGATCGAGGACCTCCTGACGCGGGCACGCGACAGTGGTTACCTGAACCTCGACGAGGCGGCGTATCGGTTTTACGCGGCAAGATTGTTGGCGGATGCCGGCACGACACCGGTTACCTCCGTTGGTGAGCTGGTAGATTTGGTGCGTGAACGGCGGGGCGCGGAGCCGCGTTTTCTGCTGATGGCGCCGGAGGACTTGCGTGATCCCGCGACGGTGGCGCATGACGCCGCGTCCTTTCCGACGGCGCTGCCACTGGCTAATCGGGCGCTGCCGCTCAACTACGCGTACAAACCGGGGCAGAGCGACGATGGCGTGACGCTGGAGGTCAGCGTGGCCCAGGCCGAGGCACTCACGCCGGCGGCGCTCGACTGGGCGGTGCCCGGGCATCTCGAGGCGAAGGTGGAGCATTACCTGCGGGCGCTGCCGAAGGAGTTGCGCCGCGGGTTTGTGCCGCTGGCGGAGACGGCGAAGAGCCTGGCGGCACAAATGGCGTCGCGCGATCGATTGACCGATCGACGCGAGACGCTGGCCGAAGCTCTCGCCGCGCAGATTCGCGAGCGTTTCAGTATTACGATCGATCCGGCTGTGTGGGACGATAAACCGCTGCCCGATCACTTGCGGGTGCGGGTGCGGGTCGTGGACGAGACGGGGAAGGAACTCTGCGCGAGCCGGGAACTCACCGAAATTTCGGCCGCGTTGCGCCAGCAAACACGGCAGGCCAGCGCCAGCGTCGCGCGGGTCGAACCGGAGGCGTGGCGCCGCACGCGGGCGAAGTGGGAAACCGCGGAGCAAACGACTTGGACCTTTGGCGAAATTTCCGCCCGCGTGCTGGTGACTGAGCAAGCCGGCGTGCCGGTTTACGCGTTTCCCGGTTTGCAGGCGGCGAAGGACGGGGTGGCGCTGCGTTTGTTCAAAACCCCGGAGGAAGCCACGGCGGCGACGCGCGCCGGAGTCGCCGCCCTCTTCGAGCGGCTGCTTTCGCACGATCTGGGCTGGCTCGAACGCGATTTGCGCGCGGTGCGCATGCTGGGGCCATTGGTTTCGACGCTGGCTCCCGCGGACGAATTGCAGGCGTTCGCGTTTGCCGCGATTCGCCGCTGGCTCTGCGGTCGTACCGTGGAGCCGCTGACGGCGGCGGCGTTTGCCGCCCAACTCGAGCGGGCCAAGGCCGACGCGCGCGGTCTCGTCCCGCGGTTTTGCGACTTGCTGAAGGAAATCCTCTCAGTGCGGCAGGAGTTGCTCGTGCACCCGAAACCCTACGCCGGAATGGACGGGGACCTCGCGATGCTGATTCCTCCGGATTTCCTGCGCCTGACGCCTTACGAGCAACTCGCGCATCTGCCGCGCTATTTGAAAGCGATGAAGCTTCGCGCCGATCGCTGGCGGCAAAATCCGGCGAAGGATGCGGAACGGGCGGGTCAGATCGCCCCGTACGAAAAGGCACTGCGCAGTCTTGCCGTCGGAGCGGGTTTATCCCGCGAAGAACCGTCACGCCAAACGCCTCCCCCCTCGGCGCGCGATGCCTTCCGCTGGCTGGTGGAGGAATTTCGCGTGAGCGTCTTTGCGCAGGAACTCGGCACGGCGGAGCCGGTGTCGGCGGTCAAACTCGAGCGGGCTCTCGCCGGGCTGCAGTCGGGGACGGTCGTGATCCGCGAGGCTCCTGTGCCGCGGCCGATCCTGTCGAGTTCGGCCATGCCGGAAAAGAAAGCGAAGCCGCTGAAAAACCTTGGTGCGCTGGATAAATTGTTTCCGCGGTGAAGAGGTCGAACGTGGGTGGCCAAAATGTTGGGCTCGGATTCACGTTCGACGGCCGCGCACGGAGTGCACGGCCCACCGGGTACGAGGATCGGGAAGGGTGGGCCGGCCACTCCGTGGACGGCCAATGTTGGGCTCGGACTCACGTTCCACGGCCGCGCACGGAGTGCACGGCCCACCGGGTGCGAAAAGCGTGATGCGCTCGTTCTGGACTGCGCTTAACCCGCGTCCGCGATCTCGTTGGGCAACTCGTTGCGATCGTCCGGCGACCGCGGAAAATGCACCGCCAGCAATTCGCCGGCGCGTTCGATGCCATGAATCAAGCCCGCGGTGAAATCGCCGCGCTTGAAATGCCCGTTCATCGCTTCGGCCAGCTCCGACCAAAACGCGGCACCACACTTCTCATGAATGCCGGTGTCGCCGATCACGGCAAACGCGCGGGAGGCGGGCGCGAGGAAAATCAGCACGCCACACCGCAGTTTGGTTTGGGTCATGCCGAGGCGCTCAAATTGTTCACGGGCCGCGGCCACGGGGTCGTCGGTCTTGCGGCGTGAGACCACGACGCGAATTTCGCCGGCGGTTCGCAGTTCGGCCGTGCCGATGGCGGCTACGACCCGCGGCTGATCGAGCGGCAGTTGGGGGGCGAAGAAGTTCATTACCACTTTCCTCCCGCGCCGCCGCCGCCGAAACTGCCGCCGCCGCCCGAAAAGGAATCGCCGCCACCGCCACCGGACGAGCCGCCGCCACCCCAGCCGCCCCGACCGCCCCAAGAACTACCGTTGTCCCGGACGATTTCGCGTCCCCGGCTATCGTATATCGCGGATCGCCGCCGCACCTGCTGGAACAAACTCCAGAGGATCGTGAAAGCGACACCCAGAATGATGAATAGGCGGGAATCAATCCCAAGGATCTCGTTGGGATTGTCCCGGGTGGTGCGTCCGGTGCCGCGATATTCGCCCTTCGACGCCGCGAGTAATGCGTGCACCCCCGCCGTCACGCCCCCGTCAAAATCACCGGCGCGAAAGCGCCGGACGATTTCATTCTCGATGATTCGCTTGCACAGCGCGTCGGGCAGGACGCCCTCGAGGCCGTAACCGGTGACGATCCGAATATCGTGGCTCTCCTGAAAGAAGAAGAGCACCGCGCCGTTCTTCCGGTCCTTCTGGCCGACGCGCCACGATTGGGCGACGCGGACGGCGTAGTCTTCGACGGAAGATTGCGATTCGAGCCGCGGATAAATTGCGACGACGATCTGGTTGGACGTGGTCCGTTCGAATTCCTCAAGTTCGCGGTTCAGCTGGCTCGCGGTCGCTGGCCGCACCAAACGGGCGAAGTCGTTGAAATGATTTTTCGGCGCGGTCGGGAGAACTTCGGCGGCCCCCAGGAGCGAGAGGAGAAAGACCCAAAGGAGACCGACTATTCCTAGTCCCGGCTTTAGCCGGAACGGGGCCGGATTCCGGCTGAAGCCGGGACGACGAACCGCGGCGCCCAAGCCGGCGTTGCCTAGCGGTCGAGCGGTCACGCTTTTTTGCTGAAATCAAATTTAACTTCCGGTGCTTTCTCCGAGCCCGGCGTGGCGGTGAAATAGGGTCGCACGGTGTGCCCGAACATGCCGGCAAAGAGGGTCGCGGGAAAACTGCGAATGGAGGTATTGTAGGCCTGAACGGCTTCGTTGAACCGGCCGCGTTCGACGGTGATCCGGTTTTCCGTGCCCTCGAGTTGGACTTGGAGGTCCCGAAAGGCGGCCGTCGCTTTCAGGTCGGGGTAACGCTCCGACACGACGAGGAGCCGGGAGAGGGCGGCGCCGAGCTGGCCCTGCGCCTGCTCGAACTGGCGGAACTGCTGGGGATCCATCGGAGCGGTGCCAGCCGGAAGGGTGACGCGGCCGACCGAGGCGCGGGCTTCAACGACCTCGGCGAGCGTGGATTTCTCGAAATTCGCGGCCCCGGCGACGGTGTTGACGAGATTGGGAATCAAGTCGGCGCGACGTTGATAGACGTTTTGGACCTGGGCCCACGCGGCGTCGGTGCCCTGCTGCAGGGAGACGAGCCGGTTGAAGATCCCGGCGACGGCGAGTCCGAGGACTACGGCGAAGGCGACAAACGCTCCAAAGGCGAGGAGAAGGATTTTTCCTGTACTCATAGGGTGCTAAAATGCATCGCGGCTTTACGTGCGCAAGTGGCATCGCGGTCGAAGAAGGGTTGGCGGTTGTAATGGACAGGCGGGTGGACGGACGGAAATGGCCGGCGAGGGAGCGGCCAAAATGTTGGGCTCGGACTTACGTTCGACGGCCGCGCACGGAGTGCACGGCCCACCGGGTACGATG
>CANJNJ010000168.1 GCA_947474995.1 Opitutaceae bacterium | reverse complement strand
GATGGCTCACGCGCTCGGATATTTAGTCGCGCCGGTCTCCGACCGGCGTGGTAACGGTTGCCAGCGTGCTTTCGCCGCCGGTCGGAGACCGGCGCTACCGGCCGGCCTGCTCGGCATTTTTCTGGTTTTGGTCGCGGCGACGCCGTCCGAGGCTCAACCCGCGCTCCAAACCGTCCGATTCGCGGTCTTCTCCTCCAAGCCGATCACCGACATCGCGTTTGCGCCACGGCCGAATGCGGCGCCGCAGCCGGTCGCCTTTTATCCCACGGCGCGCTCGCCACGCTACGAGTATCGCGGCCCGATGCCGGTGCGATTCATCGACCCGACGTCAAAGGCCGTGATCGCCGAGGCGACGATTCCGCCCGAAATTCACGACGCCCTCCTGTTGTTTTCCCCGGCTCCCGGCGGTGGCGGCAGTCCCTTGAAGTTTCAAATCTCGGTGCTCGACGACAGCGCGGTCCGACACGGTGCCGGCGGATTGGCCGTCATCAATCTCAGCGGACTGGTCCTGACGGGCACGGTCAATAACACCGCGGTCACGTTGAAGCCCGGGTTGAACCCCACGCTCCCCGTCGGGCGCAGTGCGAAGATCGTTTTCCACACGATGCTGAAGAACCGGAGCTATCAAGCGTATGCCGACACCGTGCCGCTGGCGGCGAAGGAACGCGCGCTGCTCATTCTCTTCCCGCCGTTTTACCAAGGGTCGCTGGAAGTTCAGTCGCGCCTGCTGGTCGACGTGCCACCTACCGCTCCGCTCCGCTGAACCGAGATTTCCGGCTTTTGGAGTGCGGCGACCTGGCGCCGGTGAGTCGAGTCGCAATCCGTCGTCGCCGCAGCGCCAACCGCGAATTCGGTTTACCGTGGCGCGGCGGGCTTGGGCGCATACTCCGGCTTCACCATGAAAACGTACGCCGCCACGCCCGCGACCAGCAGCGCGCCCACCGCATACAGGGGGGCCCGGTAGCTGCCGGTGGAGTGCAGCAGCAACCCGGTCGCGTAGGGCGCCAGGCCGCCCGCCACATTCGCGGCGCAGTTTTGAATGCCGGAGATTCGTCCGATGGCCGCTCCCGGCATCAGGGTTTGCGTCAGTGCCCAATAGTTCGCCGTCGCCAGGCCCAGTCCGCTGAGGGAAACGATGGCGAAAACCTGCGCGACCTCGTTGGACGAGGATAACGCGCCGATCAGTTCGGTGGACGCGATGAGCAGCCCGGCAATCGTGAAGAACTTGCGCGTGCGGACGGGATCGGCGCCGCGGTGGATCATCGAATCCGCCCACAGTCCTCCGAGGATGGCGACGCTGGCCATCCCCGCAAAACTGAAGCCCGTGTAGACGCTCGACTTGGCCAGCGACAGTCCGCGGCTCTCGGAGAAATACGCCGGCAGCCACGTCATGCAGAAATAGACAAAGTAGTTATAGGCGAACGTGCCGATGAGGATGCCCCACAGCAACCGCGTGCTGAACAAGCGGGCCATCGCCATGGGCGGCGCGTCGGTTTTTTTTACGAGCTGCGCTTCCAGTTGGCGATCGTCGTCCTTTACCAAGGTCAGCCAGGGGATTAACCAGAGCACGCCCCCGACGCCCAAAAGGAGAAACATCCAGCGCCAGCCATAGTGCAGGAGAAGAAAGCCCGCGAGCGGCGCACCGATGGCCGGGCCGAATTTCGTGCCGGCCATGAAGATCCCGACCGCCAAGCCGCGCTGCCTTTCCTCCACGTGATACCGAATCCAGCGCAAACTGCCGGGCGTGACGACCGCTTCGCCCACGCCCAGCAGCACCCGCAAGCCGAGCAACTGGGGGACGGACGTGATCGCGGCGCCCAGGGCAGACACGAGGCTCCACGCGCACAAGCCGAGCGCGAAGGGCACCTTCACCCCGAAGCGGTCGACCATATAGCCGGCCGGAATCTGCAGGAGGGCGTACACCCAGAAGAAGGCGGAGCTCAGCAGGCCGCGATCATTGTTGGTCAGCTGGAATTCCTTGATGAAACCCTTGTCCGCCAGCGCGACCGAAAGATTGGCCCGGTCGACGTAGGCGATGATCGCGCCGAGGCAGAGCAGGCTGACGATCGTCCAACGCCGCCGGTTGCTCATGGTTGGGGGCACCGTGGAAAGAACGTACCTTGAGTCGGAACAATGGACACAGCGCGGGTGGGGTTCGCGCATCGTCGGGCGACGGGCCGCCCAGCGACAAGCTCAAAGGCTCGGCGTCGGAAGCGATGAGGACCGACTTCAAGTTTCAAATAGGTCATTGGCTGGGTTGGAACCGCGCGGGGCATACGCCTAGAGGCTGTCATGCCCTTCTTAGTCGTAGCCCTGCCCGGGAGGGCAGGGACCGAACGATCGCTCGATCCGACTTGTCCCGCTTCCCCCGAAGCGGGCTACGGCCGGTCGACTCGGCAACGAGATAGCAAAGTTCCGGACAGCCTCTAAGCTCTCAGTGTTACGCCAGCCCAGATTTGAGATCTGAAATGTGCAATCCTCCTCGTTTGCCTCTGGTCACGCGCCGGGTGGCGCGCAAGTGTGCCGTCCATGAGTCGCGAGATGTGCTACCGTTGTTTTTGGCCGAAGCCGCTGTGCTGGTGCGGCTCGATCACGCCCATCCCGACGCGCACGAAATTCGTATTTCTCATGCACCCCTTTGAGTTCAAGCGGGTGAAGGCGAACACCGGCCGGCTGACCCACCTCTGCCTGGCCGACAGTGCGCTTCATGTGGGCATCGGTTTCGACGAGCATGAGGCCGTGCAGGCGCTGATCAACGACCCGCAGAATTACCCGGTGCTACTCTATCCCACGAAGGATGCGCGCGATCTTTCCAAGGGCGAATTGCAGCCCGGTGATTTTGCCGGTCGGCGACTCGTCGTGTTCCTATTGGACGCCACGTGGCGCCTGGTCCGGCCGATGTGGCGCACCAGCCTGACGCTGCAAAAGCTGCCTCGCATCATGTTCTCGAACGCGGCACCGAGTCGGTACATCATTAAGAAACAGCCGGAGGCCGGCTGCCTTTCGACGCTCGAAGCCACCCACGAACTCCTCGTCGCCCTCGATCGCTCCGGTCTCGATCACTACGCCCAGCCGGAGCAACTGCTCGGACTTTTCCAGCGCATGCAGGAAGTCCAAATTCGCTGCACCGCGGAAAACACGCGTCAGGGGATTCGCCGTCACGCCCGCCGGGCCTCGGCCGGACGGCTGCCGTTCGCGCCGCCCACGCCTACGAAACGGCGTAGAATTTTCCCCCTGACCCAGCCGTCTACCGAAACATTGAGCTAGTGAGCTTGGGCTCACGCGGAGACGCGGCGGCGCGGAGAAAATCCCGGCCGAGTGTCATTTTTGCTTGTCGTCGGTTTGCCGTGACATCGTGGTTTCTCCACGGCGCTGACGATTTTGTCTCGGAGAGACCCAGCGCCCTGCGGCCAGCCCACAATGAAAAACTCCCGCCGATTATTGTCGTTGGGGACCGCGGTCCTTGCCGCCACGGCGAGGCAAGGCGCCGTGACCTTTTATACGAGCAAGGCGGCGTTTGACGGTGCGATGAGCACCACGCTGCTGGAGGATTTCGAGAGTTTTCTCCGAAGGATACCGCGCTGGCGTCTTTCACGCACAACGGCGTGACGAACACGGGCCGCGCGGGAAACTTGGCCGGCGCGGCGCGCTACCCTAAGAGGCGGCTGGCCCGCCCGCTGTCGCCACCCCCGACCTGATCCGGACTCCGCGCGCTTCGCGTCTCAGCGTGAGGCGCCTTTTTCGCCCGACGGCCCTGCCGACTCAGCGTGCCCGTGGGACCTCCATCGCGCGAATCGCATCGAGATTCATGTTCAGCCCGAGTCCGGGTGTGCTTGGTACTTCGAAGCAGCCATCCACGAGCGGCAGCGGCGTGCGGATGAGACCGGACGCAAAGGGATTTTCCGTCACATCAAACTCCACCATCGGCGTGCCGACCCCGGGCATGAGCGTCGGCTCCGCGATCAGCGCCGCGATGTGAATCGATGCGGCGTTCAGAATCGCGCCGCTCCAGGAGTGGGGGATGCATTGAATCCCATAGAGCTCGGCGAGCTCGGCGATGAACAGCACTTCCCGAATGCCGCCGCACAGGCTCGCATCCGGCTGCACGATGTCGACGGCCCGGCGGTCGAAGAGCTCCTTGAACGCCTGGCGGTTCTGGAGCATCTCGCCGCCCGCCACGGCGATGTCGAGCTGCGCGGCGAGTTGCTCGTATCCGCGGTAACCGAACTGCGGCAGCGGTTCCTCGAAGAACGTGAGCCCGAGCCGTTCGAGCTCGCGGCCGACCATCAGCGCCGTCGCGAGCGTATAGGATCCCCAGGCATCGACCATGAGCTTGATGTCGCGCGGCAACGCCGCCCGCACGGCCGCGAGCGCGTCGAGTTCCGAACGCGCATCGTAGCGCCCCATTCGCAGCTTGATCGCCCGAAAGCCCCGGGCGACCAGATCGCGCGTCTCGGCCAGCCAGACTTCGGACGGATGTACGCCCTCGTAATAGGTCCCGCCCGAGGCATAAACCGGCACCCGGTCGCGTCGCGCTCCGCCATACAATTGATGGACCGGCACGCCGAGCGCCTGCCCAACCAAGTCGTGCAGGGCGATGTCGACCGCGCCGACGGCCAGTCCGTTCTCGAACGGCGCGAGCCAGCGCGTCCGCCAGGATCGCCCGATCGCCCGCGGATCGCGACCTACGAGCAAAGGCGCGATGGATGTGTCGATCGTTTCCCGGACGCCAGCCAACGGCGCGGTTTCGCCCCAGCCGATGAGACCATCATCGGTCGACATCCGGACCAGCAAGGTCCGGCGGTAGGCATTTAGGATCGAGGCCGGGCCGGTGGGCCGGGCGAGCTTGTGCTCGAGGAGCAGGGTTTCAACGGAGGCGATCTTCATTGGCGGGCGGGCGGATGAGCAACGCTCAGGAGCCAAGTGGATTTATCCCGCGATGGTCACTCCTCAAATCGAGGTCGGGCGACTTCGAGTTCACTTCCCGTCGGGTCGCCGCACTCCAAAGTTCATGCCGGCCTTCCTCGCGGGCTAAATTCCGCCTTCGGCAGCCGCGTCTCACCTTACTCCCCAACTCACCCAGGTCCACGGCATGCAACTGCGCATCCACCGGCCGCACGTCTTCGAACTGGATGCTCAGCCGCTGCGGCCGCGACGAGACGGGCAGGGTGTCGCCACCTTTCCAGCTGACCATCGTGCGGAAGCCATCCTTGCGAACGAGCGCCGCGCCTTCGCCACGGAAACCCGTCAGCGGCCGCATCGGGCCGTAGTTGCCGTTGTCCCAACGGGCGGCGTGGGCAAGGCCTGCGTCGCTTGGAGCAACAATGCATTGACCGGCGAAGAGGACTGTCGTGAATGGCCACGCGCCGGCTGCCGGCAAACTACCCTAAAACCCATGATCTCGATTCGTTCCACGCTCGTTCTCGCGGTGGCCTTGGCCACCGCTTCGCTGGTCCATTCCGCCCAACCGGCCGTTCCGCAGTTTGTCTCCATCTTCAACGGCAAGGATCTCACGGGCTGGAAGCCGGACGGCGATCCTTCCATCTGGTCGGCGGATCAGGGCGAGTTGGTCGGCCGCAGCAATGCCAAGCGCGAGGGCAGCACGATCAGCACGGAAAAAAAGTACCATAATTTTATTCTCGAACTTGATTTCAAGTACCTGCCCCCGGCCGACAGCGGCGTAATTTTCCGCGCGCCGGAGCTGCAGATGCAAATCGGCACGTCGGCCAGCCTGCGGACGGAGCTGACCGGCTCCTTCTACCTCGGTGGCGTCCTCACGTACACCAACGATTCGATCTCCAAGGATGCCTGGAAATATTTTCTTCCGGGCGACTGGAACTCGCTCCGCCTCCAGGCGCAGGGCGCGGTTTTCACCGTTTGGATCAACGGCCAGATCGTCAACCGGTACGTCGACGACAAGTTTCCCGGTGCTGCGCCGATCAGCCTGCAGGTGCATCAAAACTTCGACATGAAAGTTGAGTTCAAGAACATCCGCATTGCGGAATTGAAATAGGCTCGGCTCTCCGTGCCTCCCCAACGCGGATGCGCCGTCGTGAGGGCGGTGATTGTTTCGGAGTGCGCCGAACCGCCGCACTCCAACGTTCACATCGTGCGCCGTCATACTTGTCGCTGACTGCGCGATCGGCCATGCCTCTGACTCATGAACGCCGCCACACCACCCCGGGCAAATTCGCATCCGGTTCGTTTCCCGGCGGTGTGGTGGATGCTGGCCGCGTTCGCTGAACTGTCTGCCGCCTCCATCACCTACGTCGGCGAGATCGCCGACCGCACCGACTTTCACGCCGCGCCCAGGCTCGGCACTTTGGGTTATTGGTTCCCGCAGTTCAATGCGCCGAACCCCGTCGCCGACCGCTCCACGAACGAGCAGGAGCGCAACGTGCTGCCACCTTGGGCGGGCCCGCTTGTCCACCTTGATTCGGTGTTCGATCTGAAGTTCGCGAGCCGGACTTTTTCCCAGGACGGGCCGTGTCGCTCGATGGGCGGATTTCCGACCTTCAACCGTTTCACGCTCCCCGACGGTGAGGTTGGGCTGTCCGGAATCATTCTTGATCCCCACGCGGCGGCCAACACGAGCAATACGGTCAACCGGATCAAACTGAATGCTGGCACGCCGGCGTCATTTTACCTGCGCATCGTGGTCGACAATTCCGCCGGCAAGCATAACGCGATTACCCGCATCCGCGCCCGCGGCCATCATACCGGCGCCGACGTGGAGCCGAACACTTTTCCGGCACCTGGCCCCGCGGGTTTCAACGGCACCGCGGACATCTACACGTTCCGCTTCGATGGTTTTACCGCCGGGGATTTTATTAAGATTCAATTTGTGGGGATGCCGGGCAAGGCGAGCGATGGCGGTTCCGGTGGCGCCAGTTTTGGTGGCATCATGTTCGACCCCGCACCTTGAAACCAATCCGAGCGCAAAACTGAACCCCAAGGTGGCATCCCGCGCCCCTCCGGGTACCGGACGGTTCGAACGAAGAGACCCACACGTTTGGCGCCAGGACGCACCGGATCTCGTTCGTCGCCCGCCTTTAGGCGGAACGAAACCAAAGGGGAGGGCCGAACTCCGCCGAGGCCGGCCTCGGCCCGCAATCTTGCTATTTGGTTACTAATTTTCGGTGTGCTAGGCGGCGTTTTCTTGATTCGTTTTCGCGGCACGCCCCTACGTTACGGATCGGCGAGCTGAGACTTAGGATTTGCCCCTCCTGCCGAACCCGCGAATATCACCATGGCCTACAACGAAACTCTCGCCTCCCGGATTGGCCGCTATTTCGCGCCAAGGACATGACGGCTAATTCGATAACCGTGCTTCGTTCAGCCCCCATACCTTATGCTCATTAAAATCCTCGTGGTCCTAGCCGTCGTCGTGGTCGTTGTGGCCCTGCTCGCGGCCTTGCAAGCTGGCACCTATCGGGTGGTGCGCACCGCGGTCCTTGCCGCGCCGCCCGCCAAAATTTTCGTCCACACCAACGATCTGCACAGCTACCAAACCTGGAATCCTTTTGGTAAATCCGATTCCGCCGCCACGTATACCTATGAAGGTCCGGCCACCGGGGTTGGTTCCGTGCTGAAATGGTCCAGCAGCGGCCAGACGGGCGCCGGCACCATGACGAATGTCGAGAGCCGGACGAACGAGTTGGTTCGTTACCGGTTGGTGTTCATCCGGCCCATGGCCGGGACGGGCGAAATGGCGTTCACGCTCCAACCGCAAGGGGCCCAAACGCTGATCATCTGGAGCATGGAGGGCGACAAATCGTATCTCGCCAAGCTCATGGGGCTTTTCATGAGCATGGACAAGATGTTGGGCGGTGCGTTTGAGCGCGGCCTCGGGGAGCTCAAGACGATCGTTGAAAAGGAAGCGACGCACTAGTTTTCCGCCACGGGGCGGATGACCGGCGCCGCGTCCGGTGCCGCTCACTTCGCCATGAGTTGGCTGTAGATGAGTTCGAAGGAATCGGGGCCGACGCAGAATTCGCCGCGAAACGGGAAGTCCATCACCGCCAGGAGAAAAACCAACAGACCGAGCAGGCAGGCGAGAATGGATGTCAGCAAATCGTGGAGTCGCTTGTTTTCGACCACGAACAGCCACATCAGGGACAAATTCAAGACGGAGCCGCCGATGACCACGCACCAGACAATCGGCGGCAACTGCGTCGAAACGCTGGCCAGGCGTTTGCGCCGGGCTTCGACCATGTTGCTGAACAGGTGGAGTGCCTCACGGTGCAGGGCCTTCTGGCCCTCGCTGGCCGGTTCAACGTGCGTGAGGTGGCGGTGCAGCTGGCTGAGCATGGTATTGCCGATCGGACCCGGGATGACGCCTTCTTTTTGTTTTGGCCAGGCGACGTCGATTTCGCGGCGCGTGTAGGCGCGCAGTTCGTCGGTCAGGGTTGACCGGTGCGGCTCGGGGTAGTTGTCGAGGGCGCGATACAAGACCCCGATGGTGGTGGCTTCCTGCATAACCGCGTCATCGACGGCCACGAAATTCTCCCACGCGCCGACGGAAAGTAGGCCGAGTGTGATACCGAAAAACACGCCGGAGGCCGACAGGAAATGGCCGACCATGTCGTTATAATCCTTGTCGCCGAACCAGCGGGGGAGAAAACGCCGGGTTACGATCTGACCGGTGAGGGCGAAGCCGACAAACCCGCCCACAACGATGACGCCAAAGAGCGAATTGGGATTGGTGTAAAGCCAGAGCAAGTTCATCGGAAAAATATAGGCGGACGTCGCCTAGAGGGGGAGCTAGTGCGATGCCACCAACCCGGGCAAGAAAAGAGATGGGGCGGCGCCGGTTGGCGGCGCGGCGGAAACCGGTGGGCGCTGGCTGAATTCTGCAATGGAAACGGGGACGGCCACGGAAGCCGCTTTCAAACGGGGCCGTCCCGAATGGCTCCGCGTTAAGAACCTTATTCAGCTCAAAGCGCCGCGTGACCGCAACCGAAGTTGACGGCCGAGCTCCGCCGAAGCCGGCGTTCGGCGCGGCAGCAGTCCGGCCTCGGCGGTATTTCAAAAAAGGGTCAGCCCGCAGCCGCCCGAGCTACGAGTCACGCGCTCTCGCGGGTTGCGAAGGCGTGGGTGATTTCGGCCCGCTGCAAACCGACGAGCATCAGAATCGCGGCCATGGTGCCGTGGGGGAAATTCGCGAGGCTCACCAGCGACGCGACCCAAACCAGACGCGGCCGACAGGCGTGCAGGCAACAGAGGCCCGCGGCGAATTGCAGGCCGCCCGCCACCCACCCGATGGAGAGCTGCATCGAAACGTAAGTGGCGATGGCGCGCTCCATTAAATCGAATGAAGAGTCAAAGGCGGTGACCGGACTCAACAGTTCGGAATGGCTGTACATCGCCTGAAAAAAAAGCATCAGCGACATGAGCAGGCTCAGGGAGCCGGTGCCGATCTGCAGATAACCGAGTGCGGCGAGATAGCCGTCGCCGGGCCGTGACAAAGATTGGACACGAACATCATCCATGGGGCGGAGGTTGGGGAGGGGGATAACGCCGAACTCCGGGCAAGTTGCAGGAGGTTGCCGCATCGCCACGTCTTTTTCGGAGTCAGGAGGAATTCCGCGCCCCCTCCCTACACGGTCGCGAGAATGTCGTTCAGCGTTTTGCTCGGACGCAGCGCCGCCGATGCCTTCGCGTCGTCCGGCTGGTAATAACCGCCGATGTCGGCGGGACTGCCTTGGACGGCGATCATTTCTTGCACGATCTGTTTCTCCGAGGCGGTGAGCTTTTCGGCGATCGGCGTGAAGATTTTTTTCAGCTCGGTATCCTTGCTCTGCGCGGCGAGGGCTTGGGCCCAGTAGAGGCAGAGGTAGAAATGGCTGCCGCGGTTGTCGATGCCGGCGCCGACCTTGCGGGCGGGGCTCTTGTCGTTCTCCAG
>CANJNJ010000167.1 GCA_947474995.1 Opitutaceae bacterium | reverse complement strand
CCCAGCGAGGATCGTTTCACCGGTGGCATCGCACAACACGACCTTCACCCCCATCACCGCAAAATCATCCTGCGCATCGATCCCCCCACCACTTGGTGCCGCAACTCGTCGCCTCAGACTTTCCGCAGGGTATCGCGGAACCTCAGGTGGTCTTCGATTATCGCATCCGCATCCGCCACGATCCAGGATGGCGCAAATCTCCTGTGCAAGTGCCATGAAGATACTGCCCGGCAGAAAAAGTCCCTACGCCGCAAAGCGCCGGGCAACCCCTTCGGTTTCGTTCCGACTGCCTGCCCGCGAACTTCCCCACTTCCGTTACTGCAGCTTGATGGGCATGCTCCGCGCCCGGGCGATGAGCCTCTCGAGAATGGCCCCGGTCATTTGTCCGCGGACGTCGGCGCCCGGCCGAATGGTCGCCAGCGCCGAGAAATCCTTCAGCACCGCACAATAGTCGCTGTTCACCATGATACCGAGGAGTTCCCCGGTCTTGCTAAATACCAAATCGCCGCGCGATGGAGCAAAGTCGCCCAACAGCCGCTTAAAAAACCGGTTGTCCACGCGCACAAAGCCGGGCTCGGTCGAGTCGAGCTTGAACGCGACCTCACCGTAGCCGCGGCCGCCACCATCGATGAGCACGGCTTCCGGAAACTTCATGGGTTCGGCCGCCAGCGGATAGACTTTAGCCCCGAGGGCCGCCGCCTGCGCCGCATCCATTGGCAGGACGACAACCCGCGGATCCTGCGTCAGAAATATGAGCGCGGCGGCCGCACTGCGATTGCCACCCTGATGATTGAATTCCACCGTCAGGCTCTCCCAATCGATGCCATTCTCTGCCAGCGAGAAGAGGGTGTCCGAAATATGCAGGAGGGCGTAAATTTGACGCCCATCCGTCACGAGGACGGTCGTGGCCTCTTTATTCCGATTCGATTGCCCAAGAAACCCCTTTCGACCGGCCGCGAACGACGCGACCACGCGATTCGACAGGAAATCGTTGAAGAGCACGTTCGCGTTTACCGGCCGATTGTCGCGAATTTCCTTCGTCAGCTCGACCGATTTTTCCGCCAGTTGCCCCACCCCGTGGGCGAGTTGCGCATTGGCATCCTGCACCTTGATCCGCTCGCTGCGTTCCAGTTCGACCTGGGTCTTCAGGGCGATGGCCGTTTCGCCCAGGTTTTTCTTTTCCTGTTCGGCCACGGCGACGGCCACGGTCAGACCCTCCACCTGCCGGCGGGCGGCGTTGGCCTGTCGCCGGGACTCAAGATTCTGTTTTTCGAGATTGGCGAGCGCTTCCTTCTGTCGGGCCGTCTCGGTTTCCTTTTCCGCCAGCTCTCGCTGCAGCTGCGCCAGCTGCGATTTGGTCAGGGTCGCTTCCTGCGTGGCGGCGGTGATTTTCTGCGCCAAGGCGGCGGCGGCGCGTTGCGCTTCGGTCAGATTCGCCGCCAGGGCATTGCGTTCCTCGGCGACTTTGGCCCGCTCCACCTGGGCCCGGGTCAGGCTCTGTTCGCGCGCCGCGAGCGCCGCGTCGGTGGCGGTGAGTTGGCGCGCCAACTCGTCGCGGGTGCTCTGCTCGTCCGCCAGGGATTGGCGCATCATTTCCACAATGTCCTGATCCTTGGAAACGGCATTGGCCGCGAGTTCCGGAACCGGGGGCAACTTGGCCCGCGGCGGCTCCGCCTTTTCCCAGCGGGTTAGCGCGAGAAGATTGAGCAGGAGAAAATCACAGAGAATCAATAAAAGGGTCTTGTTCATAGCGCGGCGGATCCGCGCGCCGAGGCGACGGACGGCTCGTTGGGCTCGCGTACCGGGGAAGCTTCGACCTGCCCCTCGAGAATGAGCTGGCGCTTATAGGGACGGACGTGGCGAATCTTTACCAACGCCACGCAGGTGATGCCGAAAAGATTCGAGGAATAGGCGGCGAGGAGGTTCGGCTCGATGACGCCCAGCACCTGGAGCACCAAGGCGGTGGCCGTGCCGCCGATGCCGACATAGAGACCGCCGTCGAACAGATTTTCCTCATTTTCCATCAGCCGCAGTTTGACGAGGGGCGTCAGCGGCTGCTGCGCGACTTCGCGAATCTTTCGCAGGCACGTGAAATACATCGCGATTTGCAGCGCGGCAAAGAAGCCGATTGAGAGCAGGGTCGAAGTGTCCATGGTTTTAGCAGGTTCAGATTTGGGGAAAACGGGAGAGTTCGCGACCGATACAATGACCGGCAGACGCAGGCGAAATTCAGACGGTGGCGCGGCCTTCAGCAGGAAGGGTTCGCTCACGACCGCCAGGAGCAGCGCACCGATCACGGCCAGCATGCCGGCCTTCATGTGCCCCATGGCAAAGGGCAGCGTCGGGTCCGCGGGCGCAACCAACCAGCGATCGAGTCCGCGGAGCACCAGCCAGCCGCCGAAAAAGAACCCGAGATATTTCAGGCTCAGCATCACTTGCGGGTGGTTCAGCGCCTGCTCGGCCAGGGCACTGAGGGTCGGATTTGAGCCGCGATTGACGGGAACCTGGCGCCCCAACAATTGGCGGACGGCTCCCTGCCCGTAGCGAAGGGCCAGCCGGACGTCCTCCAGGCCCGCCTTGCCAAATTGCATCAAATACGTCGCCACCCGATCAGCGGAATCGGAAAAGAGAGCGGCCGAATAAATGAGCGGCAGCTGGTCGGGCGCCACGCGGGCAAGGTGGGCGTATTCCTCAAGCGTTTTCGCGCTGTCGGTGCGGCGCAATAACTCGGCCAGCTGCCCCCAGTCGAGCCGGCGCCCCAGGGAAAGCAGATCCACCAACAGGGGCTCGAGTTCCCCGAGCTCTTTTTCCGCCAAAGCGGTTTCGGCCCTCGTCCGAATTTCGCGCTGCAGCGACGGGGAGAGGTGGCCACCCTGATAAAGGAGCCCCGTCATGAGCAGGAGCGCATCCAAAGGCTGTCCACCGGGCCGCATGGCAGGGACAAACCGGCCCGTGGCGGTCAATTCACGCAGGCGCAAGATCGACTGCACGCCGAGGGAGCCGGAATTGCGGAGGTAATTACGCAACGTGTCGCGCGCCTTGGCCGGGATCAGGAACGTCAATACCGGCGTACTTCCCCGATGGCCGGAATCCGCTCGGAGATTGAATAGCGGATCCAAGAATGGGTCCCATCCCCCCCATGCCACCAACCCGGGCTGACGCGCACCGACTTGTTCGAGTGCGGTGCCCAGCGCGGGCGCGCGCGGATCATCCGTCGCGCGGGCCGCCGCCAAAACCAACTCCGCGGGGCCGATCTTCTCCCCATCCACCAGGTCGCGCCCGAAAGCGCCCAGCGTGGGGGTCCCCACCCCGGCAGCGCGCAGCAGCGCTGGGCTCAGCGACTTCAAATTTACCGGCACCATTCCCGCCCCCAGTAAGACGAGCACACCCGCCCCAGCCATCAGGGGACCAATCAGGGGCGGAAAAGATATTGTTCGCGGAAGGAAGCGGATCATTGAGCGACGCAGTATTTATTTGCCGGGGAGAAATGCGGAACCCACTGTTCATTCCATCGACCGATGTCTTTGCCAATTGTTCATTATAACGAGCCAGTATTGCGCATGAAAGGCGAGCGAGTACTCACGTTTGACGCCGCAATCGCCCGTCTGGCCGACCAGATGATTTCCACCATGCATAAGGCCGGCGGCATTGGGCTGGCCGCCCAGCAGGTCGGCCATGCCTTGCAGCTCTGCGTCATCGACCTGTGCGACACGGAGAGTGAGTTCAATTGGGAATTCAACGGGGCGCGCCCACCGCTTGAACTCTTCATGCCGCTCGTCATGGCGAATCCCAAGTTGACCATTACACCGGGGACACCCGAGACGGTTTTCGAGGAAGGTTGCCTCTCCTTCCCCCATATCCGCGGCAATGTGGCCCGTCGCGATTCGCTCACTGTTCAATTTCAAGATCACCGCGGTCTGCCCCATGTCCTCACGTGTGATGGCCTGCTGGCCCGCTGCACGCAGCATGAGTTCGACCATCTGCAGGGTGTGCTATTTATTCAACGCATGGACGCAAAAACGCGCGCAAGCGTCGACGAAGCGGTGCGGACCCTGGCGAAGGCAACCAAAGCGGCCAAAAAGAAGCCCGCCAGATAAGGTCGCCCCATTTGCGAGGGACACAGACTAGGCGCACGGCCGCAGTCCGGCTGTTCAATCGACTTAAACTATCATGACCCAAAAATCCGACGGGATGAACTACGCCCCCCAGGGCAAACCAAACCCGGTTGTAAAGGCCGGCGAATTCATTTTCGCGGCGTCGCACCTCGAACACGGCCATATTTATGGGCAGTGCAACGGACTGCTCGAGGCCGGCGCGGAGTTGAAGTGGGTTTACGATCCCGACTCGCGAAAGGTTGACGCCTTTCGCCAAAAATTTCCCCAGGCCAGAGTGGCCCGCTCCTTCGACGAAATCCTCGCCGACCCGGCTGTGCGGCTCGTTGCCGCCGCGGCGGTGCCCTGCGATCGGGGACCGCTGGGCCTTCGCGTCATGGCGGCGGGCAAAGATTACTTTACCGACAAAACTCCGTTTACTTCCCTCACCCAGCTTGACGACGCCAAGGCCGCCATCGCCCGCACCGGACAAAAATACATGGTCTATTATTCCGAGCGCCTGCACGTCGAGTCGGCGATGTTCGCCACTGACTTGGTTGCGGGTGGGGCCATCGGTCGGGTCGTCCAGGTCATCGGACTCGGCCCCCATCGCCTGAGTAAAGCCAGCCGGCCGGCATGGTTTTTTGAAAAGGCCAAGATTGGCGGCATTTTGTGCGATATCGGGAGCCATCAGTTTGAACAATTCTTGACCTACACCGGGGCCACCGATGCCACGGTCACGCAGGCGGCCGTGGGCAACTTCGGCAATCCCGACAAACCGGAATTCGAGGATTTCGGGGAGGCTTCCCTGCTCGGAGATAATGGCGCGTCGAACTACATTCGCGTCGACTGGTTTACTCCGGCGGGTCTCAGCACGTGGGGCGATGGCCGGACGGTTATTCTCGGAACCAAGGGCTATATCGAGCTGCGCAAGTATGTCGACGTGGGGCGGGAAAAGACCGGGGACAACGTCTATATTGTCGATGATCAAGGAGAGCGCCATCTCAACGTTTCCGGCCAGGTCGGGTTTCCCTTTTTTGGTCAGCTCATCCTCGATTGCTTGAATCGCACCGAAAAGGCGATGACGCAGGCGCACGTCTTCAAGGCAGCCGAACTTTGTCTTCGCGCCCAACTCGCGGCCCGCAAAATCGCCTAAACTCCGGCAAACCGTTTCCCGCCAACTGACACACAGGCACCCTGCCCTCCTGGACCGACCCGTTACCCCATGCCCTCCATTGCCACGCGAACCGGAGACGAGGGGACGACCAGCTTGCTCTACGGGCAGCGGGTTCCAAAGGATCATCCGCAAATCGAGGCGGTTGGGGCTTTCGACGAACTTAGCGCGGCCATCGGCGTGGCCAAGTCCCACCTTGCCGCGGGGCCGCGCGGCAAGGAAGTTCATGCGCTGCTCACCACGGTCCAACGAAACCTCGTGGCGCTCATGGGCGAACTCGCCTGCGCCGAAAGCGATCGCGATCGATATGCCCTGTCCCGGTTCGAGCAACTGGCTCCGGCCGACCTCACCCGGCTCGATGTCGCGCTCGTCGAACTCGAGGCCCGAGGTTTGAAATTTGATGGCTGGGCCACACCCGGGGCCACCACCACCTCCGCCCACTTTGAAGTGGCCCGCACCGTCGCGCGTCGCGCCGAACGCCGGCTGACGTCTCTGCCAGTACTGGGACGAAGTGTCCGACCCGAACTGCGACAATTCGTCAACCGACTCTCGGATTTGTTGTGGCTGTTGGCGCGCGAAACGGAATGAGCCAGGGGGCGGGAGCTGACGCGAGCTCGCCGAATCCCCAAAAGTGACGCGCACCAACCTTGTCACCGTTCGGATTGTCCTTCAAGGTCGCGTGATGTTTCTCGCGACTGTGTTGATTCTGCTCGCTGCCGCCTGGCGGGTTGCCGCTGTTCACGTTCCGGACCTCGCAAATTTCGCGCCGATCATGGCGCTGGCTTTTTGTGGCGCCGTTTATTTTCGCGACCGGCGCATGTGGCTCATCCCTTTTGTCGCGCTCATCCTTTCAGATCTCTACCTGGATCACTACTATGCCACCGCCTTCCACGAAAAATGGCATTGGCCCAGCGCCGCCGTCCGGATTATGGCGTTTGGCGTCGCCTTGCCACTGGGGCGGCTGGTCGGGCAAAACAAGAACTGGGTGAATTTATTTTCCGGTGCACTCGGCGGTGCGCTGTGGTTCTATCTCGCGACCAACACTGATGCCTGGATGCGGGATCCCGCCTATGGGAAAACCGCGGCCGGATGGTGGCAGGCCATGACGGTGGGACGACCTGAGTTTCCCCCGACCCTTTTCTTCTTTCGCAACACGCTGCTCAGCGACCTGATCTTTACGGCCGGCTTCGCCTTCGCGATGGAATTTGCGGCCCTGCAGTCGGGCGAGACCAGCCTGCTGGCCCGGCGCGCGACCGCGTAAACCGTCGGGTCAGAGGAGGTCGGCGGCGAGTTCGGCGAGCTTCGATCGCTCGCCTTTCGACAGCTTCACGTGGGCGGAAATCGTCTGCCCTTTCATCCGGTTGTGGCAATAGACCAGCCCGTTGCTGCGCGCATCGACATAGGGATTGTCGATCTGCGTCGGGTCCCCAATCAGCACGATCTTGGAACCTTCAGAAATGCGCGTGATGACCGTTTTCACCTCGTGCGGGGTCAGCTGTTGCGCTTCGTCGAGGATGAAAAAGCGCCGCGCAATCGAACGACCGCGAATAAAGGCCAGGGCTTCGATTTCCACCAGACCGCTCTTGAGCAGCCGCTCGTAGGGCTTAATGAGCGGCCCATTGGAGTGTCCATTGTGATGGCTCGCGTGGTTCGGCTGCACCGCGGTCATGGAGGTCAGAAAATGCTCGTCGCGCTTCTTATGCATCTTCTTCGAAACTTTCTTTGACGCGAATTGCGGGTCCTTGGGCACCTTGGAGGGAATGAGCACCTCGAGTGCATCGTGGTAGGGCTGCAGCCACGGCTTCATCTTTTCCTGGAGCGTGCCGGGCAGGAAGCCAATATCCTTCCCCAGGGCGATGACGGGCCGGGAAATCGACACCCCATCGTAACGCGAGTGATCGTCGTGGGTCTGGTGGAGTGCACACACGGTCGAAAGCAGCGTCTTGCCCGTGCCAGCCTTGCCGAAGCAGGTCAGCAGGTGGATCGAATCATCCAACAAGGCATCCATGAAGAACTGTTGCTCGAGGTTGCGGGCTCGAATCGGGATGCCACCCGGCGCCTTCACATAGTCGGGGAGCTTTAGTCGGCGCAAAATTCCATCGCCATAGTAGCGAGCCGGCATTGTTTTTCCCTCGTTCGACCGGAGGAGCACGTATTCATTTTGATAGAGTAAAGCCGAAGTTTTTTCCGCGATTTCGAAGGCGCCTTCCGAGCAAAAGCGCTGCAGCTCGTAAATACTCACTTCGATCTCACGGTAGCTCGGCTCATCGTCGGTCTCCGGGACCTTGTCGTTGAGATAATCCTCCGACTCCAAACCGACGGCGCGAGCCTTCAGCTGCACATTGACGTCCTTCGTCACCAAAATGGTCGGTGGCGGATAGCGTTCCTGCACGAACAACGCAGCCGCAATGATGCGATTATCCTTCTTCGTCAGATCCGGCAGGATGGCCCGCAAGCGGTCCATCATCGGAGAACGAAGTCCCGGCTCCGCCAGATAAGGATTGATGATAATGGACAGCGTGCCTCCGGTTTCGAGCTCGACGCCTTCATGCATCGCGCGCGCGTCCGGCAGGAGTCCCTGCAGGATTCGATGGACGCGGCGCGCGTTCCGTCCCCGCTCCGTCGACTGCTCGCCCTTGATGGCGTCGAGTTCCTCGAGCACCTCCACCGGGATGGCGAGATTGTTGTCCTGGAATTTAAAGATCGATTGTGGGTCGTGAAGCAAAACATTCGTGTCGAGCACGAAGGTCTTCACTTTTGCCGAAACCCGAATCCGCGAAATTGGAGCGTTCGCCCCGCGCAGGTTTTCCATTGGTTGTGGATATCTTGTGCGGAACTGAGGACATCTCCCGTGCGGTTTGTCGATGACAGACTTGTCGGCGCAGACACTTTTCTGGCGCCGCGTGAGTGAAAAAGACCGAGGTGACAATCGTGCGACTCCCGGTTTGGCAAATGCCGGGAATACGCGGGCGGCGATTCAGGCTCGCGTGTCGCCACTGAATATTATTCACCGATCGCTGGTGTGCCGCGATGAACCTCGACCAAATCAAGCAAGCGCTTCTCGAATCCTACCGGAGTGATGGTGGGATCAACCACGCCGATGGCAGCAATCTGCCCTCGCAGGCGTCCGTCAATCAGCTCGCCGAGGATTGCATGCACCTGATGTTTCCCGGCTACTTCGAGGAATCAGGTCTGGGGGAACGCGACCTGCCGGCCCACGTGGAAAACATGCTGGCACGAATCGACCAGCGCCTGGGGGCGGAGATCGAGAAATGCCTTCGCTTTGCCCGCGTTCCCTCTCCCGCCGACACCGCCCGCCAACATACGGGAGCCGTGCTTGGCCAGTTGCCGGAGCTACGAAAATTAATCCAGACCGATGTTGCGGCCGCGTACGCGGGCGATCCCGCCGCCCGGAGTGTCGAGGAAATCATCCTCGCCTATCCGTGCGTCCTCGTGATCTCGCTCCAACGCCTCGCGCACGTGCTCTATCACCTTCGCGTTCCTCTCCTGCCGCGCATGCTGACCGAGTATGCCCACGAACGCACGGGTTGTGACATCCACCCCGGGGCCCGGCTCGGCAGTCATTTCTTTGTCGATCACTGCACCGGCGTGGTCATCGGCGAAACCGCCACGGTCGGAAGCCACGTGAAACTTTATCAGGGCGTGACCCTCGGCGCGAAGTCATTCGACGTCGACGACGAAGGCCGCCCCATCAAGGGCGTGAAGCGTCATCCGGACATTGGGGATCATGTGACGATCTATGCGCACGCCACGATTCTTGGCGGAGATACTCGCGTCGGCACTCATTCCATCATCGGATCCAATGTCTGGCTGATGAAGTCGATCCCCGACGATTCGGTCGCCTATTTCAAGGGCGAGAACCTCGTCATTCGATCGCGGCGGAAGAAAGAAACGCTGATCGAACACACCGGAGCCCCGGCGCACGAGCACGACTGGGAAATCTAGCCCGTGATTGGCGCGGCTCCGCTCCGCTTTGACCCAACCCGCGGCAACCGATCACGCCGCGGCTCCGGGTGTGCCCAGTCCAAGCAATTCCGAGACGGAACCGCAAAGGCCGACAAACGTCTCTTCGGCCAGCGCCAACCGCCGCCCTTTTAGAAAGGCCACACCCCAACGCCGCCGCAATTTGCGCTGACCGAGTGGCACCGACACGAGCGACCCATTTTCCAATTCGGCCCGGGCAATCCACGGGGCCAGCACACCTGCCCCGATCCCAATTTTCACGAGTTCCTTGATGGCCTCCATGCTCCCCAGTTCGATGAAATTGTTCAGCGCCACTTTCTCTTCGCGGAAATACTCGCTCACCAGCCGGAACGTCTGACTGGTCTTGTTATAGAGCACGAGGGTCTCCGCCTCGATGGATTCACGCGGTGCCCGGCCCGCCTTGGCCCAAGGATGGAGCGGCGCGATCAGGAAGCGCAGTTCGTCTTCAAATAGCGGCACGAACGTAAATTCGGTCAGCGACTTGCCTGGCGATTCAATCACGATCGCGAGGTCGATGTGCCCGCCGCGTAAAAGCTCGAGCTGCTGGCCTTGGTCACCCGGCTCGATCCGAATCGCGCACTTCGGGTAACTCTGGCGAAACTCGCGCAGGACCGTGGGCAGGATATGCTGACAAGCAGT
>CANJNJ010000166.1 GCA_947474995.1 Opitutaceae bacterium | reverse complement strand
GGTGAAACGATCCTCGCTGGGGAGGCCACGGCCAAAGCCGGGTTGTGGTATTTTCAAATCCCATCGCGCTCGCCCGGGGGAATTCCGGCGGCGAGCGCGGAGGTGGTCGCGTGCGATCGCCCGGGAAATATCACCACCAGAAAATTTGCGCTGCCGGCCCGGGACGCGGCGGCAGAGCCGGGGCCGCACAAGGCTTAGGCTGCGGAACGTTGCCGTCGGCTCTCGTTTCGCCAAAGAAAACGAAATCACTGACCGGTGAAACCCGATGTCCTCATCGGGTTTTGGACCGCACGCTCTCACGTCAGCCCGTTGGGGACAACGGGCTCCAGCTTCACTGCACATTTTCGGCTGAGTGCGGTGACTCGTGCGCCCGGTTGTCCGACGTGGTCGGGGTTAACCGCGACGAATGCTTCAGCCGAACGGAAGACCGGATCGGCGCACCGGACCAACCTTTGACATCCGTTGCAATCGTTTGATCGACGGCGCACGGCGAATTCGGTCAGACTCGCCCGACCTCCCGTCCCCATGAACCGAAAAATCGCCCCCTTTTGTGTCGCCGCGTTGATGGGTTGCTTTCCCGCATTCGGAGAGATCGCGCCTTTGGCCACGAGCGATGCCCGGCTGACGGTTCTGCGCGAGCTGAAGATCACCGCCGCGACGATCACGCAGGTGGAGCGCGATCCGTCGGGGACGCGGACCATCGTGAAGCTGGTGCTCAATCCCGCGAAGGGTTCGAACATCAACGTCGAGGTTTGGCTGCCCGACGCGAACCAATGGAATGCGCGCTTTCTCGGTCTCGGCAATGGCGGCGCCGCTGGAAATATCCATCCCGCCAGCCTGGCGGGGCCGAGCGGCGCGGGTTACGCCGTGGCCACGACGGACATGGGCACCGCGCCGAATTCCGACTCGGGCGTCGGCAATCGAGAAGTGTGGAAGGATTTCGGCTACCGCGCGACCCACCTCATGACGGTCGCGGGCAAGCAGATCGTGCGAGCGTATTACGGCAAGGAGCCGGAGCTTTCATATTTCAGCGGCGGTTCGACCGGCGGTCAGCAGGCGCTCCAAGAGGCGCAGCGTTATCCCGACGACTACGATGGCATCGCGGCGGCCGTCCCCGCGCATTGCCGCACGCCGTTGCACGCCTACTTCCTGTGGAATGACCAGATCCTGAAGAAATGCCCGTTCACCAAGGAACAGGAGGCCAGCGTCATTGCGGCCGCGAATGAGTTCATGGCGGCGCGGGAAATCCCGGCGGCGGCGGGGAAGTTCGTTTCCGATCCCCGCTGCAGCGCGCAAGACATCGAGGACGTCGTCGCGCTGGCGCGGAAAAAGGACCCGACGTTGACTAGGGAGCACGCCGCGGCGCTCCGGAAACTCTTCGACGGACCGCGGCACGCCGTGACCGGCGAACGCATCTTCAATGGCATCCCGCTGGGCGCTTCCCTCGAGTCCGCGCACGGGCACCTGTATCTTTTCAAGTGGGTCTTCGGCGCGGAGAAGCCGCTGGAGGAGATCAACTTTGGCGCTGACATTGATGCCTATACCGCCGCGCTCGCGCCGTTGCTCAACGCGGAGAACCCCGACCTGCGCGCCTTTGCCCGGCGCGGCGGCAAGTTGATCATGACCCTCGGCACTGCGGATTCGGTCGTGCCCTACCACGCTTCGCTGGACTACTACGAACGGGTGATCGAGCACTTCGGCGGGTTGGAGAACGTGCAGTCGTTTTTCCAATTTTATCTCGTCCCCGGACTGGCGCACGGCGGCGGTCCCGGGATCAATCAACCGCCGAATCTCCTCGAAGCGGTGCGCGCCTGGCGGGAGAACGGCACCGCACCGGTCGCGCTGGCGGGACGACACGCAGAAAATGGGAAAACTGCATGGGCGATGACGATTTATCCCTATCCGCTCAAGACCGGATGGAACGCGGCGACCTCCCGCTTCGAGGCGGCGGATGGCCCGCGCGGCGGCGTGGAGCGCGTCGCCGGGCGCTTCCGCCCGCCCGCAGACGAGTGAGGCGGGCGCGGCACCGGCAAACCCATAAGGTCAAAAGAGACCCGCGCCCGCTCGGTGGTGGAATGGCAGGAAATCCCCGCGGCCGCGCCCGAGGCGAAGGGCGACCGCTTGGCTCGACTACTCTGCCTGCGACCATGCGAGGTTCATCGGGACACGGTGGGATTGATATTACCCGTCGGGCTCGGCCAGCGCAGTTCAGCGACGAACGGTCCCGTGGCGGCGGTGCCGGTGAAGGCCATTTCTGGGTGCAGTGCGGTCAAGGCGCGCACGAGACGCAAACCGAGCGTATGTCCGCTTCCCGCCGCGCTCGGTTTTCGGCCGACGGCATTTTCGATTCGACAAAAACGGCCGCCTCCATCCGCGCCAACGGTGACGGCGATCGGACCTTCGCCGTGACGCAGGGCATTGGTCAGGAGGTTGTGCAGGATCTGACGAAGCGAGCGAACGTCAGCTAACACGCTTACTTCTGCGGCGGCGGCGACGGTCAAGGGACGGTTTTCAGAGCGAGCGAGCAGTTCATAGACCTCTAACATTTCGAGCACGAGGGCGCGCAGTGGCACAGGGCGAATCTCGAGGTTCACCCGGCCTTGCTCGGCCGTGGCAAGGAGGAGGCACTGGTCGACGTAGTCGGAAAGCCGACGAAGCTCGTCTTGCAGCGACTCAGCCAGGGCGGGCTCAATGCGGTCAGCCGCCTCCTCAACTTGCAGCCGAATCAACGTGAGCGGCGTGCGCAGCTCATGCGCGACCTGGGCGGAAAACTCGGTCAATTGGCGAAAACTGGCATCGAGCCGCGTGAGCAGCGCGTTCACGTTGTTCTCGATGGCCCGAAACTCCTCGTCAGCGTCCGTCAGCCGCAAGCGTTGATCGAGACTGCGTGCCCCGATCGCTCGCAACTGCCGGTTCATGTCGGCCACCGGTTGGAATGCGCGTTTGGAAAGGTAGTAACCGATACCCAGCGTCAGCACGGTGACGGGCACGGCGTAGAGCAGCGAAGAGCGCCAGAGTTCACCCGCGATGTCGCGCACCTCCGCCTCGGAATAACTGCCGTGGAGGGTCCAGTCCTTGTTTCCGGGGTGAGCGCGTTCCCATTTTTCGACCCGCAGTTCTTGTTGCAGGTGCCGGTAGGTGATCCCGACAAAAACGGCTGTCACCGCCAGCAGGCTGAAGGTGAACCAGAGTGCGATCCGCCAGCGCATTGATTTCATGGCGCCGCCTCTCTCAGGGCATAGCCCACGCCGCGGATCGTTTGGATCAAGGGCACGACGCCTGGCGGGTCGATCTTGGCGCGGAGGTAGTTGACGTAGACGTTCACGACATTCGTGCCTGAGTCGAAGTGTTGATCCCAGACGTGTTCGATAATGGCGGTTTTGCTCACGGGTTTGGGCGAGGAGGCCATCAGGAGTTCGAGCAGGGCGAATTCCCGGTTGGTCAGTGCGATTTCGATGCCCGTTCGGCGCGCGGTGCGTGCGAGCAAATCGAGTTCGAGGTCGGCGACCCGCAACCGATCGACCAGATCAGGCCGCTGGCGCCGAAGCAGAGCCCGCAGGCGGGCGAGCAATTCAATCATCGAAAACGGCTTGGGCAGATAGTCGTCGCCTCCCGCATCAAGCCCGGCGACCCGGTCGGCGAGTTCGTGCCGCGCGGTTAGGAAGATCACCGGGGTGTTGATACCTTTGCGGCGCAATTGCCGGACCACCGTGATCCCGTCCTGCCCGGGCATCATCACATCGCATACCATGGCATCGTAGGGATGATTGCCGGCCAGCCAGAGCGCCTCCGGGCCATCCACGGCCACGTCCACCGCATAACCCGCCTCCTGCAGGCCTTTGCGAATGTGCCCGGCCACTTTGGCTTCATCCTCGGCTACCAGAATACGCATGGACCGAAACTATTACGTCGCCGGGAGTGAGGCGAGACCAGACGCCGCTTGCGAGGTCGACGTGGGTCGCGCGCGGTTAAACAAGAGACGCAGGCCGTTCAGGCAGACGAGCACGGTGCTGCCTTCGTGCATGACCACGCCAACCGGCAGTGGCACGTGACCGAGCAACGTGACGATTACCATCACCACAATCACACCGAGGGCGAAGGTGAGATTCTGTGCCACCACGCGGCGGGCCCGACGGCTGATATCGAGCGCAAGGGCGATCGTGTGCAACTGGTCGTTCATCAGGACGACGTCCGCCGTCTCCATCGCCACGTCGGTTCCGCCCGCGCCCATCGCGATACCGATGTCGGCCGCGGCGAGCGCTGGGGCGTCGTTGATCCCGTCGCCCACCATCGCGACGGGCCCGTGCGAACGCAGTTCTTTTACGACGCGGACCTTGTCCGCGGGAAGCAACTGCGCATGCACCTCGTCCACGCCAAGGGTGCGGGCGATGGCTTCGGCAACGCGGCGATGATCGCCGGTCAGCATGGCGATGCGCTTGACGCCAAGCCGATGCAGCCGGTCGACGACGGCCGCGGCTTCCGGTCGCACGACATCGGCCACGGCAATCACCCCGAGGACGTGCGCCTGCGTTCCGTCGGCGTTAATCTCGGCGACGAGAACGCAGGTCTTGCCCTCGTCTTGCAGCGTTCCCAGCCGAGTCTCGGCCTCGACGAGACCGACGCACGCGAACGCTTGAAAATATCCGGCGCTGCCGACCGCGATACGCCGCTGGTTCACCGTCGCTGCGGCACCTTTGCCCGAGACGGATTGAAAGGCCGTGCAGTCGAGCAAGCCGAGACGCCGTTCCTCGGCGGCATTAACGATCGCGCGGGCCAGCGGGTGCTCCGAGCGAGCCTCCACCGAAGCGGTCAGCCGCAGCAGATCCAGCGCACCACCCGTGGGCTGGCCGGGAAAGGCGCTGAGTTCGCCGCCCGCGATGATGTCGGTGACCTGCGGCTTCCCGCGGGTGAGCGTGCCGGTCTTGTCGAAGGCAAAAACCTTGATCGTCGCCATGCGCTCAAGATGCGCGCCGCCCTTGAACAGGATGCCGCGCCGCGCCGCGCCGCCGATCGCCGAGAGAATCGACGCGGGAGTGCTGATGATCAACGCGCAGGGCGAGGCCACCACCATCACGGTCATCGCGCGATAAAACACGTCGTGAAACCCTTGGTGGAGGACGAGCCACGGCACGAAAATGAGCCCGGCGGTGAGCGCGATCACGCTGAGCGCATAGGTTTGCTCGGCCTTTTCGAGGAAGCGCTGCGTGTTGGCTTTCTCGCCCTGCGCCTGTTCCACGAGTTGGATGAGCTTGGCGATGGTGGAATCTTTCGCGAGCTTGGTGACACGGATCTCCAGGCTGCCGGTCTGGTTCATCGTGCCGCCGAACACCGGATGGCCGACGGTCTTGGCCACGGGCATGGATTCGCCGGTCAGCATCGCCTCGTCGAGCGTGCTTGCGCCCTCCGTCACGACGCCGTCGAGCGCGACGCTCTCGCCCGGCCGCACGATCAGCCCGTCGCCCACGACGAGTTCCTCGAGCGGGAGGAGTTTGGTTTCCGAGCCACGCCGGCAGAGGGCTTGCGTCGGCCGGAGTTTCATCAGCGAACTGATCGCCTTGCGCGTCCGATCGATCGCGTAGGCCTGCAGGACGTTCGACAGCGAAAATAGAAACAGCAGCATCGCGCCTTCGAACGGCGCGCCGACAAAGGCCGCGCCGAGTGCGGCCAGCACCATGAGCAAATCGACATCGACCGTGGCCTGCCGCAGCGACTGCCAGCCCGCCTGCACGCCAAAAAATCCACCCGTCACATAGGCGAGCACATAGCACGCGATCCCGATGGCCGGCAGGGCGGGGAGATTCCGCGTGGTACTCCACCCGAGCAGCATGAAGGCAAACGTCGCAGCGGTGAACGAGATCGCGAGGCGATCGCCGTGCAGCCACGAGCGCCAGCCGGACGGGGCCGGCGACGCCGCGTCGAACGGTTTCACCGGGGCGCCGATGGCTTTTAGTTTCGCCTCGACGGCGGGCAGATCGAGCACGCGCTGATCAAACGAGACATGCATCGTGCCCCCCAGGAACGTCGCGCTCGCGCGCCGCACGCCAGGGATCGTCTCCGCTTTGCGCTCCAACTTCAGCGCGCAGCCTTCGCAGGCGTGGCCGGCGAGTTGCAGCGTGCATTGGGCATAGTTCGACCGCACCGTTTGAACCAACTCGCCGGCGAGCCGTCCCGCCGTCGCGTCGGAGATCCGGGCCCCATCGTAATGGAGCGCGACGCGACCGAACCGTGGCTCGATGACGGTGCTGAGCATGCCGGCCGTCTGACCGAGCAGCTTTTCCGCCGTGGCTTGGCAGAGCGTGGGGAGCGAAGGGCTGGTTTTCATCGGCGGGTGGAGTGAAGCGGCGCAGAGCAGAGGAGGGTGAAAGCGCGGACCACGTTACCGCCTGTCGTCGTGGTCGCGGCCTGAGCGGCGCTCCGGGGCCGGCTTTCCGTCGGGTGCGCCACGATTGCCGGCGGAGGCGAGATTCACTCCCGCCCCGTGGCGATAGACGAGCTGGCCACCGTAGTGCCCGGTCTCGACGACGCACCAGGTGACCGTCAGCGCGCCCAGCGCGGCGACGGCACCGAGGGCCTTGGACGCCTTGGGCCAGCGAGTCGTCGCCAAGACGCCCGCGGCGAGCAACGCGGCAACGATCGCCACGACTTGGGTGCGTTCCGCCCACTGCTCGTGCTGTTCCATCACCTGCTCGGTGGCTGCGGTCTCGCCGATTCGCTCTCCCTCGCTCTCGCCGGTTTGCACGGCGACGATGGTGCCAATGGCGCCGAGGCTGAGCAGGATGGCGGCGAGGAGGGGAAGTTTCCACCGGGTGATCAGTGCGGCGGGAACGGCGACGACGGCACCGAGCAGCAGCAACACAATGGGGAAATGTACCAACGCGGGATGCAACGGGCTGGGGAGGGAGAGGACGGCGAGCATGATGAGTGGAGGGCCCGGCGATGCGGGCGTTGAGGGTTACTGGACGTTGACGAACTTCGTGGTGGCGGTGCGGCAGGTGGCACATTTGTCCTTGGTGGGGCGACCGACGCTCGTGTCGCCGCAGACCGGACAGACGTAGTATTCCACGGCGGGATTTTTTCCCAACTGCGCGAGCGCCGTCGCGTAAAGCGCGGCGTGCTCCTTCTCGGCCGCGCCGGCAAAATGGAAAGAGCGCTCGGCCTCGCGATTGTTCTCCGACTTGGCGAGCTTGAGGAATTCAGGATACATCGTGTCGCGCTCGTAGCTCTCGCCCTTGATCGCCGCCGTGAGATTATTCGCCGTGGTGCCCGGGGTGACCGCATCGAGCGTCACCGGGTCGGCGGTGCCGCCGAGTTTCACGATCGTCGCCCGGTGGGTGTCGCGATGAATCGCTTCCGCGGACGCCGCGGCACGGAACAACTTCGCGATTTGGGTTTGGCCGTCAGTATCGGCTTGTTTCGCGAACACCGTGTAGCGCTGAGCCGCATTGGACTCCCCGCGATAAGCGGCATTGAGATTCTTGAGTGTCTCGACCGAAGCGGTCGCAGCCAGTGCGGGAGCAGCCAGCGCCAAGGCGCCGACGAGTTTGGCGAGGAAGAGGATTTTCATGCCCCGGCAGACTAGCGCATCCGAAGTTAGAAACCGGCGCGGGCGAGATTAGATTATTCTAACCCAAACCAGGTCGGTGGCGGAATATGGACCGGCGACGGCCTCAGTCAGATTGAACACCCCGTCATGCGGTCGGCGTGGAGCGCGGGTGGCGGGTAAGACCCCATGGCTTCATCCGCAACGGAGGCTATGGTGGCGCCATGAATTACCGACATTTCGCCAGTTTGGCGGTGGCCTTGCTTTTGGGATTAAGCGCCGACGCGCAACCCGGCTCCAAGGAGACAATGGCCAATCTCAACGCGGCCCATCTGGGCGAGGCCAATGCTCAGCTCCGCTACTTGGTCTTCGCGCGAACGGCCGATGCCGCGGGCTACGCGCAGGTGGCAAAGTTGTTTCGGGCCGCGTCGGTCGCTGAGGCGACCCACGAGTATACGCACATGGGTGCAATCATGAATCTCGGTGGGCAGGTTGAGGCCTCGGCGCTCGACGCGGTGAAGCCGGGCACGACGGTCGCGAACCTCAAGCAAGTGGTCGCGGGTGAGAGCTACGAGCGCGACACGATGTATCCCAGGTATCTGAAACTAGCCGAGGCGGAGAATGCGCATGAAGCCGTGCGGTCCTTCGGCTTTGCGATGGCGGTCGAAAAGCAGCACGCGGTACTTTTCGCCGAGGCGCTGGCCCAACTCGGAAAAAATCCGCCGGTTGACTATTTCGTCTGTCCGGGTTGTGGAACCACGACGACTGGCGCTCCGGCCAAGGGCCAGTGTCCGACCTGCAAGAATCCGACGGCAAAATACGTCAATGTTCTCTGAGTCACGCGCCCTTCTCCGGCCGATTTGGGATTCTCGGCCATTTCCGCTTCGGCCGGCCGCGGTGGCCGACTCCTATCGGTCAGCTGGAGTCTACGAGACCCAATCTTGAGTTCCACCGCGGGTCATGCCCCATCGCGGGCCTCTGAATATCTGGCATTTTCTCGATTCTCGCTCTGACCCCATTTTGGGCTCCGTATTTTTGGCTCGTAGAGTTCCCTTGGCCTGCCGCTCGGTCAGCAGGCTTCAGAGGGACATCCAGCATTTGACTCGCAAGGCACCGGCTGGCGCGGCACTTGTTTTGCGCCCCGCCGCCCATGTCCGATCCCGCCAGCAAAGCCGTCTTCCTGAGCTATGCATCGCAAGATGCAGAGCCGGCGCGGCGCATTTGCGAATCGCTCCGGGCCGGCGGCGTCGAGGTGTGGTTTGATGCCGACGGCGGACTCGAACATGGCGATGAGTGGGACGCGAAAATCCGACGCCAGATCAAGGAATGCGTGCTGTTCATCCCGCTGATTTCCGCCAACACGCAGGCACGGCACGAGGGCTACTTTCGCCTCGAATGGGAGCTCGCCGCCCAGCGCGCGATGAGCATCGCCTCCGGCGTGCCGTATGTTTTGCCCGTGGTGATCGACGACACCCGCGAGCCTGATGCGCTCGTGCCGGATCGTTTTCGCATGGTGCAGTGGACGAGGCTCCGCGGGGGCGAGGTCCCGTCCGACGTGCAGCAGCGTTTCCTCAAGCTCTGGTCGCATCGCGCGGGCGCGCTGAAGCACGCGACGGCCCAGGAGAGCGCACCGCCCGCCCACCTGGCTTCCCCGGCGAGCGAAGCGATCGGCAAACCCGGCGCGAAAAATTACGCGCTCATTGCGGCGGCCCTCGCGGTCATCGTCGCCGGCGTCGGTTGGTGGTTGCTCGGTGGACGCAGCAAGCCCGCCCCGCCACCGTCCGCGTCGATCGCCGCCGCCGCGCCGGTGAAATCCTCACCTCCCGCCGCGCCGCGCTCCGAGGCGCGCCAGCTCGCCGATCGCGCGTTCGCGCTGAGCGTGGACAAATACGACTCCACGCTCGACGACTATACGCTCGCCGATTCCCTGATGCAGCGGGCGCTCACCCTCGATGCGAGCGACGGCGAAATCCTCGCGCGCTCGGCGGCGCTCCAGCTGATGTTCCGCAACCGCGGCTTCGATTACAACCCGCAACGCATCGCCAAGGGTCGCGAGCAGGCGGAGCGCGCGGTCCGGCTCGTCCCGGCGTCGGCGGAAGCCGTTTACGCCCTCAGCCTCGCCCAGCGTTACACCGGCAACCGCGACGCCTCCATCGAGTCGATGGAGCGCGTGGTCGCGATCGATCCGAATCACGCGCGGGCGCTGCTGAGCCTCGGTTCCTCCCGGATCAGTCAAGGCAAGCCCGAGGAGGGACTGGCGCTCTACGCGCGAGCCCGCCAGCAACCCGAGTGGGCTCCGCTCGCTGACTATTTCGAATTTCTCCGTCACTTCAGCCGCGGGGAATTCGCGGAGGCTGGCCGTCTCGTGCGCAGCTCGTTTCGCGCCGGCCCCTCCGCGAACAACGC
>CANJNJ010000165.1 GCA_947474995.1 Opitutaceae bacterium | reverse complement strand
TGCGGAGTTCGTGACTCACGTTCGCGACAAAATCCTGCCGCATCGCCTCGAGTTCGCGCAACCGCGTCACATCGTGAAAGACCAGCACCGCGCCCGTCACCACGCCGGCCGGGTCGTGGAGCGCCACCGCGCTGATTTGCACGACGCGGGACGAGGGAACTTCCAGCCGCACTTCATGTTCGATGGCCGAGGTGGCGCTGGTCGCACGCGTCGCGAGCGCGGCCACCTCGTGATTGCGAATCGCCTGGAGCAGCGTGCCGCCCACCATCATCCGCGAGAAACTGAACATGACCTCCGCGGCGCGATTCGCCAGGGCGATCCGACCCTCGCGGTCGAGGACGACGAGGCCCTCGACCATGCCATCCAGCATCGCCGTCATCCGCGCCGTCTGTTCGTGCTGGGCCGCCTCATGTCGGGCCTGCGCCGCGGCCAACTCGCGCTCGCGGCGCTCCTCCGCCTCCTGCCAGCGCCGGTAGAGCAAGCCGGCGCTCGCCCCGGCGATGAGGAGCAAGGTCAGGAGAATGAGCGTGAGACCGGTCATCGGGCCGCGAGCCTTATCGGGTTTGCCCCGCCGAGCGAAGCGAAGAATCGGCCCGCGCGGCAGGCGGCCCCGCAGGTGGAACGGACGGCATCGCCGAACCGGGCCGTGGGTCCTAGTTCCTCTTTCCGGCCGATGGTTTGAATCACTCGGATTCCGCCTGAAGGCGGGACGACCAACCTACTCACGACTCCGCCTTGAACCGGTAGCCCACGCCACGAATGGTTTCCAGATACTCGGCGGCGCTGCCCAATTTTTCCCGCAGCCGGCGCATGTGCGTGTCGACCGTCCGGCTGTCGATCGGGTTTTCATAGCCCCACACGTCCTGCAGCAACCTTTCCCGCGTTTGCACCCGGCCGCGGCGCCGGGCGAGAATTTCGAGCAGCTTGAATTCGGTGGCTGTGAGCGTCAAGGGAGCGCCCTCGATCGTCACCTGATGCCGGGGAACGTCGATTTCGAGTCCGCCAAACCGGAGCTGGGTCATGGGCTCATCGGTCGACTTCGCGCGCGCGAGCAGTTTTTTTATCCGCAGGACGAGTTCGCGGGGACTGAAGGGCTTGGTCACATAATCGTCCGCGCCCAACTCCAGACCCAGCACGCGGTCCATTTCCGCCGCGCGCGCGGTCAGCATCAAAATCGGGATCGCCGCCGTGCCCGGATCGCGTCGCAAAATCCGGCAGACCTCGAGGCCGTCGATTTCCGGCAGCATGAGATCCAGCACGATCAGCGCGGGCCGCTCGCTCTGGGCCGCGGCAATCGCCCGGGCACCATCCTTCGCGAAGATCGGCGTGAAGCCGGCCTCCTTGAGCTTGAAGCCGAGTACCTCGAGCGCGTCGGGCTCGTCATCAACCACCAGGATTTTAGGTTTCATTGGCTTTGGTACCGGCGTGGCGGATGTCCTTCGCTTCGTAAAGATAGACGACCTCCTCCGCAATGTTGGTCGCGTGGTCCGCGATCCGCTCGAGGCTCTTGGAAATCACCATGAGATGCAGGCAGCGCGTGATCGTCGTCGGTCGCTCGACCATGTAACTCGACAGCTCGCGGTGCAATTGCCGGTTGAGATTATCCACGTCGTGGTCCCGCGGCACCACCGCCCGGGCCTTTTCGGGATCGCGGGTGATGAAAGCGGTGATGCCGTCGCGCAGCATCTCCAGCGACATCGTCGCCATCCGGGGCAGGTCCACGTACGGCTTGAGCTGCGGCTCGGTATTCAGGTCGATGGCCCGGCGCGCGATGGTCACGGCTTCGTCCCCCACCCGCTCGAGATTCTGGGAAATTTTCATCGCGACCGTGGTCAGCCGCAGATCGGTGGCCAGCGGGGCCTTGGTCAGGATGTGCAGGGCGGCTTCATCGATATCGATTTCGAGCCGATCGAGGATGTTGTCGTCCTCCTGCACCTGCCGCCCCAGTGCATCGTCGCGCTCCACGAGGGTGCGCATGGCCCGGGCCACGGCCGATTCGGCGTGGCTCGCCATCGCCAGCAGGCTGTCCTTCAAGCGGGTCATTTCTTCAGCGTAATGGGTCATGGTGGAATTAGGTCACAAGTAACAAGGATCAAGATGTCGAGCCGTAGTCCGTAGTCATTTTTCGCCCGCTCACCCGAACCGCCCCGACACATACGCCTCCGTCTGCGGATTGGCCGGCCGGGTGAAGATGTCTCCGGTATCGGCGAACTCGATCAGTTTGCCGAGATAGAAAAACGCCGTCTTGTCCGAGCAGCGCGCGGCCTGCTGCATGTTGTGGGTGACGATGACGATCGTGAACTGCTGCCGGAGGCTTTGGATCAACTCCTCGATCTTCGCCGTCGCGATCGGATCCAACGCCGAGCAGGGCTCGTCCATCAGGATCACCTCGGGCTCGACGGCAATGGTGCGCGCGATGCAGAGCCGCTGCTGCTGACCACCCGACAAACCCAGCGCGCTATCGTGCAGCCGATCCTTCGCCTCGTCCCACAGCGCGGCGCGGCGGAGCGATTTTTCCACCACCTCATCGAGTTGGACCTTGTTCTTGACCCCGGCAATCCGGAGGCCGTAGGCGACGTTTTCGTAGATCGATTTCGGAAAGGGATTCGATTTCTGAAACACCATGCCGACCCGCTTCCGCAGCTCGATGACGTCCACCACCGGGGCAAAGATATCCTGCCCGCCGAGCAGCACCTGGCCGCGGGTGCGGACCCCGTCCACCAGATCGTTCATCCGGTTGAAGCAGCGCAGCAGCGTCGACTTGCCGCAGCCCGACGGACCGATGAAAGCCGTGACCCGCCGTTCGGGCACATCGAGCGAAACGTCGAAGAGGGCCTGCTTCGCCCCGTAGAAGAGACTGAGCTGGTCCACCCGGACAGCGAACGGTGCGGCCGCACCCGCGGCAGGCCGACTCACGGGACTCGGAGGCAAGGGTGCCGGCGGGGTGACTGGGGGCGAAGGTTTCATGAGCAACAGTTCAAAGAGAGAAACAAGCGCCTTCTGCGGGGTCGCGGTGGCTGGGTGCACAGCTTTCTTGATCAAGTTGGAAGAGAACATCAAAATGCTCCCGTCTTGTATTTCTTGCGAATGCGATCGCGCAGGGCAATCGCCGTGAGATTGAGCAGGATAACGATGCCGATGAGCAGCAGCGTCGTGGTAAACACCATGGGCTTCGCGGCCTCGATGTTGGGGGACTGGAAGCCGACGTCGTAGATGTGAAACCCGAGGTGCATGAATTTGCGGTCGAGGTGGAGAAAAGGGAAATGACCGTCAAACGGCATCTCGGGCGCCAGCTTGACGACCCCCGTAATCATGAGTGGCGCCACTTCCCCGGCGCCACGCGCCATGGCCAGAATGACGCCGGTCAGGATGCCCGGCACCGACGCGGGCAACACGATGTTCAGGATGGTTTGGAATTTCGACGCGCCGAGCGCGAGCGACCCTTCGCGCGCCCCGCGTGGGACCGCGGCAATGCTTTCCTCCGTGGCGACAATCACCACCGGGACCGTCAACAGGGCGAGCGTCAGTGAAGCCCAAAGGATTCCCCCGGTGCCAAACGTGGGCGTCGGCAGGAGGTCAGGGAAAAACAGCCGGTCCATGCCACCACCGACGAAATAGACGAAGAAACCGAGTCCAAAAACGCCGAAGACAATCGACGGCACGCCGGCGAGGTTGTTGATGGCGATTCGCACCACCCGCACGAAGAACCCCTGGCGGGCATATTCGCGCAAATAGAAAGCCGCCACGACCCCGAAGGGAGTGACGACCAGGCTCATGATAATCGTCATCATCACCGTGCCGAAGATGGCCGGAAACACGCCGCCCTCGGTGTTGGACTCACGCGGCTCGCCGACGACGAACTCGCCGGCGCGGCTGAGATAGTGTCCGATTTTTTGCGTGATCGTCATCGCGTTGGGTCGGAAGGCCCGCACCACCACGGCCAGCGGCACCTTTTTTTCCTGGCCGTCGATCGTGGTGAAAACCGCCTGCGCGGCCGCCGCCTGCACCGCCAAAGCGCCCGCCTCTGCCCGCAGCCGCTCGTATTCCACGCCGAGGCGGACGAGTTCGGCGTCGATTTCCGCCTGGAACACCGGATCAATCTTTGCCCCGGAACCGGCTTTTCGCGCGGCAGCTTTGAGCCGGAGCTTCGCCTTCTGGATGGCGTAATTGACCGCCCCGATGTCCTCCCGCTGAAGCTTGGTCGCCCGGACGGCGAGGGCGCGGGCACCCGGGGCCTTGGCCAGGAGCACCTCCCACGCCGCGGCGCCCGCCGCCACGGTCCGGCCCGACTCTTCGACCCGCTGCAGGAATCCAAGAAAATCGCCGTACTCCTGACGTTCGATCTGCACCACGTCCGCCGGCCGACGGAAATTGGCCAGCTCCACCGTGGAGGCCCACACGAAGTCGAAGCCGTAGAGGTCGCGGTTACCAACCCTGAACTGGGTCTGGGCACTCTTGATGATCTGACCGCCGCCATCCTTGCGCTCCGCCTGGGTGGCGGTGATCTGTCCGAGCAGTTTCGTGCCGTCGGCCCGATCCACGGCCGTGACGTCGAACGGCCAGAAGAACGTGGCCCCGTTCACAATTACGAGGAGCAGGAGTCCGGTAATCATCAACGCCGCCAGTGCCAGCGCTCCGCCGCTCATCCAGAGGAAACAGTCGCCCCGCCGAAACATCTGGAGCAGACGCGTCGTCGGTTTCGGCGATTGGGTGAGGTGGGAGTCGCTCATGACGGACCGAATGTTCGCACCGCTTTGTTCGTCGTTCCGCCTTTAGGCGGAACGACCAGCAAACACATCGCCCCCGCGCCACCACGAGTGGTTTTCGAGCAGCTGCAAACTTGGAGTAAGCGATTCATTTTCATTCTCACACCGCCTGGTATTTCTCGCGCAATCGCTGGCGGACGACCTCCGCGATCGTGTTGCACACAAACGTCAGCCCGAAGAGCAGCAGCGAGGCCACGAAAAGCACGCGGTAAAGGGTGCCATCGACCGGAGCCTCCGGGATTTCGACCGCCGTGTTGGCTGAAAGCGTGCGCATGCCGTTGAACGGACTGAAACTCAGGATCGGCGTGTTGCCCGTGGCCATGAGCACGATCATCGTTTCACCGACCGCGCGCCCGAAACCGATCATCACGGCCGAAAACACCCCCGGACTGGCCGTCGGCAGAATCACGCGCCACGCCGTCTGCCAGCGACTCGCGCCCAGGGCGTAACTGGCGCTCCGAAAGGACGCCGGCACGTTGGAAAACGCATCCTCGGAAATCGTGAAGATGAGCGGGATGACCGCGAAACCCATCGCGATGCCAATCACGATGGAGTTGCGCTGCTCGAACTGCTTTCCGAAGACATCAAAAATCCACTGTTTGTAGTTCCCCTGAAAGCAGACCCCTTCGACGACCGGCCCGAGTTTCTGGGCGAACCAAAAGCCCGCGATCACCAGCGGCACCAGGAGCACCAACTCCATCCCAAATGGCACCCGGTGGCGGAACCGGCGCGGCAGGGAGGACCATGCGACCATCCCGGCAATGGCGGTCAGGGGAATGACAAAAATCGCCAGCAGCGTGCCCACCATGATCTCCTCGAGGAGGGGCGCGAGCCACAGTCCGGCGAGAAAACCGATGACCACCGACGGCAGCGCGGCCATGATCTCAATGGTCGGCTTGAAATACGTCCGCAGCGTCGGGGCCATGAACTGGGACGCATACAGCGCAGCCAGCACCGCGATCGGAATGGCAAACAGCAGTCCGTAGAAGGCGCCCTTGAGCGTGCCGACCGTCAGGGGCACGAGGGAATATTTTCCCTCGAAATCATCCGTGCCGCCGGTGCTCTGCCAGATGTAATCAGGGGCATCGTAACCCTCGTAGTGCACCCGACCGAAGAGTGACTTGAAGGAAATCTCCGGGTGCGGATTTTCGACGTTGGTCAGGCGCACCGAACCGTTTTCCCCCAGCGCGAGCAGCGCCGTCAGTTTCGGCGCGTATGCCAGCTGCGCCACGGCCGAGCCGAGTTTCGACGTCAGCATCGTGCGCGCGGAAGTCGTGAAGTTGAGTTTCATCGTGCCATCCGCCGCCCCCACCACGAAGCCCTTGTCGCGCGCCGAGGGCTGGATGAACGTCACCGCCGCGGGCATCGGCTCGAAGGTATGGATGCGGTGAATCGGCTTGAGCGTGTCGGTCTCCTTTTCCCGCACGCCAAACCACGATTCCACGGCACCGTCCGCAAAACCCATCAGCAAGGAGACGTCCCCGATGATGAAATCGAGCGCCGTCAGGTTGCTGGCGAAATCGTAGACGCGGTACGGGGCGTCGCGATTTTCGCCGAGGTAATACTGATAGAGCTTCTTCGCCTCGGTCGCGACGAACAACTTGTTGCCCTCGTAGTCGATGATGAGCGCGGTGATTTTCCCGCGGAAGTCACCACCCACCGGCTGGGCGGCCTCCGCCGGCTCGCCTTCGACAAACTTACCCGTGAAGACCCGGCCGGCCGCATTGGCGTAGGCATAAAAATAATCGCCGCCGGAATTCTGCCGTCCGTGAATCCGCACCACCGGACTCGGCGCAACCGCCGCCACTTTGCCCACCTCGTTCAAACTCGCCTGCACCCGGCGTTCGCCCGCCTCGACGTAGGTCACGGCAAACTTCGCCTCCGCCACGATCACGCGACCGTCCGCCGTCCCCACCAGCAGCCGATCACGCGAGGGCGTGCGGTAGGCCGCCGTCACCCGGGAGGTCGCGAGGCTGCGCAGCGGAAACTCCGCGTCGCCTTCCCCTCCGGCAGTCGCCACGAAGCGGACAGCCCCCGCCGTCGCGTCGACGTAGTAGTAGTGCGATTCGTATTCGTTGATCCCGAGCGCGAGAACGTGGCCGACCGCATTCCGCTCCGGCACCGGCGTGGCCGGGAGGCCGGGCAGACTGCGTTCAAACCCCACGTGCTGCCGGGCCCCGCGAAAAAGCGGCACGGTCTCAAGGCCGAGAAAAACAAAAATCAGCGCGACGATGACGATGATCCCCACCCCGGCCGCGCGAATCAGGAGATCGGCCGCGCGATCGATGATCTTCACGCGACGCGCAACACCCTTGCGCGCCGCGAGGCGCGAGACGGGTGACGGCGGAGGCGTGGAGATGGGCATGACGAGGTGATCGCGCGTGCGATCAGCTGCCGACCGCATTAACGGTCGTATTTTCAATAGGCTGGAACCGCTCTGTTTGTAGTTCCGCCTTTAGGCGGAAGGATTGCGACGCCCAGATTCCGCCTAAAGGCGGAACTACGAACGCCACCCCAACAGTCCAAACCGATTTCACAAATTGCCTCACTGGGCGCCCGAGCTTTCAAGGAACTCCGCGGCCTTCTTCGCTGGCAGCGGGAAGTAACCGTCCTTCGCCGTGTCCTGCTGTCCCTGCTTCGAAAGGACAAAGCGGATGAACTCCTTCACCAGCGGATCGGGTCCGCTCGACGGACTCGCGTTGATGTAGATGTACAGATAGCGCGAGATCGGGTATTTGAACGACTCGGCGTTGTCTTGGTTCGCCTCGACCGGCGCGCCCTTGTCGGAGAGCGGCACGGCGCGAACGCCCGACGTCTTATAGCCGATGCCGGAATAGCCCACGCCCCCGAGTTCCTTCTCCACGCCCTGCACGACGGAGGCGGAGCCGGGCTGCTCCTTGACGCTCCCCTTGTAATCGCCGTTCTGCAGCACGTGCTCCTTGAAGAAGCCGTAGGTGCCCGAGGCGCTGTTGCGGCCGTAGAGCGAAACGGGCTTGCTCGCCCACTCGCCGGTCAAACCCAGCTGGCCCCAGGTCGTGACGTTCTGACCGCCGCGCTTGCGCGTGGCGGAGAAAATCGAGTCCACCTGCTGCAGCGTGAGCGATTTGATCGGGTTGTCCTTGCTGACGTACACCGCGAGAGCGTCGATCGCGACACCCACGATGCGCGGCTTGTAGCCGTACTTCTTTTCGAAGGCGTCGACCTCCTCGGCCTTCATCTTGCGGCTCATCGGCCCAAGCTGGGCCGTGCCCGCGATCAGCGCGGGCGGCGCGGTCGAAGAACCCTTGCCCTCGATCTCGATCGAAACGTTGGGATAGATTTTTTTGAATTCCTCAGCCCAGTAGGTCATGAGGTTGTTGAGGGTGTCGGAACCGATCGAACTGATCTTGCCCGAGACGCCGCTGACCGGCTTGTACTCGGGCAGGTTCTGATCGACGCGGATCGCCTGGGCGAACGCTGGCATCGCCGCGAAGCAAAGGCCGGCGGCCACGAACAGGGATTTAGGATTAAGCAGTTTCATTTTGGATGGGAGAGTAGATTAGGAATTTGGTGGTGATTTTGTTTCACGCGGAGCCGCGGAGATCGCGGAGTAGCTCAAGACATAGGGTTCGTATTGGCCCGCTCCGCGTCCTCCGCGTCTCCGCGTGAGCCAGGTTTGGAAAATTTTAATAGAGGCATGGGCTCAGAAGTTCACCTGGAACTGGCTGCGCACGCCGTCCGTCTTGACCTCGCTAACCGTGGCCGGACCGCTCAGCCGGTTGGTCGACTTGGCGTTCACGTAGCCGGCCTGAAACTTGACCTCGTGCTTGAGGTCGTTGCCGACGAGGTACCAATTCAAACCCACGTACCACTCGTCCATCTTGTTGAACGTGAGGTTCGCAGGATTGGGCGAAGAGCGCACCAAGTCACCCGGAACGATCCCGCGGCCGTCGGAATCGACAAAACTATACCGCACGACGGGCTCGAATGCCCCAAAGCGATACGACGGCTGAATCCAGTAGCCGCTCGACTGCGCGTCCCGCGTGGCCGACGCGCCGCGGTCGTTCTTGCTCCAGTCGTACTCCGCCACGAGCGAAAAGCCACCGTAGTAAAGGTCGGCGTACGCCGAGTAGACGGAAAGATCGAGGCCCTTGCCGAGGTTCGCGTTGCTCGCGCCGCCCTGGTCGGGGAGCAGGCCCGTCGAAAAGCCCACTTTCCACGAGTTCAAGAGCCCGTCGCCAAATTTCACGCCGTAACCGACATTCGCCCAATAGGAGAAATTGTTGTTGGTCGGATTGCCGACGCCGGGCGCCACGGTGATGCCATCCTCGCCCCGCTCAGGGTTGGCCACGGCGACATTATAAGTGAACTCGCCGTTCGTCGACGCGCCACCGAGGAAAACGCCCTGGTGATAGCTCCCGGCGCCGAGCCGGCGGCCGTTGTTCGACTCGACAAAGAAACGGGTGATGGCCGACCGCTCGATGCACTTGAGCGCGCCGCTCGAAATCGACCACTCGTCATAACCGAAGGGCACCTTGCGCAGCCCGAAGTCGGCGATGAGTTGATCGCTCGGCTTCCACGTGATGGTCGCCTGGTCGAACGTCGAACCGGCATAATCGTAATTCAGGTAAGCCGACCAATTGGCCGAGAACTGGGCCTTGGCGCCAAAATAGATCCGCCGCAGCAGGAAATGCTGGTTGTGCGCGACATTGGGGACCGAACCGCCGGCGTCGGCGTTGAGGTCGACGAACTGCGATTGAAACCGCGCGGTGAGGGAAAACTTCTCCAGATTGTTGCTCTTGGAGGTCCCGACGAGAGCGGCGTTGTTTTCCTTGGCCAGGTCGGCCCGGAGGTCGTCGGCATCCTGATCGGTCAGGATGCCCTTTCGGACGAGTAGATTGAGCAACGTGCTGTTGTCCTGAGCGAGAAGCGGCCCGGTGGACGCCAACAGGCCCAGCGCGAGGGCCAGGCAGCGGGAAGGTGTGAAAAGGTCCATAGTGGTTAGGTGCGTGCGCGCCGGGGTGCAATCCGGCCTCCCCACTATGGACGGTGAATGTTACAAAAGTGTGTCGAAACGGTGACAAAGGCGGAACGAGTGGTCCTTCGGCCGGCTGAAACATGACAATTGGGTGACAGCGAGGTTACATCCCGCTGCAACGCCGCGGCGATCCTTGACTCGATGGGCGGGATTTCCGCCGCTTGTTTTCATGAAACGTGGCATCTGGTT